>NZ_JBEYAL010000017.1:0-189461 GCF_040631655.1 Streptomyces sp. NPDC019937
AGCGGCGCTGCGTGCGACGAGCGCGGGGCCGCGAGGTGCCGCCCGCCGCGGCAGCGGCTGATGTCACAGCGGCGTCGGGAGCCCGGCATGATCCATACGACACCCCCTAGCCCGCCGCGACACCGGCCACCACGAACCACCGGGCGGGCAGCTCCACCCGTGAACCGTCGGCCCATTGCTCCGTCTGGGCCAGGGCCGTGGGGCCCTCGGCCAGGATCCGCAGACCCGCCTCCGCCAGCAGGTCCGGCACCTCGGCGTTCCCCGCGTCGGCGGGCTTGAGGCCGTGGTCGAAGACGCGGCGGAGCTTCGGCGGCGGGCCGCCGGGGCTCTCGGCCAGCCGGGCCAGCGTCGCCTTGGACTCCTCCGTCAGCTCCGTGACGAAGCCCCGGCCACGGCGGCCGATCAGGGTGGCCACCGCCTCGGCGACCGGACGGCGGTCGGGCGCGTCACTCTGGTGGATGACGGCGCGCATATAGACGTTGACGTCGCCGAGATCCTCGCGCAGCGCACGCACGGCCGCCGGGTCGGTGAGGCTCAGCTGCCGGAACTCGGCGGTCCGCGCCGGATCGGCGCGCCGCGCGTGCGCGACCGCCGCGTGGGACAGGTCGACGCCCAGGGCGCGCCCGCAGCGGGTGGCCAGGTAGCGGGTCTGGGTGCCGTTTCCGCAGCCCAGGTCGACGATGGGGAGGGAGAGGTCGGCGTGGGGGGCCAACCGGTCGACGTCCCGGGCGGCGCTCAGCGCCGGGTCGGCGTCCCAGATGGCCTCGCCGGGGGCGTCCGAGGTGCCCCGCCAATAGCTCTCCCAGTTCTCCCGGTAGCTCTCCGACACGCTCATCGCCGCTCCCCACGCCCGTCGTTGCGTCCGTCGTCACGTCCGTACGTACTACCCCGGTGTGGGTCAGGTGTGACGCGCGGGGCCGGTCAGCGCCTGTTCGAACCAGACGGTCTTGCCCTGCCGCGTCCGGCTCGTCCCCCACTCCCTGGCCAGCTCGCTGATCACGCGCAGCCCGCGCCCGAACTCGTCGTCCGGGCGGGCCTCCAGCAGGGCGGGCAGCTCGTGGTCGTCGTCCGCGACCTCGCACAGCAGCGCCTCGGTGCGCACCAGGCGCAGCACCACATGGTGGGTGTGGGCGTGCCGCACCGCGTTGGTCACGGCCTCGCTGACCAGCAGTTCGGCGGTCTCCACGGCGTGCGGCAGGCCCCAGCGCAGCAGCTGCTCGCGGACCAGGCGGCGGGCCCGGCCCACCTCGGCCGGTTCGAGCGCCAGCCGCCACTGGGCGACGTCGTCGGAGGGGATGCCGCCCAGCCGGGCCATCAGCAGCGCCACGTCGTCCTTGCGGCCGCCGCGCCCGTCCTTGTCCCGGGACGAGGCGGCGAGCGCCCGGATGACGGTGTCGCACGCGTCGTCCATCGACGCCGCCGGATGGGCGGCGGATTCGCACAGCGCCGCGAGACCGGCGCCGATGTCCTGGCCGCGCACCTCGACCAGGCCGTCCGTGCACAGGATGAGGCGGTCGCCGGGCGCGACCCGCACCGTGGCCGTCTCGAAGGGCACCCCGCCCACCCCGATGGGCGCGCCGGTCGGCAGGTTTAGCAGCGCGCTGCGGCCGTCCTGGGCGCGCACCAGCACCGGCGGGATGTGGCCCGCGTTGGCCAGGAGCAGCTCGGAGCGGATCGGGTCGTAGACCGCGTACAGACAGGTGGCCAGATAGTGCTCGCCGAGCCGCTGCGCCAGGTCGTCCAGGTGGCGCAGCAGCTGCGCGGGCGGCAGGTCGAGGGCGGCCATGGTCTGGACGGCGGTGCGCAACTGGCCCATCATCGCGGCCGCGTTCAGCCCGTGGCCCATCACATCGCCGACGACGAGCGCGGTGCGCGAGCCGGACAGCTTGATGGCGTCGAACCAGTCGCCGCCGACCCGGCCGAGCCGGGTGCCGGGCAGATAGCGGGTGGCAGTGTCACAGCCCGCCATGCGCGGCGTCACCTGGGGCAGCATGCTGTCCTGCAGGGTCTCGGCCACGTTCTCCTGGTACGTGTACATGCGGGCGTTGTCGAGCACGAGCCCGGCGCGGGCGGCGAGTTCGGCGCCGGTCGTCCGGTCCATGTCGCCGAACACCTCGCGGCCCGCGCGGCGCAGCAGCACCATGAAGCCGAGCACCACGTCGCGCGCCTTGAGCGGCACGATGAGGATCGACCGGCCGTTGATCAGCGGGCGCAGGTCGCGCTTCTCGAACTGCCCGGCGATCCGGTCGCCCAGCTCGTCGCTGATGTACGGGATGAGCACGGGCTCACCGGTGACCATGCACTGGAAGAACGGGGTGTGCTCGGGGAACGCGATGCTCTCCCCGACCGGCACCGTGTCGTCCCAGCGCCCCGGTTCGTCGTTGTGGGCGACCCAGACGCGGTGCCAGACGGTGGTGATGTCGGGCGGGCCGTCGGGGAAGCCCTCGCCCGCGAGGACCTGGGCGCGCAGATGCGTACCGGCGAAGTCGGCGAAGCGGGGGACGGCGGCGCTGGTCACCTCGCGGATGGTGCGGGCCAGGTCGAGGGAGCTGCCGATGCGGCCGCTGACCTCGTTGAGGAACTCCAGGCGCTCGCGGACGGCGGCGTGTTCGAGGTCCTCCTCGAGGTCCGCGAGGTCGTCCTCGAGGTCTTCGAGCGCCGCCGGCCCGGACGGGGGCAGCTCGGCCGCGCGGCGCCGGGCCGCCCGGCGGGCCTGGCGCTCGCGGTAGCGGGGCATGCCCCAGTCCGGGGTCACCGGGACCCGCTCGTGGTGGCTGATCTCCAGGACGGGGTAGCCGAGTTCGAGGACCTGGGCGACGATCCGGCCGCCGGTGGCCGGGCCCATGTTCGGCAGGATGTCCGGCAGCCGGTCCGCCAGCAGCTCGGCGCCGGGGAACTCGGTGTGCAGCGCGAAACCCGGCGCGTACCGCTCGTCCGGGGCGGCCCCGGTGAGCGCCGTGGCGTCCGCCGCCAGCACCAGCAGCCGCTCGGGGCCGGGCCCCGCGAGGGGGTACGCCCACCACAGGACGTCGATCTGGGCGCCGCCGGCCGCGAGGGTCATGCGGGCGCGGCCCGCGGTGGGGTAGGTGCGCGGGCCGTCGAGGGTGTCGTCCGGCTCCGCCCGGTGCGTCTCGTACGCCTCGTCCGGCAGGTCCGCGCCGCGCAGCGCGCCCGAGACCGGCATGAGATCGACGGCCGGGGCGCCGATGGCCTGGTCGCGGGTGCGTGCGAAGAGCTTGCGGGCGCCGGAACTCCAGTGCGTGACCAGCCCGTCCGCGTCGACGACGACCACCGCGAGCGGGATCCGGCCGGACATCTCCGTCCGCTGCGCCGGAACCCCGGGCGCCCCGCCCTGCCCGCCGTCACCGCGCGACGTGCCCTGCTCCATAGGCGGACGACTCCTTCGCACGCAAGATCTGCGACACCGTCTTCCACGGTACGGCGGGGGCGGGGCACGGCGCGCGCCAATACCCGAATAGGTGTCATCTTGGCCGCGCCGTCCCGGACATGCCTCCGCCCCGGTCCCCGGCGGAAGGCGGGGACCGGGGCGGGGCGTTTCGGTGGTCAGTCCTCGTGGCCCAGGTGCAGATCGCGTTCCGTACGGCCGCCGCCCGCCACCTGGAGCACCGTCGCCACCGGGGGGTAGCCCGCGGCGATGACCGTGTACTCCCCCGCCGACAGGTCGATGAAGCGGAAGGCCCCGTCCGCGCCGGTGGTCGCGGTGTCGACCACGTTTCCGGCCGCGTCCAGCAGCGTGACCCGGGCGTCCTCGACGATGCGGCCGCCACCGGCCCGGACGACGCCGCGCAGCACCGCGCCACCGGCCAGTTCGATGTCCTGGCGGGTCTCGCGGGCGGCCTGCACGGTGACGGGGAGCGCGGCGGGGCGGAAGGCGGGCGCGCTGGAGGCCAGGGTGTACTCCCCGGCGACCAGCTCGGTCATCACATAGCCCCCTTCGCGTCCGCTGCGCGTGGAGGCGACCACCTCGCCGCGCACGTCGGTGAGGGTGACCGTCGCGTCCCGTACGGGCGTGCCGTCGGCCGTGAGCACGGACCCGGCGAGACGGCCCGCGCCGCCCAGGACGACGTCCAGCTCGACCGGCCGGTCGCCGACCGTGACGCTGACCGCCCGCGGCTGGTGGCCGCCGGCCGCCGCGATCAGGACGTACGCCCCGGTGCCGGGCGTGCTCAGCGCGTACCGCCCGTCCTCGCCGGTGGCGCCGCGCCCGATCTGGCGGCCGCTGACATCGATGAGGGTGAGCGCGGCCCGCGGGACCGAGGTGCCGTCGTGGTGCTGGACGGTGCCGCAGACCGGGATGCCCGCGACGGGCGGCGGCGGAGGCGGCGAGGCGGCGTGCCGGGGCACCGAGCGCGCCGCCGGTACGACGGGGTCCGGCTGGACGCCGGGGTCTGGCTGGACGGCGTAGTCGGTGTGGGACACCAGAGGTTTCTCCTTCAGCAGGAAGGCGAGCAGGAAGCCCAGGACGAGCACCGGCACGAGATAGAGGAAGATCCGCGGTATGGCGTCGGCGTACGCCGTGATGTAGCCGTCGCGCAGGGCGCGCGGCATCGCGTGGACGATCTGCGGGGTGACGGAGTCGGGGTCGGGCAGCTCCGGCCCGCCCCCGGCCGCCCGGCCGCCCGTCCCCCGGGGGAACTCCTCCGCGAGGCGGTCGGCGAGCCGGTGGGCGAAGAGGGTGCCGAAGATGGCCGCCCCGACGCTGCCGCCGATCTGCCGGAAGTAGTTGTTGGCGCTGGTGGCCGAGCCGAGGTCGGCGGGGGCCACGGAGTTCTGCACGGAGAGGACCAGCACCGGCAGCACCAGCCCGATGCCGAACCCGAGGACGCCCATCCAGAGGCTGTAGTCCTGGCGTGAGGTGTTCTCCTCCAGCCGGGAGAGCAGCCACATCCCGCCGATCGAGATGAGGCCGCCGAGGATCGGGAAGACCTTGTAGCGGCCGGTGGCGCTGATCAGCTGCCCGGAGATGATCGAGGACAGCACCATGCCGCCCATCATCGGCACCATCAGCAGCCCCGACTCGGTGGCGGAGACGCCGTCGACCATCTGCAGGAACGTCGGCAGATAGCTGGCCGCGCCGAACAGCGCGACACCGATGACCGCGCCGATGAGCCCGGAGACGCAGAAGACCGAATCGCGGAACATCCGCATCGGCATGAGCGGTTCGGGCACGACGCACTCGACGACCACGAAGAGGATCGCGGAGCCCGCCGCGCCCAGGGCGAGCCCGAGGATGACGCGCGAGTGCCAGCCGTACTCGGTGCCGCCCCAACTCGTCAGCAGCACCGCGCAGGTGGAGAACATGGTGAGGAACAGGGCGCCCAGATAGTCGAAGCGCGGCCGCCGCAGTGGTTCGGGCACCTTGAGGACGGCCGCCACGACGGCGAGCGTGACCAGGCCGAAGGGCACGTTGGCGTAGAAGCACCAGCGCCATGAGGCATGGTCGGTGAAGAAGCCGCCGATCAGCGGCCCGGCCACCGACGCCAGGCCGAACGCGGCCCCGATGAGCCCCATGTAGCGGCCGCGCTCCCGCGGCGGCACGATGTCGGCGATGATCGCCTGCACGCCGATCATCAGCCCACCGGCGCCCACGCCCTGCACGGCCCGGAAGACGATCAGCTCGTCCATGGTGCGCGACCATCCGGCGAGCGCGGAGCCCGCGACGAAGACGACGATCGCGAAGACGAAGACGCTCTTGCGGCCGAGGAGATCGCCGAGTTTGCCGTAGACCGGCAGCACGATGGTGACGGCGAGGAGGTAGGAGGTGACGGTCCAGGACATCTTGTCCAGGCCGTGCAGCTCGCCGACGACCTCGGGGAGCGCGGTGGCGACGATCGTCTGGTCGAGGGCGGCCAGCAGCAGGGCGAGCATCAGCCCGAGGAAGACCGTCCGCACCCGGGCCGGGCTGAGCCCGGCCCCGCCGGGGCCGCCGGGCGCGGGGCCGTCGGCGGCGGGGCCGCCGCCGGGTGGCGGTCCGTCGTCGGTCCGCCGCCCCGACGCCCCGGTGCCGGGGCCGTCGTCCTCGCCGGGGTTGGTTCCGGACGCGGTGCCATCAAAGGCGCGGGCGGGTGCGCCTGCCGGCCGATGGCCCTTCGCGAAGGTGGTCTCGGTGATCCCGCCCACGTCTGTCTCCCCTCGTCACGCCTGCGCCGCCGCCCAGTTCTCGCATTACGAGACAACTAGGGGCAAGCGCGACGAATCGACAAAGAGACGGGTCCGGGCGGCTTTACCGCAAGTGGGAGCAGGTGCGCCCCAGGAAGCGCAGCGCGGAGAAAACCACCCGAACCGGTGACCGTGACGCCGAGGCGGACGGACGCTACTGGGCGCCCTGGGCCGGGAGTTCGGCCGCCAGCTTCTCCAGCACGCCGTCGTAGATGCGGGCCAGCCCCTTGGGCGCGAACGTGCGCTCGAAGAAGCCGCCGATGCCGCCCGCGCCGTTCCACACCGAGGTCACGACGACCCGTGCCCTGCCCTCCCCGGCCGGGGTGACGGTCCAGGTGGTGACCATGGAGGAGTTGCGGTCCTTCTCCACGAGCTGACCGTCGCTCGGCTCGGAGACCTCCAGCAGGCAGTCGCGCACCCGCTTGCTGGTGGCCTGGAGCCGCCAGTGCACGAGGGTGCCCTCACCGTCGCCGCCCTCACGGACCTCGTACTCGCTGAACTGCTCGGTGAGCAGCCGGGGGCGGACCTCGCGGTAGTCGGCGAGCGCGTCGAACACGTCCTCGGGCTTGCCCGTGACGATGCGCTCCGTGGTGGCCTCGACCTGGCCCATGACTCTTTCCTCCGGTGGTTGCGGTTGCACTGCCTCACGCGTACGTGCGCGTCTGCCGCGCGTACGTACGCGTCGGCGCCCTTGCCCTGCGCTGGCAAGCCAACCACCTGCGGGTCACCCGCCCAAATTCGGGGTTGACGCAATCGAAGGGAACATGTGTTCTATTGTGGTAGTGAGCGAGACCCCGGAGGTGCGCGCCATGCGCTGGGACAACCTGACAGGCGACGGCGAGACGGCCACCCCGGCCCTCTTCGCCGCCGACGCCGTGACGACGCGCACCTTCGAGAGCCCCGAATTCCGCGGCATCACCTTCCACGAGGTCCGCGCCCGTTCGATCGTGAACCGGGTGCCCGGCGCCTCCCGGATGCCCTTCGAATGGACCGTGAACCCGTACCGCGGCTGCACCCACGCCTGCGTCTACTGCTTCGCGCGCAAGACGCACAGCTATCTCGACCTCGACACCGGGCACGACTTCGACAGCCAGGTCGTGGTCAAGGTCAACGCCCCGGAGCTGCTGCGGCGCGAGCTGGCCGCCCCGCGCTGGCGCGGCGAGCACATCGCCATGGGGACCAACGTCGACTGCTACCAGCGCGCCGAGGGCCGCTATCAGCTCATGCCCGGCATCCTCAGCGCGCTCGTCGAGCGCGCCAACCCCTTCTCCATCCTCACCAAGGGCACCCTGATCCTGCGCGATCTGGAGCTGCTGCGCCGCGCGGCCCGCGTCACCGACATCGGCGTCTCGGTCTCCGTCGGCTTCACCGACAGCGCGCTGTGGCGCACCGTCGAGCCCGGCACCCCCTCCCCCGAGCGGCGCCTGGACGCCGTGCGGACCCTCTCCGGCCACGGCGTCCCCTGCGGGGTGCTGATGGCCCCGGTGATCCCCTTCCTCAGCGACTCCCCCGAGCAGCTGCGCGCGACCGTCCGCGCCATCGCCGAGGCCGGGGCGACCTCGGTGACCCCGCTGGTGCTGCATCTGCGCCCCGGCGCCCGCGAATGGTTCACGGCCTGGCTCACCCGGCACCACCCGCGGCTGCTGAAGCGCTACGACGCCCTGTACGACGGCGGCTCGTACGCGCCGAAGTGGTACCAGCGGCGGATCACCGGCATGGTGCACGACCTCGCCGCCGAATACGGCATCGGGCCGTACGAGGCCGGGACCCACCGGGCCGTCCCCTCCCCCGAGACCCCCACCGACCCTCCGGGCCCGGCCCAGTTGTCACTGCTTTGAATCCTCCCCTCCCTGAAGGGAGGGGATTCCTGGCTCAGGCCGCCTCCTGGAGCAGTGCTCCAAGAGCGGGCTTCGATTGCGAGGTGTTTCCCATGGCGGAGATCGTGTGACCCTGCCGCCAGTGTCAACGTCAAGCCGCCTACGGTGGACGCATATGGACGGGGCACGGGTACCGGTAAGGGAGATGACCGAGTCCGACATCGACGCCGTGGCGACGGTGCGGGTACGGGGGTGGCAGGAGGCATACAGGGGGCTGATGCCGCAGACGTATCTGGACGGCCTGAGCGTGGAGGAGGACGCCGAGCGGCGGCGGGAGTTCTTCTCCCGGGGCCTCGGCGACGTGGTCAACCTGGTGGCGGAGGCCGCCGACGGCGAGGTGGTCGGATGGTCGTGCTTCGGCCCGTACCGGGACCGCGATCTGCCCCCCGGGGACGCCGAGTTGTACGCCCTCTACGTGCACCCCTCCCGCCTGGGCACGGGCATCGGGCGCGCCCTCCTCGACGAGACCCGCCGCCGGGTCGCCGAGCGCGGCTTCCCGCATCTGCGGCTGTGGGTGCTGGAGGAGAACCGGCGGGCCCGTCACTTCTACGAGCGGGCGGGCTTCGTGACGGATGGGGGCGCGGAGACGCACAAGGTGGAGGGCGCGGCGGTCCCGGAACTGCGCTACGCCCTGCGCCTGCCCGAGCCCTGACCCCACCCGGGTCCCGTCCGGGCCCCCGGCCCCCGCGGCCTGCCCACGACACCGCCGGGCGCGCCCCCACCACCTGCCGCACCCGCCCCTCCCCGAAACCGGGACCCGGCCCCGGCCCCGGCCCCCCACCGAGGCTCCGCCCCGGCCCCTGCCCCTCGGCGCGCCGGCTCTCCCCCACCCCGCCCCTTCCCGAAACCGGGGCACACCCCGGACCCCACCGGACCCCGCCCCGCCGCCCGCGACGCCACCCGCCTCATGCCGCGCGCGCACCAGCTGTCGCGGCGAGGGCCTCCCCTCCCCAGAACCGGGGCACACCCCGGACCCACCAGGGGGTTCCGCCCCCGGACCTGCCCCGGCCCACCCAACTCCGCCGCGCCCGCACTCTCCGCCGGGGCGCGCCGGCTTCCCCTCAGCCCCACCCCTCCCCAAAACCAGGGCACACCCCGGACCCCACCGGACCCCGCCCCGAAGCCCGCCGCCCGGCCCGAGCCACGGGCCGCAGGCCGGCGGGGCCGGGTCCCGCCGGTCCACAGCACGCCGGGCCGGCGGGGGTCCGGGGGCTTGCCCCCGGAATCGGGAAGGGGCGGGGTGGGGGAAGAGCCGCGCAGCGCCCCGGTCAGCGGACGCCCGCTCGGCCTGGGCGGGGGGTGGGGGGGTCGGGGTCCAGGGAGCCGCCGCCGCTGATGCGGGCCAGGGCGGCGGCGGCCGCGGCGCTGAGCCGTATGTGCTCGGCCGCCGCCTTCAGGGCGGGGATGGCGCGTTCGTCGCCGATCGCGCCCAGCCCCTCGACGCAGGCCCGCGCGATGGGCCAGTGCCGGTCGCGGGCGGCCAACTGCCGTTCCAGGGCGGCGACCAGGGCCGGTACGGACTCGGGGGCGCGGAGTTCGACGAGGAGCCGGATGGGGTGCAGGGAGTACGCGGTGCGCAGCGGGTTGGTGGCGAGGGCGGCGGCGGCGCGGGCGGTGCGCGGGTCGCCGAGCCGGGCCAGCACCCGGGCGGCGGTCGCGCAGCGCGCGGGTTCGCGGTAGTTGAGGAGCAGGACGAGCGTTTCGAAGGCCCGCCGGTCGCCCGCGCTGCCGAGGACGAAGGCGGCGGTTTCGCGGGCCCACAGGGGCTGCTCCGGCGCGACCAGGATGCGGGCGAGCTGTTCCCGCGCGGCAGGGGTCCCCTGCCGTACGAGGGCGAGCAGCGAGGCGTGTGCCGCCGTCTCCTGCTGCGATGTGAGCGAGGCCCGTACCCGCTCCGTCAGCGTCCGGAATTCGTCGTCCATGTCGAGGTCTCCCCTCCCCGGTGATCCGCGCCATCGCGCAGGACTCACAGTCGGCTCTGGCGTCTTGGTTACCCGCGAGTTAATATGGCGACACGAGCAGTACCCCTGCTCGGGCGGCCTGGTGACGCAGCCGCCTCATGTGACGTCGGTTCGGCAGTTCCAGCAGTACGGCACGGCCCCGGGACAGGGCCCGCCATGTGTCTCCCACGGGCAGTTTCCTCCGTGCGGCGCTGTCCGCCAGGGAGCGTGCAAGCCCTTCCGTCGGAGTTTTCGCATCGGCCGGAGGAGATCCCGCAGCAGGTGCCGGACGCCTGTCCGGAATGCGGTGTCGGTCCTCCGCTCTGCACCGAAGACTCCCCTCAGTCGTCACTTCATCCCCGCTTTCCGGGGAACACCCTCTGGAGTCCGCGATGGACCGTCTCCCACAGACCGGCGTCAGCCCCACGTCCTCCTCCTCTGATCTCTCCCCCTCCCGGGCCCCGCTCACTACTGTCGCGGTCGTCGGGCTCGGCACGATGGGCACCGGCATCGCCGAGATCCTGGCCCGTGCGGGGCGTCAGGTGATCGGCATCGACATCAGCGAGAGCGCCTGCCACCGGGCCGTCACGGCGCTGGAGGTGGCCACCGCGCGGGCGGTGGGCCGCGGGCGGATCACCGAGCGCGAGCGGACGGCCGCGCTCGACCGCTTCCGCATCGCGACCGATGTGTCCGCCGCGGCGGACGCGGATCTGGTGATCGAAGTGGTGCCCGAGGACTACGGCATCAAGCGCGAGGTGTTCGCCGCGCTGGACGCCGTCGTCCGGCCGGGCACGATCCTGGCGACCGGCACCAACGCCCTGTCGGTGACCCGGCTGGCGGCCGAATCCGCCCGCCCCGAGCGGGTGTTGGGGCTGCACTTCTTCAATCCGGCGCCCGCCATGAAGCTGGTGGAGATCGTCTCCAGCGTGCTGACGGCGCCCGCCGCCGTCGAGGCGGTCACGGCGCTCGCCCGCGAGCTGGGCAAGGAGCCGGTGGCGCTCGGTGACCGGCCGGGCTTCATCGCCGACGGGCTGCTGTTCGGCTACCTCAACCAGGCCGCGGCGATGTACGAGTCGCGGTACGCGGCGCGCGAGGACATCGACGCCGCGATGCGGCTCGGCTGCGGGCTGCCGATGGGCCCGCTGGCCCTGCTGGACCTGATCGGGGTCGATACGGCCCGTACCGTCCTGGAGGCCATGTACGCGGCCTCGGGCGACCGGCTGCACGCGCCCGCGCCGATCCTGGGCCAGCTGGCCGAGGCCGGGCTCACCGGCCGTAAGGCGGGCCGCGGCTTCTATACGTACGAGGCGCCCGGCAGCGGCGCCGTCGTCCCGGACGGCGCGGCCCCCGAGGCGCCGTCCCCGGACCTGGGCCGCGCGGTGCGCACGGTCGGCGTCGCGGGCTCGGGGACGATGGCGAGCGGCATCGCCGAGGTGTTCGCCAAGGCGGGCCACGAGGTGGTGCTGGCGGCCCGTACGGCGGAGAAGGCGGAGGCGGCCAAGGCCCGGGTCGCCAAGTCGCTGGCGCGGTCGGTGGCCAAGGGGCGGATGACGGAGAAGGTGCGGGAGCGGGCGCTGGCCCGGATCACCCCGGCCGACTCCCCCGACGCGTTCGCGGACGCGGACCTGGTGGTGGAGGCGGTGGCCGAGGACCTGGCCGTCAAGCAGGAGCTGTTCACCGTGCTGGACAAGGTCTGCAAGCCGGGCGCGGTGCTCGCCACCACCACCTCCTCGCTGCCGGTCATCGCCTGCGCCCGCGCCACGTCGCGTCCGGGGGACGTGATCGGCATGCACTTCTTCAACCCGGCGCCCGCGATGAAGCTGGTCGAGGTGGTGCGCACGGTGCTGACCTCGGACGAGGCGCGGGCGACCGTGCACACCGTGTGCCGGGAGGTCGGCAAGCACCCGGTGGACTGCGGCGACCGCGCCGGGTTCATCGTCAACGCCCTGCTGTTCCCGTATCTGAACAACGCGGTGAAGATGGTCCAGGAGCACTACGCGACGCCCGACGACATCGACGCCGCGATGAAGCTCGGCGGCGGCTATCCGATGGGCCCCTTCGAGCTGCTGGACGTGGTGGGTCTCGACGTCTCGCTGGCCATCGAGAAGGTGCTGCACCGCGCGTTCCGCGACCCGGGCCTGGCGCCCGCGCCGCTGCTGGAACACCTCGTCGCGGCCGGCTGCCTGGGCCGCAAGACGGGGCGCGGCTTCCGCGAGTATGCGAAGGCCTGAGAATCCGCTGGGCTGGGGCGGACTGCTGGAGCCCTCCTTCGGTCCGCCCCCGCACCGGCACTCACAAGCGTGTTACGTTCCCCACATGTCCCAGCCCGTAAAGGCCACTCGTACGCAGCGTAACCGCTCGAACTCCTCCGACGGCGGCGAGAGCGCCGGCAGCCGCCGCGCCGCCGCCCAGCGCCTGACCATGCGCCGCAAACTCGCGGCGGCCGCCATGGAGTTGTTCGCGACGCAGGGGTACGAGGCGACGACGGTCGACGAGATCGCGGCCAGAGCGGGCGTGGCCCGACGCACGTTTTTCCGCCATTTCCGGTCCAAGGAAGAGGCCATCTTCCCCGACCACGACGACACCCTGGTGCGGGCCGCCGCGGTGCTGGACGCGGCGCCCCCGCACGAGAACCCGCTGGACACGGTGTGCCGGGGCATCAAGGAGGTCATGCGCATGTACGCGGCCTCCCCGGCGGTCTCCGTCGAGCGCTACCGGCTGACCCGCGAGGTCCCCGCCCTGCGGGAACGCGAGATCGCCTCGGTGGCCCGCTACGAGCGGCTGTTCACCCGCTACCTGCTGGGCCACTTCGACGAAGGCGCCCACCACGACGGCGACGACGACCCCCTGCTGGCCGAGGTCGCCGCCTCGGCGGTGGTCACGGCCCACAACCACGTGCTGCGCCGCTGGCTGCGGGCGCGGGGCGAGGGCGACGTGGAGGCCCAGCTGGACCACGCCTTCGCCATCGTGCGCGAAACCTTCGGCACCGGCATCGGGGCCGGCCGCCCCACCCCGGGCCGCCCCGCGGCGAGCGTGTCCTCGGCCGGCGAGGAGGAGGACGTGGTGGTGATGGTGGCCCGCACGGACGCCCCCCTGAACGAAGTGATGCGAACGATCGAGCGCGCCCTGAAGCGGTAGCCAAGGCCAGGTCCGGCCCCTCCCGGCGCCCGGGAGGGGCCGGAGCCCCGGGAGGACCCGCTATCCCGCCCGGGTGAAGCGCACCGCGAAGCCGCCGTTCCTCGGGACCGGGAGCGACAGGCGCGAGGCCGCCGTGACCTCGCGGGTCTCGGTGACGATCTTGCCGTCCGGGCCGTCCTTGTACAGCTCCGCCCGCCACTTCCCCGCGCCCAGGAACGTCAGCGGTTCGTCCAGGGTGCGGGCCTCGCCTGAGGTGATCGCGCCCAGGTACCAGTCGTCGCCGGAGCGGCGGGCGATGACCGCGCGGTCGCCCGGGTCGCCGTCGACGAGCCGGGTGTCGTCCCACACCGTGGGCACCCGGTCCAGGAACGTCAGCGCCTCGGGGTGCGCCTGGTACGACTCGACGCTGTCGGCGAAGTGCTGCACCCCGGACTCGTACACCACGGACAGCGCCAGCTCGGCGGCGTCGCTGGTCGGGCGCACTCCGGTGAAGGTCACGGGGGTGAAGTCCATGGGCCCGATGAGGTTCCGGGTGAAGGGCAGCGTCGTGTAGTGGGCGGCCGGGAAGGGCTGGCGGCCCGGCTTGGGGCGGGTGCCCTCGGCGCCCTTGACCGCCTCGACGCTCATCATCTGCGGCCAGGTCCGCTCCTGGCCGCGGGGAATGGTGGCGCCGTGGAAGTTCAGCATGAGCTGGTGCTTGGCGCTGTCCTTGAACACGGCGTCGTACCACCGCATCCGGTCCTGGCCGTCGGACTCCAGGAAGTCGATCTTGAGGCCGACGATGCCCCAGGACTTGTACTGCGGGAACAGCCGGTCCCGTTCGCTCTGCTGGTCGATGGTCTGCCAGCGCACCCAGGCCCAGACGCCGACGCCCTTCTCCTTGGCGTACGCCGTCAGCTCGGGCATCCAGTCGTTGCTCCAGCCGGAGTCGACCAGGACGTACTCCCAGCCCTCCTTCGCCGCGAAGTCCACGAACTTCTTCTGGGCGGCGAGGCTGGTCGGGCTGTTGCCGTCCGACCACCACGACCAGGCCGCCTTGCCCGGTTTGATCCATGAGGTGTCGGCGACCTTCGACGGGGCGGCGAGATCCGTCGGGAGGTCGCTTTCGGTGACGGTGGCGAGGTCGCCGATGACCATGGTGCGCCACGGGGTGGTGAGGCCCGGGCCGCTCACCTCGGCGGGGTCGGGGAGGGTGAGGTGGAAGCGGTCGGTGGTGGCGTCGAGGGTGAGCCGGGAGCCGCCGTAGGAGCTGTTCAGGTCGGCTTCCTCGACCAGCATCCAGCTCTTGCCGATGTGGAAGAGCGACGGATAGCCGTAGTCGCCCGCCTTGGCGTCGGCGACGCTCCCGCGGTCGTGGGCGGACTCGTAGTCCGAGCGCCCGTTGTCGTACGGCAGCAGAGAGGAGTCGGCGCTCGGCGGCACGGCGAACTCCGAGCTCTCGCCGAGCACGGTGACGGTGTCCTTGCCGGGCAGGGCGTAGCGGTACGCCAGCCCGTCGGCCGAGACGCGGACGATCACCTTCAGGGTGCGTCCGTCCTTGCGGAAGGTGAAGGTCGACTCGGAGGCATCGGAGGTGTGCCGGGTCCGGCGGCCGGTGGTGGTCGTGTACGTCTCGTGGATGGCGCGGTCGCTGCGCCCGGTGAAGCGCAGCCCCTGGCCGAAGTCGGTGTCGGCGGTGCGGATGCCGAGCGCGGAGGGGCGCAGGACGGTGGTGGAGCCGTGCCGGGCGGTGAGGGTGAGGCCGCCGTCGCGGGTGAGGCTGAGCTGCCCGCTGACCTGGCCCTGCCCCGTCAGCCGCCAACTGCGGCCGTCCGCGCCGTCCGTCGGGCCCGCGGCCTCGGCTTGGAGCGGTACGAGGGCGGCCGCCGTGCAGGCGATGCCCGCGGCGGCTCTGGTGACCCTGGACCGAATGACGCGCATCGTTCCCTCCCACGGAACAGGTGGCGATAGTCAGGCCCATGACAGATCGATGGAACAGAGCGATACATCAGATCTATCCAGTGCCTTGACGCATCATTAGCCGCTTCCTACGCTCCCGTCTAGCCAAATCATCGGATCAATCTCTCTCAGTTCGGACGGAGCTGGTCGACGATGGCAGTCAGCAGACGCGGTTTCCTGGGCCGGGTGGCCGCGGGCGCGGCCGCGGGGTCGACGGCGGGGGTGGCCCTCCCCGCGACGGAGGCGGAGGCGGCCGCGCACGAGCGCTCCGTGGTCCTCACCGGCATGCGCACCGACAGCGAGTGGCAACGCTTCCTGGCCGGGCAGGACCTGGTCTGGAAGCGGATGCCGCGCACCTGGTACGAGGGCCCGTTCCTGGGCAACGGCCTGCTCGGCTCGATGGTCTACCAGGAGCCCGGCGAGAACGCCCTGCGTTTCACCGTCCACCACAGCGAGGTCCAGGACCACCGCCCCACCGAGGGCGGCAGCGACTGGGGCGTGGCACGGCTGCCGGTCGGCAATCTGCTGCTGCGCCCGGCCGGGAAGATCACCGGCGTCGATCTGCGACTGGACCTGTGGGACGCCGAGTTACGCGGCACGATCACCACCGACAAGGGCCGCCTCACCCTCCGCGCGCTGGTGCACAACGACCGGACGATGCTGCTGGCGACCGTCGAGGCGAGCGCGGGCGAGGAGGGGTTCCGCTGGGAGTACCGGCCCTCCCCCGCCGTCAGCCCGCGCATCGTCCGCGAGGACCCGCCGAAGGACTTCGAGCCCAACCCCAAGCCGGTCACCCGCACCGAGGACGGGCTCGGCATCACCGTGCAGTCCATGGTCGCGGGCGGGCAGACGGTGACCGCGTACAAGGAGCGCGGCACGGGCCGGGAGCGCACGTACTACCTGTGCGTGGCGCATTCGTACCCCACGACGGACGCGGAGGGTCGGGCCCGCACCACGGTCCGCAAGGCGTCCGCGCTGCCGGTCTCCAGCCTGCTGCGCACCCACCGCGACTGGTGGCACCGCTTCTACCGCAAGAGCTTCCTGTCGGTCCCCGACGGGATGCTGCAGAGCTTCTACTGGATCCAGCTGTACAAGCTCGCCTGCGCGGCCCGGGAGCACGCCCCCGTGATGGCCACCACCGGCCCGTGGGTGGAGCCCACCCCCTGGCCGGGGGTGTGGTGGAACCTCAACGTCCAGCTGGAGTACTGGCCGGTGCTGGGCTCCAACCACCTGGAGCTGGACGCGATTCCGCGTACCCTCTCCGAGAACACCGACGTCCTGATCAGCGCCCTCAAACCGGAGTACCGCGCCGACTCGGCCGGGCTGCGCCGCTCCACCGACGCGCAGTGCGAGGACAACGGCACCGTGGCGGTGCCGGGCGTCGGCGACTCCCCGGAGGTCGGCAACCTGCCCTGGGCGCTGCACAACGTATGGCTGCACTACCGGCACTCGATGGACCGGGGCCTGCTGGAGGACGTGCTCTATCCGCTGCTGCGCCGCTCCACCAACTACTACCTGCACTTCCTGACCGAGCAGGCGGACGGCCGGCTGCATCTGCCGAAGACCTTCTCGCCCGAGTACGGCGCGGCCCCGGACTGCAACTACGACCTGGCGCTGCTGCGCTGGTCGTGCCGGACGCTGCTGGAGTCGGCCGAACTGCTGGGCAAGGACGATCCGCTGGCGCCGAAGTGGCGTGAGGTGCTGGACAAGCTCGTCCCGTACCCGGTGGACGAGAACGGCTTCATGGTGGGCGCCGGCGTCCCGTTCGCCAAGTCGCACCGCCACTACTCGCACATGCTCTCCGTCTACCCGCTCTACCTGGTCAACTGGGACCAGAAGGAGAATCGCGACCTGATCACCCGGTCGCTGGAGCACTGGATCGGCTTCGAGGGCGCGCTGCGCGGCTACAGCTTCTCCGGCGCGGCCTCGATCTCGACCCAGATGGGGCGGGGCGACGACGCGCTGAAGTATCTGCGCGAGCTGGTGGCGCGCTTCATCCAGCCCAACACCCACTACTACGAGGCGGGTCCGGTGATCGAGACCCCGCTGTCGGGCGCGCAGGCGATCCACGACATGCTCTGCCAGAGCTGGGGCGGGATCATCCGCTTCTTCCCCGGGGTGCCGGGCGAGTGGCGGGACGTGGCGCTGCACGACTTCCGCACCGAGGGCGCGTTCCTGGTCAGCGGGGTGCGCGAGGGCGGCAGGACGGCTTGGGTGCGGGTGCGGAGCCTGGCCGGGGAGCCGTGCCGGGTACGGCACTCGCTGACCGGGCGGATCAAGGTCGCGGGGGTGGGCGGACCGGCGCCGAAGTGGCGCGACCTCGGGGACGGCGTGATCGAGCTGGAGATCGGCCGGGACGAGGAGGCGGTGATCTACCCGGCCACGGGAGCACGCCCGGACTTCGCGATCGCCCCGGTGAAGGTGTCGAAGCCCGCCGACCGGTGGGGCATGCCGGAGCTGCCGCAGACCGGCCAGGTCACCCAGGTCGATCTGACGGGCGCCTTCGACAACGACGCCATCACCACCGAGATGTACTACGGCGACGGGGACTTCGACGGCACGGGGCGCACGTACCCCATGGTCCAGCTGCCGCAGACCGGGCAGACCGAGGACGACGGGATCACCTTCGCGTTCACCAACGGCAGCGAGGGCTCGAACAACAACGTGGTCGCGGCGGGCCAGAAGGTCGCGGTCCCGGCGGGGAGCTACGCCCGGCTCCATGTGCTGGGCGCGGGCGACACCGGCAACGTGACGATCCCGGCGGTGGCCTCCTACGCGGACGGCTCGACCGCGAAGCTGAGCATCCAGCTGACGGCGTGGCTGTCGGGACCGGCGTACGGGGAGACCGAGGCGGTGCGGACCAGCCAGATCCACGCCCGGAGCGGCCCGGTGGGCACGAAGGCGGCGATCTTCCACCAGGTGGTGGCCCTGGACCCGGCCAAGCAGCTGTCCTCGATCACCCTGGCCGCCCCGGCGTCGGGCACCGCCCGGGCCCATGTCTTCGCGCTCTCGCTGGAGAAGAACAGCTGAGGGCAGCCCCACACCACCAACCCCACACAACCGAACACCACTGGAAACGGCCGCCCCTCCCGGGGCGGCCGTTTCCCGCTCATGCGTGCAGCCGAGATGACAACTGAGAGAATTTGTTGGCACTCAGTGTCTTGCGAGGTGGCACACCGTGCCATACGGTGAAGGTGTCCGGGCGGCCGGCGCGCTGCACACCTCGCGCGTCGGCTGTCCCCGCAAGCCGCCTTGCGCGCCCGGACACCGCCTGCGTCACCAGGCGGGCCACGGCGCGTCACCCGCGCCCACGGCCGAGCACCTCCGCCGAACCGACGGCACAGCAGCCAGCCAGCAGCTTTCACCCCCGTCACGAGCCCAGCGTTCCCTCAGGCGTCCCCTCCCGGACGCTTCGCCGGAGGCACCGATGAACGAGATACTTGACGCGATCCTGGCGTCGGACACCAGCCCCCAGGACTTCGCCGCCCTGCGCGTCCCCGAGTCGTACCGCGCGGTGACCGTGCGCAAGGACGAGGCCGAGATGTTCGCCGGCCTCACCACCAAGGAGAAGGACCCCCGCAAGTCGCTGCACGTGGACGAGGTCCCGGTGCCCGAACTCGGCCCCGGTGAGGCCCTGATCGCCGTCATGGCCAGCTCGGTCAACTACAACTCCGTGTGGACCTCCATCTTCGAGCCGATGTCCACCTTCGGCTTCCTGGAGCGGTACGGCAAGCTCTCCCCGCTCACCAAGCGGCACGACCTGCCGTACCACATCATCGGCTCCGACCTCGCGGGCGTCGTGCTGCGCACCGGCCCCGGCGTGAACGCCTGGCAGCCGGGCGCCGAGGTCGTCGCGCACTGCCTGTCGGTCGAGCTGGAGAGCGCCGACGGCCACAACGACACCATGCTCGACCCGGAGCAGCGCATCTGGGGCTTCGAGACCAACTTCGGCGGGCTCGCCGAGATCGCCCTCGTCAAGTCCAACCAGCTCATGCCCAAGCCGAAGCACCTGAGCTGGGAGGAGGCGGCCGCGCCGGGCCTGGTCAACTCGACCGCGTACCGGCAGCTCGTCTCGCGCAACGGCGCCGGGATGAAGCAGGGGGACAACGTCCTGATCTGGGGCGCGAGCGGTGGACTCGGCTCCTACGCCACCCAGTTCGCGCTGGCCGGCGGGGCGAACCCGATCTGTGTCGTCTCCTCCCCCCAGAAGGCCGAGATCTGCCGGAAGATGGGCGCCCGGGCGATCATCGACCGCACCGCCGAGGACTACCGCTTCTGGAAGGACGAGCGCACCCAGGACCAGCGCGAGTGGAAGCGGTTCGGAAGTAAGATCCGCGAACTGACCGGCGGCGAGGACGTGGACATCGTCTTCGAGCACCCGGGCCGGGAGACCTTCGGCGCGAGCGTGTACGTCACCCGCAAGGGCGGCACGATCGTCACCTGCGCCTCGACCTCCGGCTACACCCACGAGTACGACAACCGCTACCTGTGGATGTCCCTGAAGCGGATCGTCGGCTCCCACTTCGCCAACTACCGCGAGGCGTGGGAGGCCAACCGGCTCATCGCCAAGGGCAAGATCCACCCGACGCTGTCCAAGACGTACCGCATGGACGAGACCGGCCAGGCCGCGTACGACGTCCACCGCAACCTCCACCAGGGCAAGGTCGGCGTGCTGTGCCTGGCCCCCGAGGAGGGAATGGGCGTGCGCGACCAGGCGATGCGCGATCAGCACATCGAGGCCATCAATCTGTTCCGTGACGACTTGTCGGAGCGGACCATTGAGCACAGCAGGGACGTGTGATGAGCGGCGAACCCCGTCCCAAGGACCGCCCGTGGCTCATGCGGACCTACGCCGGGCACTCCACCGCCGAGGCGTCCAACGAGCTGTACCGGCGCAACCTGGCCAAGGGCCAGACCGGGCTGTCGGTCGCCTTCGACCTGCCCACCCAGACCGGCTACGACCCCGACCACGTCCTCGCCCGCGGCGAGGTGGGCCGGGTCGGGGTCCCGGTCTCCCACCTGGGTGACATGCGGCGGCTGTTCCAGGACATCCCGCTGGAGCAGATGAACACCTCCATGACCATCAACGCCACCGCCATGTGGCTGCTGGCGCTGTACCAGGTGGTCGCGGAGGAGCACGGCGCCGATCCGGCGAAGCTCCAGGGGACGACGCAGAACGACATCGTCAAGGAGTACCTGTCGCGCGGGACGCATGTCTTCCCGCCGGGGCCGAGCCTGCGGCTGACCACCGACATGATCGCGTACACGGTCCACCACATCCCCAAGTGGAACCCGATCAACATCTGCAGCTACCACCTGCAGGAGGCCGGGGCCACTCCGGTGCAGGAGATCGCGTACGCCATGTCGACGGCGATCGCCGTCCTGGACGCGGTCTTCGACTCCGGGCAGGTGCCCGAGGAGCGCAAGGGCGATGTGGTGGCCCGGATCTCCTTCTTCGTGAACGCGGGCGTCCGGTTCATCGAGGAGATGTGCAAGATGCGCGCCTTCGGCCGCATCTGGGACCGGATCACCCGGGAGCGCTACGGCATCGAGAACCCCAAGCACCGCCGCTTCCGCTACGGCGTCCAGGTCAACTCGCTCGGGCTGACCGAGGCCCAGCCGGAGAACAACGTCCAGCGCATCGTGCTGGAGATGCTCGCCGTCACCCTCTCCAAGGACGCCCGCGCCCGCGCCGTCCAGCTGCCCGCCTGGAACGAGGCGCTGGGCCTGCCCCGGCCCTGGGACCAGCAGTGGTCGCTGCGCATCCAGCAGGTGCTGGCGCAGGAGAGCGACCTGCTGGAGTACGACGACATCTTCGCGGGCAGCCACGTCGTCGAGGCCAAGGTCGCCGAGCTGACCGGGGAGGCGGAGGCCGAGATCGAGCGCATCCAGGAGATGGGCGGGGCGATGGCCGCCGTGGAGTCCGGCTATCTCAAGGCGCGGCTGGTCTCCTCGCACGCCGCCCGGCGGGCCCGGATCGAGGCCGGTGAGGAGAAGATCGTCGGCGTCAACTGCTACGAGTCCACCGAGCCCAATCCGCTCACCGCCGATCTGGACACCGCGATCATGACGGTGGACCCGGCGAACGAGGCCCGGGTGGTCTCCGCCCTGCACACCTGGCGTGAGCAGCGCGACGCGCACCGCGCCGAGAGCGCGCTCTCGGCGCTCCGCAAGGCCGCCATGGGCACCGACAACCTGATGGCCGCGACCGTGGAGTGCGCCCGCGCCGGGGTCACGACCGGCGAGTGGGCCTGGGCGCTGCGCGACGTCTTCGGCGAGTTCCGGGCCCCCACCGGGGTCGGCGGGGCGCCCGTGGCCGTCACCGCGGAGGCGGGCAGCCGGCTCGCCGCCGTACGCGAGAAGGTCGGGAAGACCGCGGCCGAGCTGGGCGGCGGGCGGCTGCGGCTGCTGGTCGGCAAGCCCGGCCTGGACGGGCACAGCAACGGCGCCGAGCAGATCGCCGTGCGGGCCCGGGACGCCGGGTTCGAGGTGATCTACCAGGGCATCCGGCTCACCCCGGAGCAGATCGTCACGGCGGCCGTCGCCGAGGACGTGCACTGCGTCGGCCTGTCGATCCTCTCCGGCTCGCACGCCGAGCTGGTGCCCGACGTCCTGGAGCGGCTGCGGCAGGCCGGGGCGCGGGACATTCCCGTCATCGTCGGCGGCATCATCCCGGCCGCGGACGCCGCCGCGCTGCGCTCGGCGGGTGTCGCCGCCGTCTTCACCCCCAAGGACTTCGGTATCACGGAGATCATCGGCCGTATCGTCGACGAGATCCGTTCCGCGAACACGCTTCCCGCACTGGAGGTTCCCGCATGACCGCCCCCGACGGCTCCGCGCCCAACCGGCTGCGTCCGCGCCGCTCCTGCCTGGCCGTACCCGGGTCCAATCCGCGCTTCCTGGAGAAGGCGCAGGGGCTCCCGGCCGACCAGGTCTTCCTGGACCTGGAGGACGCCTGCGCCCCGCTGGCCAAGCCCGAGGCGCGGCACACGATCGTGAAGTTCCTCAACGAGGGCGACTGGACCGGCAAGACGCGGGTCGTGCGCGTCAACGACTGGACGACCGAGTGGACGTACCGCGACGTCGTCACCGTCGTCGAGGGCGCGGGGCCGAACCTCGACTGCATCATGCTGCCGAAGGTGCAGGACGCTCAAGCGGTGGTGGCGCTTGACCTGCTGCTGACCCAGATCGAGAAGACGATGGGCTTCGAGGTCGGGCGGATCGGCATCGAGGCGCAGATCGAGAACGCGCGGGGCCTGAACAACGTCAACGAGATCGCACAGGCTTCCCCGCGGGTGGAGACGATCATCTTCGGCCCGGCCGACTTCATGGCGTCCATCAACATGAAGTCGCTGGTCGTGGGCGAGCAGCCGCCCGGCTACCCGGCGGACGCCTACCACTACATCCTGATGAAGATCCTGATGGCCGCGCGCGCCAACGACCTGCAGGCCATCGACGGCCCCTACCTCCAGATCAAGAACGTGGACGGCTTCCGCGAGGTGGCCGGGCGCGCGGCGGCGCTCGGCTTCGACGGGAAGTGGGTGCTGCACCCGGGCCAGGTGGAGGCGGCGAACGAGGTCTTCTCGCCGTCGCAGGAGGACTACGACCACGCCGAGCTGATCCTCGACGCGTACGAATACTGCACGTCCGAGGTGGGCGGCAAGAAGGGCTCGGCGATGCTGGGCGACGAGATGATCGACGAGGCCAGCCGCAAGATGGCGCTGGTCATCGCGGGCAAGGGCCGTGCGGCCGGGATGGCCCGTACGTCCTCCTTCGAGCCCCCGGAGGCGTGAGCACGATGCAGTTCGGCCGCACTTACGAAGAGTTCACGGTGGGCGACGTCTACCGGCACTGGCCGGGAAAGACGGTCACCGAGTACGACGACCATCTCTTCTGTCTGCTCACCATGAATCATCACCCGCTGCACATGGACAGCAACTATGCCGAGAAGACGACCGATTTCGGCAAAAACGTGGTGGTTGGTAACTACATCTACTCCCTGCTGCTCGGGATGTCGGTGCCGGACGTCTCCGGAAAGGCCATCGCCAACCTGGAGATCGAGTCGCTGAAGCACGTCGCGCCGACGTTCCACGGCGACACCCTCTACGGCGAGACCGAGGTGCTGGACAAGACACCGTCGAAGTCCAAATCCGACCGGGGAATCGTGCACGTGGAGACGAAGGGCTACAAGCAGGACGGCACCCTCGTGTGCGTCTTCCGGCGCAAGGTGATGGTGCCGACCGCCGCGTACATCAAGGAGCGGGGCGGCGAACAGCCGGGCCGCCCGGAGCTGGGAGGGCAGTGATATGGGCCGTCTGGCGCAGACCGAGGGGCTGACCGACATCCAGCGGGAGATCCTCGCCACGGTCAGGGAGTTTGTCGACAAGGAGATCCTGCCGGTCGCCACCGAACTGGAGCACCGCGACGAATATCCGACCCGGATCGTCGAGGGACTGAAGGAGCTGGGCCTCTTCGGACTGATGATCCCGGAGGAATACGGCGGACTCGGCGAGTCACTGCTCACTTACGCACTGTGCGTGGAGGAGATCGCCCGCGGCTGGATGAGCGTCTCCGGCATCATCAACACGCACTTCATCGTGGCGTACATGCTCAAGCAGCACGGCACCCAGGAGCAGAAGGACTATTTCCTGCCCAAGATGGCGCTCGGGGAGATCCGCGGCGCCTTCTCGATGTCGGAGCCGGCGCTCGGCTCCGATGTGTCGGCGATCACCAGCAAGGCGGTGCCGGACGGCGACGAGTACGTGCTGACCGGCCAGAAGATGTGGCTGACCAACGGCGGCACCTCCACGCTGGTGGCGGTCCTGTGCCGGACCGGTGAACAGCGGGAGGGTGTTCCTCCGCACAAGTCCATGACGACCTTCCTGGTCGAGAAGGAGCCGGGCTTCGGCGAGGTCCGGCCCGGGCTGACCATTCCCGGCAAGATCGAGAAGATGGGCTACAAGGGGGTCGACACCACCGAGCTCATCATGGACGGACTGCGCATTCCGGCCGATCGGGTGCTCGGCGGAGAGACCAGCCGCGGTTTTTACCAAATGATGGACGGAGTGGAGGTCGGCCGGGTCAATGTGGCCGCGCGGGGCTGTGGCGTGGCACAGCGCGCATTCGAGCTGGGCGTTGCGTACGCACAGCAGCGGCACACCTTCGGCAAGCCGATCGCCCAACATCAAGCCATCCAGTTCAAACTGGCCGAAATGGGAACAAAGGTCGAGGCGGCTCATGCGATGATGGTCAATGCGGCCCGCAAGAAGGACGCGGGTGCGCGCAACGACCTCGAAGCGGGAATGGCGAAGTACCTGGCGTCCGAGTACTGCAAAGAGGTCGTGGAGGACGCCTTCCGCATCCACGGCGGGTACGGCTTCTCCAAGGAATACGAGATCGAGCGCCTCTACCGTGAGGCACCGATGCTCCTCATCGGCGAAGGTACCGCCGAGATTCAGAAAATGATTATTGGACGACGACTGCTGGAGGATTACCGAACCCACGGCTGATGTCCCTTTTGGGGCGGTATCCACGAGAAGAAGGTCACACCGCGCCATGGGTCTTCGGCCACTGACAAGCCACCGACAGGCCCTGGCGCTTGCCCAGTTACCGCTCGCAACCGATACCATCCCGGGAAAGCCGCCGTCCCCAGTCTTGCGTCGCGGCATCCTCCGCTACGAAGGTCATCCATGCCCCACAGCCAATCCTCTGCACAACGCGGCCGCGTCCGCCTCGCGCGCGGAGCGTCGCCGTGGCTCCTCCCGACCGTCGCCACGGCGGCGGTCAGCCTCACCCGCGCCCGTCGCTCCGGACGCTGGGCGGCAGTAGCCGTGCCCGCCACCGCGCTCGCGGCGGGCATGCTGTGGTTCTTCCGCGACCCCGAGAGAGAGATCACTCAGGGCCGCGTCATCTCCCCGGCCGACGGCGTGGTGCAGAGCATCATGCCGTGGAAGGACGGGCGCACCCGCGTCGCGATCTTCATGAGCCCGCTCAACGTCCACGTGAACCGGGCTCCGCTGGCCGGCTCCGTGACCTCCGTGGAGCACATCCCGGGCGGCTTCGTTCCCGCGTTCAACAAGGAAAGCGAGAACAACGAGCGGGTCGTCTGGCACTTCGACACCGAGCTGGGCGACATCGAGATGGTCCAGATCGCCGGGGCGGTCGCCCGGCGTATCGTTCCGTACGTGCCGCAGGGCACCAAGGTCGAACAGGGTGAGCGGATCGGTCTCATCCGCTTCGGTTCGCGCGTGGACGTGTACCTCCCCGAGGGCGTCGATGTCGCGGTCGAGGTCGGCCAGGCCACCACCGCGGGGGTGACTCGCCTTGACCGTGATTGATCCCGACACCCAGGCCACCTGGGTCCCCGAGGCCGACATGGACGCCGCCGACGAGACGGACGACATGCCCCTGTCGACCCGGCTGTCGATAGCGGACACCCTGACCCTCGGCAACGCCACCTGTGGCTTCCTGGCGGTCTACTTCACCACCACCGGCGTCCTCATCCCGCACCTCACGGGCAGCGAGGACGGCGGCATGACCCGCCACAGCGCCGCCTCGGCGGTCATGCTGATGCTGCTGGCGTCCGTCTTCGACCTCTTCGACGGGCTCGTCGCACGGAAGCTGCGCAGCTCGGCCATGGGCGCGGAGCTGGACAACCTCTCCGACCTGGTCAGCTTCGGGCTCGCCCCGGCGTACTTCGTCCTGGTCTGGGGCATGGTCGCCGACGACGCCTACCAGCGGGTCTCGGTGGTGGGCGCCATCGTGGTGCTCCTCGCGGTCGTGCTGCGGCTGGCCAGATTCTCCTGCGTCACCCTGCGCGACGGCGTCTTCCAGGGCATGCCGAGCCCCTTCGGGGCGCTCACCGTCGTCTCGGTCGTCCTGCTGGGCCTGCCCTTCGTGCCGACCCTGCTGGCGATCATCGGCATCGCCTGGCTGATGGTGAGCCGCGTCGAGTACCCCAAGCCGCGCGGCCGCCTCGCCGTGGCCATGCTCGGCTGGATCGTCACCAGCATGGCGCTGCTGTCCGCCTGGGCCTTCCAGGCCCCCGGCGGCGAGCTGCTCCTGCAGTCGGCGTGCGCCCTGCAGGTCGTCATGGGCGCGGTGATCCCCCTCTTCGCCACCGCCCGCCGCGTCAACGCCTTCCGCGACAACCGCCGCGAGGCGAGGGCGGCGCAGCTGCCGTAGCGGCTGCCGCAGCAGTCCGAACAACGCAGCAGTCCGAAAAACGCCGTGGGGCCCGAGCTTCTCGCTCGGGCCCCACGGCGTTTTCGGTTCACGGTCGGCGCCCCTCGCGGCCCCGGCCGGCCCGGGGGCGCAGCCCCGGGCGGGGGCCGGGGGTGTCCCTCGGTTTCGGGGAGGGGCGGGGTGGGGTGGGGAGCAGGGCTCCGGTCAGCCGAGGAAGTCCCTCGCCAGGCGCTCCGCGGCCCGCTCCAGCAGCGGGCCCGCTTGCGCGATGCAGCGGGCCGCGTCCGGCTCCAGGTCGGTCAGGGGGTACGCGCGGCGGATACCGGCGCCGCCCAGGGCCGCCGGGGAGAGGGCGAGGCGGCCACAGACCGCCACCACGTCGATGCCGCGCGCCCGCGCCGCCGCCGCGACCCCCGCCGGGGCCTTGCCGTGCAGGGTCTGCTCGTCCAGCGAGCCCTCCCCCGTGATCACCAGGTCGGCCCCCTCCAGCGCGGCGGCGAAGCCCAGGACGTCCAGCATGACGTCGATCCCCGGGCGGAACGCCGCGTCGAGGCCCAGCAGCGCGCCGAAGCCGATGCCGCCCGCGGCGCCCGCGCCCGGCGCGGCCGCGTACTCGGTGGCGCGGGCCCCCACGCTGCGCTCCAGGACGCGTACGTACTGCGTGAGGGCGGAGTCCAGGGCCGCCACATCGGCCTCGCTCGCGCCCTTCTGCGGACCGTAGACCGCCGCCGCGCCCTTCGGGCCGGTCAGCGGATTGTCGACGTCGCCGGCCAGCACCAGCTCCGTCGCCGCGAGCCGCGGGTCGAGGCCGGAGAGGTCCGCCGTGGCCAGTTCGCCCAGCGGGCCGCCGCCCGGCGCGACGGGCGTGCCGTCGCCGCGCAGGAAGCGCGCGCCGAGCGCGCTCAGCATTCCGGCGCCGCCATCGGTCGTGGCGCTGCCGCCGACGCCGAAGACGATCGTGCGGGCGCCCGCGTCGAGCGCCGCCCGCAGCAGCTCACCGCTGCCGTACGTGGTGGCGGTGAGCGGCGCGAAGACCCCGTCCGGGAGGTGCCGCAGCCCGGACGCCTCGGCCATCTCCACCACGGCCGTGCCGTCGCGCAGCGCGTACGCAGCCGTGACCGGGGCGCCGAGCGGCCCGGTCACCCGCGCCTCGCGCCGGTCGAACCCGGCCGCGACCGCCGCGTCCACCGTGCCGTCACCGCCGTCGGCGACCGGCAGCGCGTCGATACGGAGCTGATCGGCCCCGCCGGACCAGCCGCGCCGCAGCCCCGCCGTCACGCGTTCGGCGACCTCGACGGCCGTGAGCGAGCCCTTGAACTTGTCGGCGGCGATCAGCACCCGCGTCGGGGGCGTCGCCTGCCCCTGCGCCCACGTCTTCACCTCTGCCGCCGCCTCGGCCTTCGCAGCGTCCGTCACCCTGGTACCCCTTGCTGTTCGCTCAGGCAGTCGAAGCCGCCCTGACCTTATCCGCTGGAACGGCCGCCCGGTACACCGTCATCATCCGGGTACATCTGTCACATGGGCCACAGCGGGAGCGCACTCGCGGACCGGATCCTCGGCGGCTGGCTCGGCCGCGTCGCCGGGAACATGCTCGGCAAGCCCATCGAGCGCGGCGACGTCTGGACCCGCGACCGCATCGACCGCTATCTGCGCCGCGCCGACGCCCTCCCGCTCACCGACTACCTGCCCGCGCTGGAGCCGCCACCCGACCCGGTGGAGTTCGAGCTGCGCCCCGAGTGGCAGGAGTGCGTGCGCGGCCGGATCCACGGCAGCTGCCGGGACGACGACATCGACTACACCGTCCTCGGCCTGCACCTCCTGGAGACCCACGGCTTCGGCTTCACCACCGAGCAGGTGGGCGAGATGTGGCTGCTGCGGCTGCCGTACCTCCAGACCTTCACGGCCGAGCGGGCCGCGTACCGCAATCTCGCGGCCGGGGTGCGGCCCCCGCTCACCGCCACCGTCGACAACCCCTACCAGGAGTGGATCGGCGCCCTGATCCGCGCCGACATCCACGGCTGGGTCAACCCCGGCGATCCGCCCCGCGCCGCCGCCATGGCCCGCCGCGACGCCGTGCTGTCGCACACCGGCAACGGGGTGTACGGGGCGATGTGGGCGGCCGCGCTGATCGCCGCCGCCTTCACGGCCGACGGCCCGCGGACGGCGGTCGAGGCCGCCCTCGACCGCGTCCCGCCGCGCTGCCGACTGGCCCGTACCGTACGCCGCGCCGCGTCCCTGTACGACGCGGGCGTGGCCTGGGAGGACGCGCTGGAGCAGCTGGAGCGCGAGACCAGCGCGCTGCCCTGGATCCACACCGTCCCGAACGCCGCCGTCCTCACCGCCGGGCTCCTGTACGGCGCGGGCGACTTCACCACGACGATCGCCCTGACCGTGCGCGGCGGCCTGGACACCGACTCCAACGGCGCCACCGCCGGCTCCGTCGCGGGCGTCCTGTGCGGCGCGGCCGCCATCCCGCCGCAGTGGACGGAGCCGCTTCAGGACCGGATCCGCAGCGCCGTCCACGGCTTCGACTCCGCCCGCATCAGCGACCTCGCGGCCCGGACGCACCGTCTGTCGATGGCTCGACCTCTCAACCAGCCACACCCCTGACACGTTGACACGGTAAACACGATTAGCATGTAGTGCTATTGCTACATAGCGTGTACGCTGCCCCGACGCGAACCGTCAACTGTCCCTTGCGACACAGACGGTGCCGGTCACCACTATGGGGGGTTCGTGGCTCAGCACTAGGCCACGGCGGGAGCAGAGGAGCGTTCGTGATCCGGGAGTGCATCGGGGGACGGTTCCGTCTTGAGGAGCTGATCGGCAGGGGCAACATGGGGGAAGTCCACCGAGCCGAGGACTTGCAGGCTCCCGAAGGCACAGACAGGCGTCGGGTCGCCGTCAAGACGATCCTGCGCCGCCGTTCCGGCTCCCGGATCGACACCCTCGCGGACACGAAAGCCGTTGACCGCTTCGCTCGTGAAGTGCGCATCATGCGTAAGCTCGCCCACCCGAACATCCCTGCCACCATCGATGGTGGGACGGACGAGGCCAACGGCGCTTTGCCCTACCTCGTCATGGAATTCCTGGACGGGCACCCCCTCTCCGACCTCATCGCGGAGGAGCCCCAGCTCCCGGTCGACTGGACAGCCGCCATCGGCAGCCAGATCGCCGCTGGACTCGCCGCCGCGCACACGGAGGGCGTGATCCACCGCGATCTCAAGCCCGGCAATGTGATGCTCACCCGCGGTGGCGCGGTGAAGGTCCTCGACTTCGGCATGGGCAGGTTAGCCGACGACCCCGACGGCACACGGCTCACGAGCACCGACGCCACCGTCGGAACGGCCCGCTACATGGCTCCTGAACAGTTCGAAGCCAGCCAGGTCATGCCCTCGGCCGACCTGTACGCGCTGGGGTGCGTGCTGTACGAGATGCTGACCGGGGTTCCGCCCTTTGTCGGCCAGAGCGCCTACGAACTTGCCAGGAAGCACGTCAACGACGCTCCGGCCCCTGTCCAGTTGATTCGGCGGGACATCCCCAGCGAGCTCGCCCGGCTGGTCGAGCGGCTGCTCTCCAAGGACCCGGCGGACCGTCCGGCCGACGCCTATGCGGTCCGTGAGGCCCTGCTGCCGTTCGCCGTCCAGGACGCCAGACAGACACGCCTCCCCGGTTGGGACGCCTTCGACCCCGTGCGTCACCTCGCGGCCGCGCGGGCCGAACGGCAGCGCGCGTCCACTGCCGACTCCGCTCGGGCGGAAGTGAGCCGGGAGCCGCATGTCTCCGTCTCCGGGATGGATGTCTTCGGTGTGCACCGGCAGCTCATCGAGGACTACCGCGCCTTCACCGAGGGCGGCACCGTCATCCGCGACGAACGCATCTCGTCGTACGTCCAGGACGATCTGAAGGCCAAGTCTCAGTGGCCCGCCCCCTGGGTTTCCTTGAATCCGTTCTTTGCCTCCGCCGGCACCGTTGCGGAGCTGGCCGAGAAAAAGGTCCTCCATAACACTTGCGCCAAGATCTTCCAGTCCGGTAAGACTCCGGGCGGCACCGTCTGTGACGGCCGCCCCCTCACCCTCCACCAGCACCAGCGCGATGCGATCAAGGCCGCCGAAGACAGGGTGTCGTACGTACTGACCACCGGCACCGGTTCTGGTAAGTCCCTCTCGTACATCGTCCCGATCGTCGACCGCGTGCTCCGGGAACGCGAAACCGAGGGACGAGTCGCGCGCAAGAGGGTGCGGGCAATCATCGTCTACCCGATGAACGCCCTCGCCAACAGCCAGCTCAAGGAGTTGGAGAAGTACCTGCGCGACGGTTTCGGCGAAGGCCGCGAACCAGTCACCTTCGCGCGCTACACCGGCCAGGAGGACGACGCGCGGCGCAAGGAGATCCGCGACGACCCGCCGGACATCCTCCTCACCAATTACGTGATGCTGGAGCTGATGCTCACGCGGCCTGACGACCGCCGTTCCCTCATCACGATGGCCGAAGGTCTGGAATTCCTCGTCTTCGACGAGCTCCACACCTATCGCGGCCGGCAAGGCGCCGATGTCGCTCTTCTCATCCGCCGGGTCCGCGAGGCCTGCCGGGCGGTTGACCTCCAGTGCGTGGGCACCTCCGCCACCATGTCCACAGAGGGCACCACCGAGGACCAGAAGAAGGTCGTCGCCGATGTCGCCACCAAACTCTTCGGCACCAGGGTGCGCCCCGAGCACGTCATCGGGGAGATCCTTGTCCGGGCCACCAAAGAGGCTCCGGAAACGGTACCCGCCGAGCGACTGACAGCTCCCTCCGCGCCACTCGCCTACGCCGAGCTCGTACGCGATCCCCTGGCCCGCTGGATCGAGACCTCTTTCGGTCTCGCCACCGACGGCGCGGGACGACTCGTCCGCCAGAAGCCCACCAAGATCGAAGCAGCGGCGACCAAACTTGCCGAAGCCAGCGGTGTGCCGGAAGAACAGTGCGCCAAGGCGATCCGCCTCACGCTGGAGGCCGGGGCCCAGGCCCCCCATCCGGTCACCGGGCGTCCGCTGTTCGCCTTCCGGCTCCACCAGTTCCTGTCCAAGGGCGACACCGTCTACGTCACGTTGGAGGACAAGGACCACCGTCACATCACCCGCGACTACCAGCGCGAGCAGCCGGGTTCCGGAGGCAAGGTCCTCATGCCACTGGCCTTCTGCCGTGAGTGCGGCCAAGAGTACCTGACGGTATGGCGGACGGAGACCAACGGCGACATCGTCTACGAACCGCGCCGCGACACCGCGGCCACGGGAGGCCGCGCAGGCGACGGCTATCTGTACATCGACCGTCCCTGGCCCACGACTCCGGAAGAGGCCATCGCCGAGGGCCGCCTGCCCGAGTCCTGGCTCGAAGCCGACGACAGGGGCCAGGAGGTCGTCAAGCGGTCCTACCGCGACCGGCTTCCCCGATCGGTCACCGTCGACCCGTATGGCGTGGAGGGCCGGGGCGAGCTGAAGGCCGCGTTCATTCCCTCGCCCTTCCTGTTCTGCCCGCACTGCGGGGTGAGTTACGAGCAGACGCGTGGCAGGGACTTCGCGAAGCTCGCCACTCTCGACCAGGAGGGCCGCTCGTCTGCCACCTCTTTGATCTCGTCCTCCATCGTGCGGTCCCTCAAGGCCGTGCCCGAGGACGCCCTCGACAAGGAGGCGCGCAAGCTCCTCACCTTCGTCGACAACCGTCAGGACGCCTCTCTCCAGGCCGGTCACTTCAACGACTTCGCACAGATCACCCAGCTGCGCGGCGCCCTGTACCGAGCTGCCGCGGAGGCCGGGGAGGACGGCATCACCCACGAAGAGCTCGCCTCTCGTGTCGCAGGCGCCCTGGGCCTGGAACCCGTGGACTACACAGGCCAGGACGACCTGCCGCCCAACATGCTGCGCAACGCCGCCAAGACACTGCGCGACGTCATCGCCTTCCGGCTCTACCTGGACTTGGAACGCGGCTGGCGCATCACCATGCCCAACCTTGAGCAGACGGGGCTGCTGGAGATCCGGTACGCCGATCTCGACTGGCTCGCGCAGCAGGACAAGCGCTGGGAGGGCACCCACGCAGCACTCAACACTGCCGATGCCGGCCTGCGCGCCGAGATCATGAAGGCGCTGCTGGACGAGATGCGCCGGGCTCTGGCCATCGACGTCCAGTACTTCCGCGATGACTTCGACACGCTCCAGCGCGCCAGTGAGGAGCGGCTCTCCGGACCCTGGGTACTCACCAAGAGCGACAGCCCGAAGGTCGGTACTGCCTATCCCCAGCCGTCCAGGCCCGGCATGGACCGCTCCGGACTGTTCCTCTCCGCACGCGGTAAATTCGGCAAGTACCTGCGCCGCGCGGACCGCTCACGCTTCGGCATCCTCGACACCGACGACATTCAGCTGATCATCGAGCAGTTGCTGAAGGTCCTCGCCAAGGCCGGTCTCGTCACCGAGGTCGCCAAGTCCCCTCAGCACGCCCACCGCTACCGCCGCCCCACCGGTCCCGCCATCACCGGCTACCAGGTTTCCGCCGCCTCCCTGGTCTGGTGCGCGGGTACGGGAGAGACCGGCGCCCACGACCCACTGACCCGCACCTATGCCAGCGGTGACGGCCCTCGCGTCAACGCCTTCTTCCGTGCTCTGTACAAGGACACGGCCTCCGCCCTGGCCGGGCTCTACGCCCGCGAACACACCGCCCAGGTCGACCCGACCGAACGGGAGAGGCGCGAGGAAGACTTCCGCAAGGCAGAGCTGAAGCTGCTGTACTGCTCGCCCACGATGGAGCTGGGCGTGGACATCTCCGCGCTGAACGCCGTCATGATGCGCAACGTCCCACCCACACCGGCCAACTACGCCCAGCGCAGCGGCCGCGCGGGCCGCTCGGGTCAGCCCGCACTCGTCACCACGTACTGTGCGACCGGCAACAGCCACGACCAGTACTATTTCCGCCGCTCCGAGCGGATGGTCGCGGGCGCGGTGGCCCCGCCGCGCCTGGACCTGGCCAACGAGGATCTGGTCCTCTCTCATCTCCAGGGCATCTGGCTCGCCGAGGCCGGGTTGAAGCTGGGCCGCTCCGTACCTGAGGTCATCGACATCGGGGACGCGGAGGACTCAGGCCGTCCGAATCCGACCCTCGACCTGCACGACCACATAGCCGCGGCCCTGCACGACACCCGAGCACAGACGCGTACCGTGACCGCCGCCCACCAGGTCCTCGGAGCGCTGCTGCCCGAGTTCGCCAAAACCTCTTGGTGGGACGAATCCTGGATCGAGGCGAAGGTGCGCTCGGTGGGCGAGCGGTTCAATGAATCGTTCGACCGCTGGCGCGACCTGTACAGGGCCGCCCTGGTCGACCAGTACGAGCAGAACAAGCGCGTACTCGACCACTCACTCTCCGAGCGCGACCGGAGGATCGCGAGCAGCCGCCGTAAAGAAGCGGAGACGCAACTCGACCTGCTCAAGAATGAGACCCCGGACAGCAAATCGGTACTGTCCGACTTCAATCCGTACCGCTATCTCGCCTCCGAAGGCTTCCTGCCCGGTTATTCCTTCCCCCGCCTGCCACTGGCCGCATACATACCCAACGCCAGTCGGCGCTTCAGCGAGGGCGACTACCTCCAGCGGCCCCGCTTCCTCGCCATCCGCGAGTTCGGTCCCGGAGCGCTGATCTACCACGAGGGCGCCCGCTATCAGGTGACCCGCATCCAGCTCCCTCCGGACGCCTCCGGTGACGTCACCACCAGCGAAGCCCGCCGCTGCGAGATGTGCGGCTACCACCATGACCCGCAGCAGCGCGCCGATCGCTGCCAGATGTGCGACCAGCCACTGATCGGTACCACCTACGGTCTCCTCCATCTGCACACCGTCTATACCCAGCGTCGTGAGCGGATCTCCTCCGACGAGGAGGAGCGGCGCAGGGCCGGGTTCCGGCTGGTCACCTCCTACCGCTTCCAGGATCACGGCCCCCGCTCCGGCCGCCAGGACGCGCTTCTCACCGATGCGCACGGCCAGCTCGCCAGGCTCTCGTACGGCGACTCGGCGACCGTCCGCATCACCAACCTGGGCCGTCTGCGTGCACGGCCCGATGAGCCGGACGGCTTCTGGCTCGACCCGGGCGACGGCCGCTGGATGAACGAGCGCGACGCCGCCGAGGCCTCCGGCGACTCCAGCGAGATGCCGGTCGTCGACGCCGACGGCAACGAGAAGCGTCGCAAAAAGCGCGTCATCCCCTACGTCGAGGACCGCCGCAACATCCTCGTCGTCACCCTTGACGCCCCAGTGGACGAACCGGTCGCGCTCTCCCTCATGTACGCGCTGGAGCGCGGCATCGAGGCCGCCTACGAGCTGGAGGACTCCGAGCTCACCAGCGAGCTCCTGCCCCCGGACGACGGGCCGCGCGACCGCATCCTCCTCACCGAGGCCGCCGAGGGCGGTGCAGGCGTGCTCCGCCGCCTCCAGTCCGAGTCCGGCGCGCTCGCCAAGGCAGCGCGCTATGCACTGGCCATCTGCCACTTCGACGAGCACGGCAAGGACGAGGCGACCCCCGGCACCGAGCGCCCCTGTGCCCGCGGCTGCTACGACTGCCTGCTCACCTATGGCAACCAGCTGAACCACGGCGCCATCAACCGTCACTCGGTACGCTACCTGCTGCTACGCCTCGCCGCCTGCGAGGCGCAGACCACCGGCAGCGGCGAGACCCGCACCGAGCAGATGCGGCGCCTGGCCGAGCAGTCCGACAGCAGCTTGGAGCGCGATTTCGTCACCTGGCTCAAGGAGCGCGGGCTGCGGCTGCCCGACGAGGCCCAGACCCTGGTGGCCGACGCGCAGGCCCGCCCCGACTACGTCTACCGGCTGCCCGGCGTGAAGGTCGCCGTCTTCGTCGACGGCCCCGCTCATGACCACCCCGCGGTCGCCGAGCGTGACGAGGACGCCGAGGAGCGGCTGTACGACAAGAACTGGGACGTGGTCCGTTTCCGGTACGACGACGACTGGGACGCGATCGTGGCGGAGCACGCCCGTTACTTCGGGTCCCGCAGCAACTCCTGACCTGTGGAACCGAACGACACCCTCCGAGGAAATATCTGATGAGCCCCGTCTACTCGCCCGGTTCCCTGGTCACCGCGCGCGGCCGCGAATGGGTCGTCCTGCCGGACAGCGCCGACGACATACTGGTGCTGCGGCCGCTGGGCGGCGCGGACGACGACATCGCCGCCGTCTTCCCCTCGTTCGAGACGGTCCGCAGCGCCGAATTCGCCGCCCCTTCTCCCGCCGACCTGGGCGACGCGAAGGCCGCCGGCCTGCTGCGCTCCGCCTTGCGCATCGGCTTCCGCTCCGGCGCGGGGCCGTTCCGCTCGCTGGCGGGCATCGCCGTGGAGCCGCGCGCCTACCAGCTCGTACCGCTGCTCATGGCGCTGCGTCAGCGAACGGTACGCATGCTTCTCTCGGACGATGTCGGCATCGGCAAGACCGTCGAAGCGGGCCTGATCGCGAAAGAGTTGCTCGCCCAGGGCGAGGCCAAACGCCTGGCCGTGCTGTGCTCGCCCGCCCTCGCCGAACAGTGGCAGGACGAACTGCGTACCAAGTTCGGCATCGACGCCGAGCTGGTGCTCTCCTCCACGGTCTCCCGCCTGGAGCGTGGGCTCGACCTCGGCCAGTCGCTCTTCGACAAGTACCCGAACGTCATCGTCTCCACGGACTTCATCAAGTCCACCCGCCACCGCGACGACTTCGTGCGCCACTGCCCCGATCTGGTGATCGTCGACGAGGCTCACACCTGCGTGGCCGCCGACGACGGCACCTCCACGCAGAACCAGCTCCGCTACGAGCTGCTGCGGCGGATCGCGGACGACGCGGAACGGCACCTGCTGCTGGTCACGGCCACCCCGCACAGCGGCAAGGAGTCCGCGTTCCGGAACCTGCTGGGCCTGGTGAAACCTGAGCTGTCCACGGCGAACCTGGACACCGACCGAGGCCGCAAGCTGCTCGCCCAGCACTTCGTCCAGCGCAAGCGCGCCGATGTGCGCGAGTACCTCACCAGGGAGGACGGTCTCACCGACGACCGGCTCGCCGAGAAGACCGCGTTCCCATCCGACCGCTTCTTCAAGGACGAGACGTACAAGCTGTCCAAGGAGTACCGCGCCCTCTTGGAGGACGCCATCGCGTACGCGAGCGAGCGCGTCACGGCCGCCGACAGCCAGGGCCGACGCGAGGCCCGTATCGCCTGGTGGTCCGCGATCGCCTTGCTGCGTTCCTTAGTCTCCTCCCCTCGCGCCGCCGCCCAGACCTTGCGGACACGTTCCGCCGCGGTGGCCGCCGCCACCGCCGAGGAGGCCGACAAGCTCGGAGCGCCCCTCACCCAGGACTCCAGCGAGAGCGACGCACTGGAAGGGCTCGATGTCGCCCCCGGAGCCGAAACGGAAGCCGAGTCCTCCTCGCAGACAGGGACCGGCGCGGGCGCCCGTCTCGCCGAACTCGCCGAGCGGGCGGCGGCGTTGGAGGGGCCCGCCACGGACCTGAAGCTGAAGTCCCTGGTGACACACCTCAAGGCGCTTCTCGCGGACGGCTACAGTCCCATCGTCTTCTGTCGCTACATCCCGACGGCCGAGTACGTCGCCGAGTATCTGGAGGGGAAACTCGGCAAGAAGACCGTGGTCAAGTCCGTGACCGGCACACTCTCGCCGCAGCAGCGCCTCGGCCGCATCGAGGAGCTGGCAAGCGAGGCGGGTGACGACCCGGCCGCCCGTCGCGTGCTGATTGCCACCGACTGCCTCTCCGAAGGCGTCAACCTCCAGCACCACTTCGATGCCGTCCTCCACTACGACCTCGCCTGGAATCCGACCCGGCACGACCAGCGCGAGGGACGTGTCGACCGCTATGGCCAGAAGCGCGACCAGGTCCGCGTCATCACCCTCTACGGCAGCGACAACGGCATCGACGGCAAGGTCCTCGATGTACTGATCAAGAAGCACCGCCAGATCCGCAAGGACCTCGGCATCTCCGTGTCCGTTCCCGACGAGATGTCCTCCGGCGTCACCGACGCCATCGTGGAATGGCTGCTGCTGCGCGGCCAGCAGCCCGAGCAGGAGGGCCTGTTCGAACTCGACGCGCTGGAAACGATCGACACCAAGGCGTCCCAGCTTGAGAAGGACTGGAACTCCGCCGCCGAGCGCGAGACCACGTCCCGCTCCCGCTTCGCCCAGCGCTCCATCCACCCCGAGGAGGTCGCGCGCGAGGTCGCGGCCATCCGCGACACTCTTGGCGATGCCAGCGAGGTCGAGGACTTCGTGCGGCACGCGCTGGAGGCGCTGGGAGGGCTGCTGCGTCCCGTGGGCGGCTCCCCCGGTGATTTCACGGCCGATGTGAGCGGCACTCCGGCCGGTCTGCGCGACGCGCTCGCCCCGGTCATCGGCGGCGAAATCGTGGAGCTCGGTAAGCCGGTCCCGTTCCGTAGGACCTCGGCGGTCGCGCGGGGCGAGGCCGCCCTCGTCCGCACGGACCCCGTCGTCAGCGCGCTGGCCGGCCACGTCCTGAACGCCGCCCTGGACACCAAGGCCCATGGCCCCCGTCCTGCCCGCCGTTGCGGCGTCATCACCACCGAGGCCGTCGAGGACCGCACCACGCTTCTGCTGGTCCGCTACCGCTTTCACCTCACCCTGCCCTCCCGCACCGGAGATCAGGAGCTCGTCGCCGAGGACGCCCGGCTGCTCGCCTTCCAGGGCTCCCCGACGAACGCGGTGTGGCTCCCGCAGGACTCGGCTCTCGCCCTGGTGGGCGCCGAAGCAGCCGGCAACACCGACCCGCATCACGGCGAACGCACCATGACCCGCATACTCCGGCAGCTCCCGGAGGCCAAAGCCCATCTGGAGCGCTACGGCGACGAGCTCGCCGCCGAACTCCTCGAATCCCATCGGCGCGTCCGGACCGCCTCCAACGAGATCATCCGCGGCCTGCGGGTGACCGTGCAGAAGCCCGCCGACATCCTCGGCGCCTACGTCTACCTCCCGGTATCCGCTGAAGGAGCCGTCTGATGTCCGCCACCGCCCGTAACCAGGTGTTCTCCGCGGTGCATACCGTCGGCGCCCTGCTCCCCGCCGACATGCTGATCCGCATCTCGGAAGGCAAGGACGTCAAGGGGTCGAGCCCCACCGACTACCGCGTCATCGGCTCCCGTTCGGTACGCGACGAGGCCGAGCGGCACTGGGACTATCTGAAGTCCGTCTGGGTGGAGCTGAGGAAGAAGCTGCCCGCCGCACCGGAGGCGGAGGCCCCGGCCGACCCCACGGGCCTGGCTATCGCCCAGTGGCTCGAACCGCTCTTCGACGAGCTCGGCTTCGGCCGCCTCACAGCCGTCGGTGCCGATGGCATTCCCGCCGACGACGGTACGAAGGCCTTCCCGATCAGCCACCGCTGGCACCACATACCCGTGCACATGGCTGCCTGGAACGCCGGTCTCGACAAGCGGCCCGATGGCGCGGGCATGGTGCCGCCCCAGTCACTCGTCCAGGAATGCCTGAACCGACGCGAGACGCAGCTGTGGGGCATCCTCACTAACGGCCGTCAAATGCGGCTGTTGCGCGACTCCAGTGCGCTGGCCACCGCCTCGTACGTCGATTTCGACCTCGAAGCGATCTTCGATGGCGAGCTGTTCAGCGAGTTCGTGCTGATGTACCGGCTGCTGCACGTCTCGCGCTTCGAGGTGGGCGAGGGTGCGGCGGCCTCGGCATGCTGGCTTGAGAAGTGGCGCACGGACGCCATCGAGTCGGGCACGCGGGCGCTGGACCACCACCGCGACGGCGTACAGCAGGCCATCACCACGCTCGGCACCGGCTTCCTCAAGCACCCGGCCAATGCGGGTCTCCGGGAGAACCTCGACGTGGACGCCTTCCACGGAGCGCTCCTGCGTCTGGCCTACCGGCTGATCTTCCTCTTCGTCGCCGAGGACCGGAACGCCCTCCACCCGCCGAAGACACCCGAGGAAACGCGCCGGCGTTACGCGAAGTACTTCTCCTCGGCGCGATTGCGCCACCAGGCGACCCGGCGCCAGGGTACCGCCCACACTGATCTGTATCAGGCGCTGGAGATCGTGCTCCGTGCGCTGGGCGACGTGGACGGCCGTCCGGAGCTGGGCCTGCCGGGCCTCGGCGGCCTCTTCGACGACACGGACGCGGACGCACCGGTGCGGGGCTTGTCCCTCTCCAACAGGTATCTGCTGGACGCCGTACGCTGCCTGGCTCGGGTACGCGACACGAACTCGGGCCGCTGGCGTCAGGTCAACTACCGCAACATAGGTTCCGAAGAGCTCGGTTCGATCTACGAGTCGCTGCTGGAGCTGGTGCCCAAGCACAGTGCGACGGATCGTACGTTCGAGCTGGTCAACCGGCTCGGCAACGACCGCAAGAAGACCGGTTCGTACTACACCCCAACCTCGCTCATCGAGACGCTTCTCGACTCCACCCTCGACCCGGTCATCGACGACGCCCAGAAGCGCGGCGAGGAGGCGGCTTCGGCGGCCGGTGCCCCCGACCCGTCGGAGGCGATCGTCTCGGAGCTGCTGTCCCTGACGGTCTGCGACCCAGCCTGCGGCTCCGGTCACTTCCTCGTCGCAGCGGCCCGCCGGATCGCGAAGCGGGTCGCGGCCGTCCGGGAGGGCAACCCCGAGCCGACGCCGGTGGGGGTGGGACACGCGCTGCACGAGGTCATCCTGCGGTGTGTGTACGGGGTGGACCTCAACCCCATGGCGGTTGAGCTGGCCAAGGTCTCGCTGTGGCTGGAGGCCCTGGAGCCGGGCCAGCCGCTCGGCTTCCTCGACGCGCACATCAAGGTCGGCAACGGTCTCATCGGGGCCACGCCGAAGCTGCTGCGCGATGGCATACCGAACGAGGCCTTCAAGGCCGTCGAGGGCGACGATCCCGCGTTCGCGCGGAAGCTGGCCAAGCTGAACGACAAGCAGCGCGGGGACCAGCTCAGCATGTTCGACCCCGATGCCGATGCGAGGATCGCCAATACGGCGTTCGCGGACCGCCTGCGCGAGATCACGACCGCCCCTTCGGGCAAGCTCCGGCAGGTTCGCAACCAGGAGGCGGCGTACGAGGAGTGGCGCGAGTCCAAGGGGTATGTTCACGCGTTACATGTGGCTGATGCGTGGTGTGCGGCGTTCGTGTGGCATAAGGACAAGGGGGCACCGCCTGCTATCACGCAGGATGTGTTCCGCGGGCTCCAGGACCCTGCGGGTACGGCGGCGTCAGAGGCCACGCATGAGGAGATCCGGCGGTTAAGTCGGGAGTACCGGTTCTTCCACTGGCACCTGGAGTTTCCGGAAGTCTTCACGGTTCCGGAGGATGACGCGGCCGCCGCGGGAATCGACCCGTCTACAGGCTGGGAGGGGGGCTTCACATGTCTGATCGGGAACCCGCCGTGGGACAGGGCCGAGTTCGAGAACAAGAAATACTTCAGCGTTATCGAACCCTCCATTGCTGAACTTTCGGGAGCAGCGCTACGCGCGCGGATCATTGCATGGGCAGAGGAAAATCCGGAAGCAGGGGTGAAATACCGGGCTGAGCGGCGCAAACTCAAAGCAACGTTCATGTTCGCAGGAAGCTCAGGAGTGTTTCCGCTGTGCGCTAGGGGTCTCACAGCCGGAGGCGTCACCAAGCTGCAGGTCGATCAGCTATTCGCCGAGCTATTCTCGTCGATCGTCGGATCGAAAGGTCGCTTCGGGTGCATCATTCCGACGGCGATCGCCACGAACGCCGGAGGGCAGTTTCTGTTCGGCGACTTCACGCAGAGGGGCGCGATTGCCTCCCTATACGACTTCGAAAACCGGAAGCCGCTGTTTTCCGGCGTCGATTCGCGCTACAAGTTCTGCCTACTCTCTCTAACCGGCAAAGCGCTGCGCGAACCGGCCGCGAAGTTTGCGTTCTTCTTACTGGACCCTGCCGACCTGGACGACGCCAACCGCGTGTTTGCATTGACCCCCGAAGAGATCGGGCTCATCAACCCGAACACTGGAACCCTGCCGATTTTCCGAAACCGACGTGACGCCGACCTGACCGCTGCAATCTACCGGCGCATCCCTGTGCTACATGACGAGGCTAAACGGAGTCACAACCCGTGGCGCATTACCTTCAAATACCTCTTCCGTAGCGCCAATGACGCCGACCTTTTCCGCACACGAGAGCAACTTTCGCGCGACGGGTGGAAGCTTCACGCAAACACGTTCACGCGAGGCGAACAGCGGATGCTGCCACTGTACGAGGCGAAGATGGTCGACTTCTTCAACCACCGTGCCGCTGACGTCGTCAAGAGCGATACAGCGGTGAATCGCCAGAACCAACCGCGTTACCTGACCGAGGATGAACTCGGGGATGCCGAGCGACTCGCTGTACCGCTGTACTGGATCGCCGACAGCGAGATGATCCCGACTCAGAGGAACGACAAGGACGTTGACGTCCCTGGAATCTCGACGCGACTGAGTGAGGCGAACTGGGACCGTGACTGGCTGTGTGGTTGGTGTGACGTCACGGCTTCGACCAACGAGCGCACCTCTATTCCGGCATTCCTTCCACGGACCCCAACCCTCCACACCTACCCCCTGATGCTCCCAGGCGTCGCACCGGTCCTCACAGCAGCCCTCATCGCCGCTCAGAGCTCCATGGTCTTCGACTTTGTGAGCCGCCAGAAGGTCAGTGACGCCCATATGAAGCTCTTCATCTGGAAGCAGCTACCCGTACCCGCCCCAAAGACCATGGAGCGCCACACCCCCTTCCTAACGCGCCGCGTCCTGGAACTCGTCTACACCGCCTACGACATGACACCGCTCGCTCGCGACCTGGGTGACGAGGGCACCCCGTTCCGGTGGGACGAGGAGCGTCGGGCGCTGATCCGCGCCGAACTCGACGCGTACTTCTTCCACCTCTACGGGATCAACCGCGAGGACACGGACTACATCCTGGAAACCTTCCAGTCCGACTCCGGCGGCCTCAAAAACAACGAGATCGCCAAGTACGGCACGTTCCGCACAAAGCACCTGGTCCTCGCCGCCTACGACCGGATGTCCCCGACCGGCGTGTCACTCGATACCCCGCTCGTAGACGGCGAGAACTACATGTCGCCCCTCACTCCGCTCCCCGGCCACGGGCCCCGACACCCGGAACAGCCCGAGGCTGCCTGAGCGCGTGCAGCGCGGCTGGGCCACCGCGAGGTGGCTCAGCCGCGCGCGGCGTACCGAACGAAGCGCGCCCAGTCGGCCAGCCCTACGGTGAGGCCTGGTCGCGTCACGTCCTTGGAGTCCCTTACACGGGCTATGTGTTCCGTGAAGGCCACCTCGACGCACTCCCCGCCCTCGTCACCGCTGTAGCTGCTCTTGAACCAGTGCAGCGGCGCGTCGTCCTCGATGTTCATAGCTCCCCCAGCATCTTCTCAACCAAGAGCAGAGACTCACGTGGCGTCAGTGCCTGCGAGCGGATGCTTCCATACTTCGCGGCAAGAACGCGGACTTCTTCGGCCGTTGTGATCAGTCGGCTGACATGCTGCACTTCCAGGTAGGCGACCTGTGGACGCCCCTTCGGCGTGAGGAGTGTGAAGGGGCCGCCCATTCCCGCGTGCTCTTCGCTGGCCGTCGGCATGATCTGCACTTCGACGTTACGCATTCGCGCAACGTCGAGCAAGCGTTCCAACTGGCCGCGCTGCACAGCCCTGCCGCCGAAGAGCGCCCGTAGGACAGCCTCCTGAATGACCGCACTAACGGTAGGCACCGGCCACTTGGTCAGGGTCTCCTGCCGGGCGAGCCGCGAAGCGACTCGCATCTCAACAGTCTCGTCGTCGAAGAGCGGCTGACGACCGACAAACACGGCGCGCGTATAGGGCTCCGTCTGAAACAGGCCCGGCACTGCCTGGTTGGCGAAGTAGCACAGGTCGACCGCCTCGGCCTCCAGCCGGGCGTAGTCCTTGAACCACGACGGGTGGCGAACCCGGGCCTTCGCCTTGGCCCGCTCGACGTCCTCCTTGGCCGCCTTCAACACCCCACCGGCACCCAACAGGTCATCCACAGCATCCAACAGCTCCGGCTGCGGAATCCGCAGCCCTCGCTCAACCGCCGAGATCGTCGCCTCCGCGTATCCCAGCTGGTCCCCCAGCTCCTTCTGCGTCAGCCCCGCCCTTTCCCGCAATACCTTGATCTGTCGGCCCAGGGCGCGAAACAGATCCACCGCACCGTCGCCCGCGTCCTCATCCCTAGGATCGGCCATCACCCAACACTCCCCTCCACCCTCCGCACCAGGACCATTACCCACTGTGCGAACGATTTTCGGTCAGGGTAGGACGATCCAGTCACGCCAAGTGACACGAATCGAGGAACCCCACCGAGAGGGTGAACGGACGGACACCGCGCCACCCCAGAGCGGCGGCCCTACCCCAGGTCCCGCTTCCGTTCGGCCAGGCAGCGTCCCCACAGTCCGTACGCCCGCCCCGCCTCGCGCAGCGACTCCCGCGCGAACTCCCCATGGGCGAAACCGGACTTGGCGGCCTGCCGTACGACCGCAACCAGGTGGGTGGCCACACGTCCGATCCGCTCATCGTGCACGGCTCGCAACCGCGGCTTGAGCTCTTCCTCCCGGCCCGCCATGGCCATCAGATCCGCGTAGTCCGTGTCGTCGTCGTACAAGGACGGAACCACGGGCAGCTCGCCCACCGTAAGGCGGGCCACGCCCTCCCCCGCCCACTCAGCCGCTTCGTCCCGTCCGAGGGCGCGGTTCATCAGACGACGTGTCTCCGCGCCGCTCCTCACTTCCCCGGCGACGGCCTCCAGCCCCGCCAGCTCACCAGGAATGCTCTCCTGGTCTTCCGCCTCAAGCAGCCGCTGCAGCCGATCAGCGGCCGCGGCCCCCTTCTCCGCGGCTCGGTCGATCACGGCGTCGCACCTGTCCAGCTCGGCGAATGCCCGCTCCGCGGCCCGTATCGACGCCAGAACCATGTCCGCGGTACCGCCCTCGAACCCGCCCACCGCCTGCCGCACCTCGGATACGGAGATCGGCACCGCACTCAGCAGGTCCTCGATCCGAGGTCTACCGGCCACCGACGTGTCCCTCACAACTGCTCCCTCGCCAACATCAGCACAACTCAGCGCCCAGATCATCGGGTTCGCCAACACAGAAGGCAAAACGGGCCCTACCGGCACCCAAGCCGGCGGTACCCGCGTAGCGTGATCCAGAGCACCCTTTCCCCTAGGTGAGGAGAGCCATGGCCGACGAATACCCCCCTTTTCAGTTACGGCTGCCGAACGGCGGGCCACAGGCCACCGGACGGCTGCTGACGGAGAAGGGGACGAACGGGAGCCAGAAGTTCGTCGTCTCGGCAGGGTCGCCGGTCCGCCCCGAGGTCGTGGCCTCGTTCCCGGTGCGCGTACCCTCCTCGCACCGGTACCGCGAGCAACTGATCGCCGAGGGCGCGATCAAGGAATCCACCACCTGGCCGGGTTGGCTGGAGACCGTGCGGGACATCGAATGCAATTCGCCCTCGGCCGCCGCCGAAATCCTCGTCGGCCGCAGCGCCAATGGATGGTTCGACTGGAAGAGCGCCGAGGGCCATCCACTCGGCGATTACGTGGAAGGGGCAGGGTGGGGCCCCACCCGTGCCTGGCTCGTCCGAGGCTCCAACGTCTCCGGGCTCGACTTGGTCCAGCGGCTCTGGCTCCCCCAGGGGCTGGTGACGCTCTCTGCCAGGCATCTGCGCCAAGGCACCCCGCAAGGCATCAGCAAAGACCGTCTGCGCACTGCCGTCCAGGAGGACTACGAGTCGTCCGCTACGTACCACCAGAAGCTGGAGCTGGTCGAGGAGCTGTATACCTTCCTCTGCCGGATGAAGCCGGGTGACACCGTCTGCACGATCTCCGAAGGCCGACTGCACATCGGCACCGTCAACGGGGCCGTCGAGCAAATCCCCTCCGAAGACGGGCGGTCGAACCTGCGCCGGCCGGTGGAGTGGCAGGACACGAGCTATGCCTACGACGGGCTGCCCACGGAGATCCAGCAGAAGCTGTCCGTGCAGCACGAGGTCGTCGATCTCAGCGTGCTCAAGGATCTGATCGATGGGCTCGGGCGGAGTGACGAAGAGCTGGAGGAGGAAGCCGAGGCGACCGACCGGGACCCGAGCGTCGAGATTCCAGCGATCACCGCCCGGCGCAAGCTGGAGCTGCCTGAGCCCGATGAGGAGTTGACGCGGAAGCTTCTCGTGCACAAGGTGGACTGGCTGCGGGAGGTCCGCGATCTGCTCTGGGACGAGAAGCAGCTTGTCCTCTACGGGCCTCCGGGGACGGGCAAGACGTATCTCGCCTTGCATCTGGCCGAGTTCCTGGGCGGCGGCCCCGAGCAGGTGAAACTGGTCCAGTTCCATCCCTCGTACGCGTACGAGGACTTCTTCGAAGGGTTCCGGCCGCAGGAGGACCCGAAGACCCGGGAAGTGGCCTTCCGGCTGACCGCCGGGCCACTGCGGGAACTCGCCGACCTCGCCTCCCGCGAAGGCAACCGCCATATCCCCCACTTCCTGATCATCGACGAGATCAACCGGGCCAATCTGGCGAAGGTGTTCGGCGAGCTGTACTTCCTGCTGGAGTACCGGAAGAAGTCGGTACGACTGCCGTACTCCGGCGAGGACTTCGGGCTCCCGCGCAACCTCTTCGTCATCGGCACCATGAACACCGCCGACCGGTCGATCGCCCTCGTGGACGCGGCCATGCGCCGCCGGTTCGCGTTCGTCGAACTGTCGCCGCGCACGGAGCCGACGAGCGGCCTGCTGAGACGGTGGCTCGAAGAGGAAGGCCAGGACAGCGAGCCGGCCGATCTGCTGGACGAACTCAATTCCCGTATCGACGATCCCGACTTCCGGATCGGCCCCTCGTACCTTATGAAAGAAGGGGTTTATCGGGACGGCGGGTTGGAACGCACTTGGCGGACCAAGATCCTGCCGCTGCTTGAGGAGCAGCATTACGGGGAGAGTGTGAACATCGAGAAGCGGTATGGGCTGGCGGCGCTACGGGCTGCGCTCGCCGCGAAGGCCCACGTGGACGAGCCCTCCTCGTGAGCGATCCCATCGAGCTCATCGAGCATGCCGCCCCGGTCCCGCACCGGCTCCCCGACGCGGCCGGGCAGGCACTCGCCGCATCGCGCATCGTCGATGCCGCCCCGGACCCGTACACGGCCGGAATGTGGACGCTCCGGGCGAACAGCAAGGTCGGGGCGGTGCGGGTGGAGGTGCCGGGCGGGGAGCCGGTGACGGTGCGGATCACGCCCAAGGTGCCCATCACCCGGCTGTTCTTCCTGTTCGGCTACAGCCTGAACCCGCACGGCTGGCGGCACGGGCAGGTCGACGTCGCCGAACACCGCGAGGTGCTGCCCGCCCTGGCCCACGCCTATGAGCGCCAAGTGGACCGGGCCATCTGCCGCGGACTGCTCCAGGGGTACCGGGTCACGGAGGACACGGCGCTCGTCGTACGCGGCCGCATCCGGGAGGCCGAGCAGATCCGGCGGCGATTCGGAGCCGCACTGCCCGTGGAGATCACGTACGACGAGTTCACCACGGACATCGCCGAGAACCGGCTGCTGCGCGCAGGGGTCGACCGGCTGCTGCGCCTGCCGGGCGTACCACGTGATGTTCGGCGAAGGCTGCTGCACCAGCGGACACGGCTCGCCGACATCACGCCGCTCGTCCGCGGACAGGCACCGCCGAAGTGGCACCCCAGCCGCCTCAACGCCCGTTACCACGCCGCCCTCCACCTGGCCCGTGCCATTGTGGACGGGGCCTCAGCGGAGCACAGATCAGGAGCGCTGCGGATCGACGGGTTCCTGTTCGACATGAACAAGCTCTTCGAGGACTTCGTGTGCATCGCCCTGCGCGAGGCCCTGATCCCCCACGGAGGCCGGAGCAGCCTCCAAGCTCCGGGCGTGCACTTGGACGAGGACGACAGCGTCCGCATGCGTCCGGACCTCGTGTGGTACGGCGACCGAGGGCGCCCCAACGCGGTCGCCGACGCGAAGTACAAGGCGGAGAAGGTTTCCGGCTATCCCGACGCCGATTTATACCAGATGCTCGCGTACTGCACGGCGCTCGGGCTTTCCGAAGGACATCTGATCTACGCCAAGGGCAACGCCGCTCTGAACAGCCACCGCGTGCGCCGGGCCGAGACCGTGCTACACCAACACGCCCTTGACCTGGATCAGGAGCCGGGCGCGCTGCTGGCTGATGTGGAAAAGCTGGCCGAGCGAATGGCTCAGGGCGCCGCGGCATACGGGAGTCGTCACTCCTGAGAGACGGGCCGGATCTGCTCCGGGCGTAGCGGAAGAAGAGCGAGCGTGCGCCCTTCGGCGTCGCTGAATTCGACCTCATAGGCCGGAGGGTTGTCGTACAGGTCGACCACGGTGCCGGTCATACCTGAGCGCAGGCCCTCCTCGGGGATGTCGACCACCAGTTGAACGATGTCGAACAGTTTCGTCATCTGCTGCCTCTGATCACGGGAAACTCAGTGTGACAAATCGGGTCGCGCCGGTCTCGGCATCGACGATCCAGGCGGTCCGGACCGTCATGCTCCCATTGGACCCGGACAGCTCGACGTCCCGGATCCACCGCTGGCCGTATTGGTCGCCCTTCCCAGGCTGGGCTCCACCACGCTGCACCTGGTCCATGATTTGGCGCTTGACCTCGGCAGCGTCTTCTTGGCCCAGTCCGGTTCTGGACTTGATGACGCGTGCCTTGTTCTTGCCGACCGGATGTTCCGGGTTGAGCGCGTACTCGGTCAGTTTTCGGTCGTCGAACGCCGCGTCCCTGAAGTCGGGCTTCTGCTCTCCCGCAGACGTCTGCTCCGGCTCCTCGGAACCGCGGCTCACCCCTTCTCCTGGCTGTCCGGCACCGGACGACGCCGCCATCAGGAGGATGCCGAGCCTACCGAAGGCTCCCGCGTGGACAGCCACCTCGCCGGCCTCCACTCCCACAAGGACGAGACCGCCGCCGGGTGGGAAGAGTGCGAGGAGGGACAGCAGGATGAGGGCGAAGCCGAGATAGGCCAGGAAGTTGTTGAGGGCTTCCAGGAGGTGAAGGTTACGGATCACGGGTTCGTCCGCCTCCAGGCCGCCCTGGAGGCGCAGCAGCAGGAGTACCCCCGTCGTCAGCCCGCCTGCCGCCGTCCAGGTCCGGAACCGCACAGCGGCCAGCGTCTCGCCGAGGGCGACCGCGCGGGTCGCCCGCCATGCGCGCAGCAGCGTGACCAGCTGGAAGCCGAGCCAGAGCAGTCCGGCGATACCGAAGGCCATCAAGATGTTCTGGCCGTTACCCGAGGTGAAGTGTTCCTGGAGGTCAGCCGCGGCCGGGAAGGAACCCACACCCAGGAGGACAAGCGAGGGAAGGGCGAGCGCAAGGCTGATGAGAATGAACCACGGGCGGCGCCGGTCCCGCACCGATCTGGCCGCTTGGCGCCACGTCCGAAAGTTGATGTACCGCCATGCGTCTTCGTGGTTGGAGGCATCGATCTGCCTGGCGGACCAGACGACGGCACGATGCAGGGAATCGGCACCAGGGTGCGGAGGACGGGCTGCCGCATAGAGCAAGGCGCGGCGCATTCGGGCGAAACGCAGGGCGATCAGGGCGGTCCACGGCACCCGCCACGCGGCGAACCCCGCCAGCGCGCCGAAGCCGGATTGCCCGGCCAGCTCCGCATGGAGCACCACGCCCGGCACGGTCCGCTTGCTCCGGCGTATCCGGCGTAGATCGATGGCCGCCGCGACCGCCAAGGACAGAAGCGGCACGACCCACAGCATCCCGTCGAAGGTATCGACGGGCGACGTCGCATCGTGGTCGGTGGGGCGTTGAGCGGCATAGTTGCTGAGCATGTGATGTGCGGTTGCGGCCGCCACCAGGGGTGGACCGAGGAGGCGAAACCAGCCGCGCCCGCTCAGGAGAACACCGATACCGAGCGCAGCCGCAGTGGTGTAGACGAGATGCGGGCTGGTGCCTGCCTCCGGGGTGAAATCGCCCAGCTCAAGGGTGCCTTGCGGGGCGGGGAACCACGCGGAGAAGACCTGTTCCAAGCCTGGTATGTAGGGAGCCTGGAGGCTGTCTGGGATGGCCCAACCGCCGGCCGGATGCGAGATCGCTCGGTCCGCATCCAGCCCGAACCGAGCCAGCGCCTCCAGCAATCCGAAGCCCGCCCCCAGCCCCGCCCCGAGAACCACGTAATCGGTGAGGCCCCACTGCCGGGCGATCCTGGCATTGCACGCGGCCAGCAGCAGCGGAGTGAGCTTGACGATCTCCTCGATGGCCGGATCGATCGTGTAGCTTGCGGTATCCACGACCTCTGTCAGCGATGCGCCGGTCGCGTCAGCCACGATTCGCGTATACGCGAGCTCCAGCAGCCCCGCCGCGACACCGCACCCGTACACCCCGAGTGGAATCGCCAGCAGCGCGGTGGAGATGCGGACCGATCGCGTCGGCGATGCCAGCACCAGGAGCTGGGCCACGCCGTAGACAGTCGCGATCACCATGAGTAACGCCACGCCTGCCCCCCACTCGCGTGTGTGCGGCAGAGATTAGAGGAGGGCGGTGCGGGTGTGCCAGGCGATTCATTCACTCAGACAGGTGCATGTTCACCATTCCGGTCAGTTGCCTGGCTTGGTCGGCATGTCTGAAGCGGGAGGTGTGAGCGCCCCGTTGGTGAGTCCCTCGCGGGCGAGTGCCACTGCCTGTGCGGCGAGTTCGGCGACCGCCTGGGCTTGCTGTTCGAACTCCTGGAGCGAACGGAAAGCGGCCCCGTAACGGCGTTGTTCGTCGACAGACATCTGCGGGATGCGCGAGCCGCGCATGTCGAGCCGGTAGCTGCCGCTGGCGCTGGTGGAGCGGCGGATGTTCACGGGGCTCCGCAGAAAGCCCTGGAGGTAGTCGGTGTCGAGCTGGTCGCTGGTGGAGAACGGCACGTCGTCGCCGAGCTCGACGAGCCCGGCGCGGACGAGCTCGGCGACGCTGACGGCGGCACTGTCCAGCGGTGCGAGGCCGGCTCCTGCCTCCAGGGCCGGCATCTGGTCGAGCAGCGCCCGTGCCTGGCGCTCCAGCTCCTGCCGGGCGGCAAGGTATTCGGCAGGGTGGTCACGATGGATCTGCCTGACATGGTTGCGGGGGGCCAGATCGACCGCGTCGTCCAGCAGATCGATGAGGGGGACCTCGGCGATCTGTTCGGGGCGAGGCTCCATCGGGCCGCTTGCATCGTTCTCCGACAGGTCGATCATGCGCACGGCAGCAGCAGCTTTGACATGCGGCCCGGGGCGGCGTAGCTGCCACAGATGGACGGGCAGGGCATGCGTGGCGGCCATACCGGCGGGCAGCGCGACCACATGGGTGAGAATCCCCCGGCGGACCAGTTCGGCGCGAATGCGTCGGCCGGCCTTGCGGTAGGCCGCAGAAGTCGGCATGACGACGATTACGCGGCCGCCCGGTGCGGTGTGTGCGTAGCAGTGCTGGAGCCAGGCGAGTTCGTTCTCGGCGCGGGAGGGGGTGCCGAGTTCCCACCGGGCGTCGAGAAGGAGTTCCTCACGGCCCCAGTCGGGGACGGCTGCCGGAGGGTCGCAGACAACGAGATCGGCGCCGAGTCCCGGCCAACGATCGTGACGCAGTGAGTCCCCTGTTTCGATGGCCGTATCGTCGTGAGCGGAGAGGTCCGCGACGAGCTGCGCGAAGCGCGCGGCGCCAGGGTCGGCTTCCTGGCCTCGCCGTGAGGGGCCAGGCCCGGGCCCTGTAGTGGCGACTGCAAAGAGCAGCGTACCGATCCCGCATGCGGGATCGAAGACGGTAGCGGTGGACGGCAGGGGTTCCTCGTCCACGAAGTGGCGGATGGCCTTGATCAGCCTGCGGGGGGTGACCTGGTCTGCCTCGGAGCGGCGGGGGGAGTCCAGGAAACGCTCGATCAGCCCCTGGAGAGCCTCGGTCGCGGACGCACAGGCAGCGAGCTTCTCGGCCGGTTCGGCAACGCTCGCGTCGAGGTCGGGGCCTTCATCGCCCGGGTTCACTCGCGCCAGGAATCGGGCCACGGCCGTGAGCCCACCGATCATATCGTCGCCGTAAGCCCCGCGAAGTGCCTGCCAAAGGCGGACTTCGTCCGTCACCTCGTGGCCCTTCTGCCGACGGAACAGCCAGGCGCGGACCTCCGCAAGAGAGAAAAGAGGACTGTTCGCGCCCCCACTGGCCGGAGACGGGAAGTCGGCGTAGCGCCGCCTCCAGTTGGAGACGGCGGCCCGGGTGACCCCGGCCAGCCGTGCGATATCGGCGCCCGTGACCAACGCTTCGGCAGCGGGGCGAGCGTCGTCCGTCATGGGGCTCACCGTACACGCAGAGTGATCACATTACCAAGGGTCATGCGTTTACTTCGCAAACGGATAAGTTTTTACAGAGTTGCCCGCGTATCTGTGTCCACAACACGGAACTCCGCCGCGAGGGCGTCGATCGAATTGCGGGCCAGCTCCTCACCCAGATCGTGCACTGTGCGCAACGCCCGGGTGAAGCGTGCGACCGACCGGAACGCTTCCCCGAACAAGCGCTGCCGCTCGAGCGGGACGAGGGGAATACGCACGCGGCGCGGGTCGATGCGGGCGTGGAGGCCGAGCGCGCTGGTAGCCGAAGCCGCCTGACGGCTGCCCTCGGCGCTGGACAGATAACCGGCGAGATACCACGGGTCGACAAGCTCCGGATCCGTGACCCGCAGATGGTGCACACCGGAATCGGGGTAGGCGCCCGCGTCCTCGGCGGTGGCCACCCGCGCGACGATCGTGTCCGCCATCACCGGTACCAGGATGTCGCCCTCCCTGACCCGTGGATGCCGCAAGGGATCCTCGGGGATCGGCCCAGAGGCGGACGGCGGGCGGCCGGAGGTGATGTCGCCCACCGTGAGGAACCGCGCCTCCCCCGGCCCTGACGGCTCTTCAGTGCTGGTGATGCGGCGCATCGTGGTCTGACGGTGCAGAACAACCGCGCCGCTCTTGACCAGGTCACCCAGAGAGACCATGCGGGTTGTACCAGGTCCGCTCTCGCCCTGCCCGGCGAGCGGAAGTTCGGAGGGCAGATGTGAGCGCAATGCCCTGGCGGCGCTTTCGAACGCAGTCCGGGCCGCGGCGAGAGCGTCACGTGAGACGCCTGGTTGAGTCGGCTTCGGCAGATGGCGGTGCGGGGTGACATCTGTCTCACCGAGCAGATCGACCAGCGCGACCGTACGGGCCACCCCTGGCCTGGCGGCGAAGGCCTCCGGTGCGTTGACGTAGGCGAACCAGATCTCCTCGATCAGCGGAGCGGGGTCCTGCGCCTCGCTGGCATCCACAACCAGAAGGTGATCGGGCGACGGGGCATCTGCGGCGTCCGGCCGGCGCATCACCCAGATCTGCAGCGGCAAGGCGTAGTGCGCGGCGTAGCCCGGCGGAAGGGAGATCACGGCCCGCAGCGCCCCACGCTGGAGCAATGCGGCACGGATGCGACGACCGGAGGGCCGTGTGGCGGCGGCAGGAGGCATCAACAGTATGACGGGAGCGCCGGGCGCGGCATGCGCCAGCGCCTGTTGCACCCACGCCAGTTCGGATTCGGCACGCGGAGGTACGCCGTACTCCCATGCGGGAGAGTGGGCGAGTTCGTCGTAACCCCAGGTGCGGTCGGCGAAAGGGGGATGGCCAATGACGGCGGCCGCCTTGCGCGGGTAAACCGGCGTCCGCAGGAAATCAGCGGCGTGCACGTCGTATACGACCGTAGGTCCGCCCGAGACGGCGGCACGGAAAGCAAGGCGCAGGGCCGCGATACGGGCGAGCGAAGCGTTCAGCTCCTGGCCCTGGACGCGCTGGTACCCGTGGTCGGCGGCAGCGAGCAGAAGAGAGCCGCTGCCGCACGCCGGATCGATCAGGGTGCCATCTCCGGGACCGGCGAGGGTGACCATGAGGTCCGCGAGGGGGGTCGGGGTCGCGGCGAAGCCGGCGCGCGGACCGCTTCCGAAGTGACGGGCGCACAACTCCTCGAAGGTCGCCACCGGACCATCCGAGGCGGCCGCGGCGGCGGCCGCGGTCAGCAACTGGATCTGCCGGGGGCCGAACTCGTACCGTGGGCAGTGGGCCAGCAGGGCGGTGACGCCCGCGCGGGCGCCGGGAGACTCCGCCAGCGACCGCTCAGCGGTGCGCATCAGACGCTCACAGCCGGAGGCGGTGGCGGGCACGGTGGCGTCCGGGTGCGCGAGAAGGTGCAGCAGCAATGTTCCAGTCATGCCGAGGGCATCGTCCATCGGCATGACCCCCCGTACCGAGTCGAGAGCCTGCCACAGCCGTTGTCCCGCTGGGATCTCGGGGGCCTTGCGTTCCTGCCGCAGCCAGGCTTCCACCTCCGCGAGGTCGAACCGGGGGCTGCGCTCCGTACCGCCGACCGGATGCGGGAAGCCCTCGTGGCGGCGGCGCCAATTGCTGACAGCGGTGGGGCGCACGCCGACGATGCGAGCGATGTCCGCCGATGTGACCTCGACCCGGTCCCCGGACACGGCTACTTCCCGTCCTCTGCGTCCACCGTCGGCATCCTTACGCCTCCCGTTCCTGTGCACCGGACTCTACTCGGCAGTATACGAGCGACCAAGTCCACGCCCCCTGTGAGTGTGGACAACAATTCTGGTTGACCCTATCCACACGACATGGTTCTCTGGGGTGGTCGGCTCTTCATGAGGCGACCGACACATCGCCGTGTCCACGCGGCGATCCGACGCGCACGGGGAGGGCGAATGGGTGGTCGGTGGCGCAAACCCGTCTGGCTGACGGGGGACGAGGGACTTCTTCGGATCGGCCCGGGCACGGGTGGGGACGAGGAGCACACGTGCCCTTCCCACGCGGCGGCCAAAGCCCGCCCGGCGCTGTGGCCGGCTCAGCGCCTGCGGCTGCCCAAGCCGGAGGCGGAGACGTTCACCCTGGGCCCGGTCATGGACACCCTCGACCGGATCGAGTTCCGCGGAGAGACGCCCGAGCACGCGCTGGCCCATCTGAGCTCGCGGGTTCCCGCTCTCCACCCAGGGCATCTGAGCTACGCGGAGCACGCCGTGCGCTCGTACCTCGACGGTGACAAGAACCCGGAAAACGGCGTGAACACGCTGGGACCGGTGCAGCCCTACTGGGTCGTGCAGCGCGAGAACGGCAAGTTCTGGGAGATGTACGCCTGGTGGCGGCGGTACGAGTCCCTTGATGGACGTGTGCGGGAATACCGCCGCCTACGGCACGGCATGACGAAGGGCTCCACTCCCGGGGAGATCGCGATCGCGGTCTTCGTGGCGCTCCACGGGCGCACCGCGGCCTGGCCCCACAAGTGGGGCAAGAGGTTCCAGCCCTACGGTCCCACCACCAGGCCCGAACGGGTGCGTGTCGTCGAAGTGGGGCTCACCGACGGTAAGACCGACGTACAGTTCGACGGCACCGCTGAGGAGGCTGAGGCCTACTATGCCGAGCACGGCCACCCTCATGTGACGCGTGTGGTGGCGGGTGGGGATCCGACCCCTGGCTCCTCGTGTGTCGACTGCAAGCAGTTCACCGGGTGCAGTGCCCTCCGGCGTACGCCTGGCGTCCTCGGACTGCCCTCACAGCTGGCTCCGCTCCGGAAGGTGTCGGTGAGCGACCTGCGCTATCACCGGACCTGCCCCGCGCAGGCGTTCCTGCGCACGCTGCATCTCCCCACCTCCGATGAGTACAGCAGCTCGGCGAAGCTCGGTCAGGCGGTGCACGGATGGATCGAGGACCTGCATCGGCGGGCGGGCTGGCCGGCCTGCACGGTTGCCGACATGCCGGAGGAAGGCGAGAACTGGACCAGCGGGCGGTGGCGGGTATCCGACGAGGAGGCGGCGACCGGGCGGACGATGCTCCTCCACCACGTGGACGCCTGCCCGTTCCAGGACTCCGCGCTTATCGAGCGGGTCGAGCCCGAGGCGCTGCGGGTGGTCCACGACACCGCCGCGCAGGCGGTCCTCATCGCCAAGCCTGACCTGCTCTACCTCGAGGACGGTGCATGGGTATGGCGGGAGCTCAAGACCACCCGGAAGCGCCGGTGGTACCACGACGACCTGCTGGAGGAGTTCCCTCAGCTCGCGCTCGCCGTCACGCTGCTGGCCCAGGGCGCGCTGGGCGGTGACGCATCGGGGTCACGCGTAGAAGTCGAGGTGCTCAAGCCGGAGACCTCGGAACCATTCGTCATCGACCCGGCGGATCCGGAGCGGCTGGCAAAGGCGTTCGCCGTACTGCGGCGGTACGCCGGGCCCTGGCGCGAGGACGAGGTCCATGAGGCCCGGCCCGGACCACATTGTCAGTGGTGCCCGGTATCCCGGTGGTGTCCGAGTGCCGCGTCCGCCGAGGGCGCGACGGAAGGGGACGCGTGATGTCCACGATGACGACGGACGCGCTGCCCGGCGCCGCACCACCGCCCGGTCCTGATGAGACGCTGCTGCGGCTGATCGCCAGCGCTCTGGCAACACTGTCCCGGCAGCGCACCGTGCCCAATCCCGTCTATCCCGCCAAGGTGCAGAACGCGTACAACCGCCTCGTCCTGCACTGTCTGCGCCGAGGTGACGAATCACCAGGCAGCGTGCCCGAGATGGTCCGCTGGGCGGCGGAACGCCCCCTGGAGGCATGGCCGTTGGACATCCCCGATGAGCTGTGCGCCGGAGGAGCAGTGCTCGTCGACCCGCAGACGCGTCTGCCTCATCAGCTATGCCTCGAGTGGGAGGTGAACGCGGCCGATCCTGCCGCCGAGCTCTTCGAGAACGACCGGATTCTGGAAGCGCTCGCCGTGTGCCGCGCCGCGAAGGCTCCTCGGGCGTACACCTCGTTCCGTGCTCTGCTCACCTCCAGGCCCGTCCTGACCGGAGCCGAATTGGCACTGCTCGGCGGCGACCCGGAGTGCGGCATGCTGCTGCACAACGTCATCAAGCGCTGCTACGAACCGGTTCCGGCGTCCTATTTGCGTGGTGGTGTCTACCGGCAGTGCGAGCGCTGCCGCTGCCTGATGGTGCCGCTGCACCGGAGCGGGCACCTGTGTGAACTCGACCGCTGCCGACGCGATGGGACGGACGGTACCGGCGTGGAACTCTCTCCGCAGAAGGGAGGAGTGTTCCAGCTCAGTCGCCCCCTGCGCATGTTCGTCACCAGCCCGGGGCTCGCCGAGACCGACCTCGAAGCCGGGCTGAAGGAGAAGTACGGGATCCAGGCGGAGATGTGGCCCCAATACGACGCCTACGATCTGCGGGTTCCGCTGCCCGGGGGGAGGCACTGGGCCGTCGACGTCAAGGACCGCGTCAACCCGGTCCTTCTCGCACGCACCCTCACACCGTTCCGTACCGAACCGCCGTACGACCGCGCCTTCCTCGTCGTACCCCGCTACCGCTTCCGGGAGAACGAGGCGTACGCACGCCAGTTCCGGCGCAACCTGCCGGACGAGATGAGCGGCCGCATCACACTGCTCGACGACCGCGCCTTCCTGCGGCTGGTCGGCGAGGCAGTGGCCGACCAGCCCGGTACTCAGGCCGAAGGAGGCCGTCATGCGTGACCGAAGTGGCTGGCACCGGCGTTGCTCCCCACGACAGCTCGGCGAGGTGTGGCCGACGAGGCTCGGGAGCTTCCGGCCCGGTGATCTCCTGGACGTCGAACTGGGACTGTACCTCCTGGAGAGTGCCATGCCGACCCGGGCCGCGGTCGACGTCTGGCCCCTGCTCGGCGGCTACCCCTACAGCGAGGCGTTCGGTGATGTCCACACCGATGAGCAACGGCTGCGTATCCTGCGTGCGCGTCACCACCTGTGGGACCTCAGGCGCCGCCGGGCCTGGATCGAGTCGCTCACCGATTATCTTTCCGTACCGCAGCAACTACGTGGCTACGACCTCGACGGGCCGGACAGCCGACCGCGCCGCCGCGAACCCGCCCGCGCGGCCCAGCGCTTCACCGTCTTCGAGGAACTGCTCACCAGCTCGCCCGCATTCGCCACACAGTCCATTCCGCTGGCCGAGGAAGGCGAGTACACCTTCCGGGTCCAGGACCGCACCTACTCGGTGGAGTTCACCGAGGACCTGCTGACGGCCACCCTGCCGCGCTCCCACGCCCTGGAGGCCCTGCCCGCCGGGTTGGGCGAGCCGGTGGAAGTCACCTGGGAGGAACTGGAGAAGTCCGCCGAGGGGATGGACTCCCTCGAGGCCGACTCGCCAGAAGGGCCCAAGGGCGACTGGGCCCGACGGCTGCGACGCGTAAAGCTGCTCCTACGCGATGAGAAGCTGGGCAGGTTCACCGAGCAGGGCCGGATCAAGATCGATCGACTGCTCCACATGGTGGGCATGGTCGGCGCGGGCAAGTCCACGATCCGCGACATCCTCACCTTCCATGTAGTGACCCAGACCCCTCGCCGGGTCACGATCGTGGTGGGCGATGTCGCGGAAACGCTCGCCGTGGTGGAACAGTTCACCCGGCTCGGCGTACGAGCGGCCCCTGTGCTGGGACACTCCACCCGGGAGCGCAACATCAGCCGCCTGCACCGCCGCACGGCAACGGCGGGCGCGTCCACCATGCTCGAACACGATCACGCCGGGTTCGCATACCTCAGCAGCGCCTGCCCCGTGGATGTCCTGCGCGGGATGGAGGCGCGACGCCCCCTCGGCATCCGGGAGGCACCGTGCCTGAGCCTCCACACCGTTCCGGAGCACGACACCGACGAAGGCGATCCGCTCCTCGACGAGGAGAGCCCGGTCAGCCACGGTGGTAAGCGGCCGAAGCCCCAGCGGCGGCTCTGCCCCCTGTGGAATCGCTGCCCCCGTCACCGCGGCGCTCGCGACCTGGTCGATGCCCAGGTGTGGGTTGCCACCCCGGCAGGCCTCGTGCACAGCTCTGTACCGCAGCACCAGCACGACGAACAGCTCCGCTATCTGGAACTCGCCTGCCGACTGAGTGACTTGATCATCGTGGATGAGGCAGACCGCGTCCAGATGCAGCTCGATACTGCCTTCGCACCGGCCAGCACTCTCGTCGGACGGTCGCCGAACTCCTGGTTCGACGAAGTCGCCGTTCACAAGTTCCAGCAGATGGCCCGGGACGGTCGGCTCCAGTTGTCCGCCCGTGATGTGGACGACTGGACCAATGCCGTGAACACCGTGAGCGCCGCGACCGACCGTCTCTTCGCGCTGCTGGTGCAGCACGGTGAACTCAGGAGGTGGATCAGCATCGATTACTTCAGTGCCTTCACGCTGCACAACCTCCTGCTCGACAGCTGGTTTGCCGACCGGAAGAAGGGCGAACAGCCACCGGAGGCCGCCCGGGCGCTGGACAGTGCTCTGCTGCGGTTCCGTGACGACCCACTCCATGAGCAACAGCCGATCGGGCCGGAGGACGACGTAACTCCGCTCGTCAACACCTTTGTCCACCTCACGCTCGAACTTCTCCACGCCCCGCAGGGGGCACGCACGCGCGAGCGGTTGCGGGACACCCTCACCGACGTCCTCGGTTCGGACTCAGAGGTGCTGGACCGGATCGACATGCAGGCGCGGCGGTTCGAGTTCACACTGATTCTGGCCGCCCTCCACAGCCGACTGGACTTCATGACCACCCTGTGGCCACGGGTCGAGGCCGCCCTCAATCTGGAGGTCGCCTCCAACGTTCTGTCGCGCAGGCCGCCGAAGGACTACGAGGCGGTCATCCCGGAGTCCCCCATGGGGAATGTCCTCGGATTTCAGTTCCGCCACGACGACCGGGAGCGCGACGGCGACCGCAGTGGTGAATTGCGTTTCTTCCACTGCAACGGCGTGGGCCGGGAACTGCTCATGCGGCTCGGCGACCTGTGCGCCATCGACGGCCGCCCCGGCCCCCATATCCTGCTGATGTCTGCCACGAGCTGGGCGGGCACATCCAGCCGGTACCACCTCCATGCCGAGGTCGGGGCGATTCTTCGGCCCTTGGACGAAGAGGTCCAGGCCGTGCTGGGTACCGAGTTCCGCAAGGAGTTCCTGTACTGGTCGGACGGCGACCAGCCCAAGCCATTGCGTCTGTCGGGCTGCGACCCCGAGGAGCGTCCGCAGGCCCTGCTGCAGATGCTGCACCAGCTGGCCGTGCCCGATCGCAGCCTGCCGGACGCGGTCAGCATGCTGGATGCCGAACTGGACGAGATCGACGATCCGGACCGGCGCCGCATCCTGCTGCTCGTCGGTAGCTACGACGAAGCCCGCCGGGCCGCCGAGTACCTCAACCAGATCCCCGAATGGAACGGCCGGATCACGCAGTTGGTGTCCGATGACGCCGACTCGGACACCGCATGGACCCGGGTACCTGAGGACACGGCCGTACGCACCCTGCCCCGTGGGGACGTCAAGGCGTTCCCTTCAGTAGGTGGAGACATCCTGGTCGCTCCGCTCCTTGCCGTGGAGCGCGGCCACAACATCGTGCTGAACGGAGGCAAGGCCGCCATCGGCAGCGTCTACTTCCTGGCCCGGCCGCATCCCAGGCCTGACGACATCTCCCTCGCCATCCAGGCGATCAACGACTGGGCCGTCCGACAGCTCCGCGACGTGGAAGGAACCTTCAGGCAGGGTGTTCTCGCCGCGGCAACTCCCGACCGGGCAGGCGTCGCCTTCCGCAGCCGCGCGCGCCACCAGTGGAATCGCTTCCTCACCAGGCGCCTCGCCTGGTCCAGTCTGCGCGAGGACGAGAAGACCGCATTCACCTGGGATCAGCTCGTGGTCATGTGGCAGGTCATCGGGCGCCTGGTGCGTGGTGGTGTACCGGCCAGGGTCGTATTCGTCGATGCCGCCTTCTCGCCCCGCGAGGCCGGCTTCCACGCCACCGACACCCCCGAGACCAGCCTCCTGGCAAGTGCACGTGAAGTTCTCGCACCCTACTTCGACAGTGATCCGGATTCCGAGTTGACGCCTGTCGACAAGTCACTCGTCCAAGAACTGTACGAGCCGCTTTACCGCGCACTCGCGGACATGGGCTGATCCGCGTGGTCCGCCATCACCGTAGAACCCTCGAATTCAAGGAGCACAAACCCCGTGGAATACCAGCGCATCCGGACCGCGGCCTACATGCCCGACCCCGCCCAGAACTCCTTCGCGCATCCGTTGTACACCCTCGCCCTTCCCACCGAATGGGAGGAGCAGATCCTGAAACTCCACCACTTCGGCCTGAGCGAGCGGGAGGCTGTTTGGCGTCGACGGGTTCCCACCAGGAACATCAACCAGCTGATGCGCGCCACCGCGCCGGATGTCGTCACCGTCGACTCCACAGCCACCTTCGGTGCGCAGCGGCCGTGGCTGTACTGCGCCAACGAGTACCCGATGTCCGTCATGAACAGTTTCATCGCTACCTGGCTCCGGCACCTCCAGCGCAAGCCGGACGATCCGGAATCGACCGCCCTGTTGATGGACACCTTCCGGAGTCTGGACACGGCGTCCCTGCAGTGGCAGATGAGCATGGTGGATCTCCTCGCTCAGCAGCATCCCTCCCCCGGCGGGACGGCCCTCCCGGCCCAGCATGTGTATCGGCTCCTCCCCGATGTTCTGGCCGGCCGGATCACCCGACTGGAGCCCTATGAACACAACGGTGAGCGCTTGGTGTTCCACCAAGTCGCCGGGATCGGGGGTTCCAGGGGACAGGGCAGCGGCGGTGCGGAACTGATGTCGTGGCCTCCCCGGGAGTACGCACCGAAAGCCAAGAGCGACAGCAGCGGAAAGCGTTCCTACTATTCGGCGGTCATCCGGATCAGTGTGCGCACCGTTCCCTTCTGCTCCGTGCCACGCGTGCATTTGAGCGCAGGAATCCGCAGGTTCGTCACAGGCAAGGTGTGGATGCCGTACCAGAAGGGTGCGTCGGTCTATCTGCGTCCGGACGCCTCGCTCGTCCCGGACGGGCCGGAACCGCAGCGCTTCTCGGTCGCCATGATCCAATGGAAGCATGGCACGACCGACTGGCGTCAGGGCGGCACGGAAGGGATGCTCGCGGGAGTGACCGCGCTCGACGGGCTGCCGTCGGTGGACCGGCTTGTCAAGGAGGCCGACCACTGGATCGGGGGACGTGACGGCATCGCACTCGCCGTCGGTCACCAGGCCACGATGGGCCCGCACACCATCGGAACCGGACTGATGCCGAGTGAGCGGCGACGGCTGATCGAGTGGGCGGAGCAGGCGCTCGCCCCAGAGCTCGTGCCGGTCCCGCGGCTGGAGCGCAGCGGCTACGCTCATCCGCCCGAGAAGCAGCTCAAGAAGCTGCCGCCCATCCCGAAGAAGGAGATCCCTCAGACAAAGCTGGCCGCCATCCTCGAGCAGCGCGAGCGCGCATTGTCGGACAATGCTTCACTGCGGCGCAAGGCTCTCGCCGAAGCCCTCGAAGGCGCGGACCTCGTCGGACTCGTCCTTCATCAGACGGACGACCAGCGTGACCGACTCGTCGCCGCGGCAGAGACGAACCTCGGGCTTGCCGGACACCGCCGGGATCACGGGCCCGACGGTTGGGTGTGGGAATCGGAGGAGCTGACGGTCAGGCTGCATGCCCGGCCTCTCGGCGCGCTCGGCGGCCTTCTCGGAGGGGACCGAATTCCGCGCCGTGGCAAGGAACACGAAGAGGCCATCGGGGAGCGCCGCCGGGCTGTGGCGAACACGCTGAAGGAGCTGCGCGACAGCATGCCCGGCGTTCAGGTCGCCTTCGTGGAGCTTGAAGGCGATCGCAGTTTCCTTCGGGAGAAGCGGCGTGCTGATCCTAAGCACGCGATCCGCCTCGGTTCCGCGGATGCAGGGTTGGTGACCCAGTTCATTCGCCCTATGGACAATGAGATGGAAGCCGAGAAGGCCGAAGAGGACGCTGCCATGCGGGCCACCGCGGCGTGGTCGGACGGTCTCCGTCAGACGGGCATGCGGTTCGTCCCTCAGCACACGTTGGGCGAGCTCATCCCGCCCGGTCTCAACCAGGTCGCGTTCCACCTGGTGGAGCGCCGACACGATGGTCCCACCGGGAAGGCGCAGTTCACGCCCATCGCGGTGCTCATCCGGCCCGGGGCCAAGTGCATCATGGGCAAGACCGCGGAGATGCACCAGTGGGTGCCATACCCCGAGCTGTTGAAGTCGCTGACGGGGCGGGTGAGGGAGGCGGACCTCAAGACCTCCGCGCAGCAGTCCACGCTCATGGCCGCATTCATCAAGAAGACGCTGTCGGGTCTGCGCAGCACCCCGACCCTGGTCCTGTCCCATGCCCAGGACATCCGTAAGCGGTGGCCGTGGTTGAAGAACGATGGGCTGGATCAGGACCGACTCGTGCTCGACAGCGGCCCTGCCCAACGTATCGGTCTCTACGGCAGGCATCTGCGCGTGATCCGGATCGCCGACAGCAGCCGGGATGAGACCTCTCAGTGGTGGGCCGAGGCCGAAGAGCTCCGCCCCGAGCAGAAGGGCAAGCAGCGTGCGGGTATCGCGAAGGGGCTGTGGGTGCCCAGAACGCCGGGTGAGTCGGGCCGTGTCTTCTACAGCACGGCCGACAAGTCCAGTACCCAGACGAAACTGACCAATGACGACGCCAAGCTGACCGGTCATGTCAACGCGCAGGGCAAAAGCGCCTTCCGTCCCACGACGAACGCCTGGAATCCGGAGCTTCTGGAAGTGGCCGTCGCCTGTCTGCAACCAGGCGACGATGCGGAGGCCTGGGCCGCCTTCGTCCATCAGCAGCGGTTCTGTGACGACTACCGCGATGTCCTGGGGCTCCCACTGGTCCTGCATCTTGCAGGGCTGGCGGATCAATACGCCCTGCCCCATGAAGACGAAGAGGCAGTGGACCCCAATGCCTCACAGGTCGCGGTCTCTGCGTCAGAGGAGCCGACAGGACAGATGGCCTTCGACTTCTTCGAGTCGCCTGAGATCGACGAAGAGTAACCGGCATGCAGCGGCGGGATTCGGTTCCCGCCTCCGCACCAGGCTACGCGGAGGCGTCATCGCTCTCCCGTCAGATCCCACGCGCTGCCCAGCCAGCCGTCGTGGGAGCCGAGGAGGGCGACGAGGGCGGCGAGGGCGCGGGCGTCCCACCAGTCCTCCAGCGCCTCCAGTTCGAAGGCGCTGCCGGGGCCGCTGTGGTAGTCGAGGACGACCCGGCGGTCGACGCGCCACTTGGTGCGGCGCGGCGGGCGGGCGACGTCGCCGCTGCCGCCGATGAAGCTGCCGATCGCGATGGCCAGTTGGAGGGGCGAGATCAGCCACCACATGAACCACCAGAACGGGCGCCCCTTCAGCCCGACCGCAGACGGACCGCCCGCCTGCTGGACGGTCCAGCGAGTGCGGACGCGCCCGCCCTTCATGGCCGGTTCGCGGGTGATGCGGGCGACGGATTCACCGGCGGCGCCCAGCACCTCGTACGTGGCCGGGCCGCCCTTGACCGCCGACACGGTGACCACCTGCGCGAACACCTGCTGACGGTAAGCGTCGGCCCAGAGGGTGAAGGCGCGGGTGCCGTCCTTGCGGGCGGCACGGTAGGCCTTCAGGTCGCCGCCTGGCGGGTCGCGGCGCTCAGGGAAGGCGAGGGGATGGACGGCGCGGGCGGGCTGCGGGGCGGTGTCGGAGATCCGTATCGTCTGGGTGACGCGCCCGTCATCCGCCAGTTGTTTGTTCTTGCTCACGGTCCGACCGCTCAGCCATAGGAACCGACCCATCCCCGTACTCCCCCGTCACGCCGTGTTCGTTCTGGTGCTGGCGCGGACTCTACCGGTCCGGTTGACGGGGGTGCGCCGTCGGCCTCAGGCGAAGACGGACAGCAGAAGCGCCATGCCGAGGCCGAGCACGCTCACCAGCGTCTGCACCGCGGTCTGCGTCTTCGCGGCCTGCGTCAGGCTCATGCCGAAGGACTCCTTGACCAGCCAGAACCCGGCGTGGTTGACGTAGTTCAGGCCCAGCGAGCCCGAACCGATGGCGATCACGAGGAGGGACGCCTCGAGTCCGCCGCCGGTGCCGATCAGGGGGGCGATGATGCCGGTGGCGGAGACGATGCCGACCGTGGCCGAACCGGTGGTGAGGGACAGGAGCAGGGCGATCAGCCAGCCCAGGACGATCAGGTTCATATGGGCTCCCTCGGCCGCCGACGCGATGGCGTCGCCGATGCCGGAATCCTTCAGGACCTGGTTGAACGCGCCGCCGCCGCCGATGATCAGCAGGATGGAGGCGATGGACTGGAGGCTGCCCGTCATCGAGCGGCGGGTCTCCTCGCCCCGGCCGCCGCCGGTCATGACGGTCAGGCCCAGGGCGAAGAGGAATCCGGCGAGCATCGCGATGAGGGGTTCGCCGGTGAAGACGAGCGCGGAACGCAGCGGACTCGATTCGTCCAGCGTGGTCTCGGCGAGGGTGCGCAGCAGCATGAGGACGACGGGGATGAGGACCGAGGTCATGGCCAGGCCGGTGGGCACGTGGGAGCGAGCCGGGGTGTCGTGGTCCGGGCGGAGCTGAGCGCCGGGGCCGCCCGCGTCCGCGGTGGCCGGGGCGGGCTGCTGTCCGGCGCCGGTGAACTGGGCCACCAGCGCGGGGTCCGGGCGGACTTCGGCGAGCCGGGGAGCGATCCAGCGGGCGTAGACGGGACCGGCCAGCACGATGGTGGGGACGGCGCAGATGACACCGGCCAGGAGGGTCAGGCCGAGATCGGCGTGGAGCCCGGTCATGGCGGTCAGCGGGCCCGGGTGGGGCGGCAGCATGCCGTGCAGCGTGGAGAGCGCCGCGATGGCGGGCACGCCCAGCAGGACGTACGGGGAGCCCTTCGTGCCGCCCCGCGCCTCCAGCCTGCGTGCCACGCTGAAGATCAGCGGCAGCAGCACGATCAGGCCGACCTCGAAGAACATCGGCACGCCGATGACGAAGGCGGCGCCCGCGACGAGCCACGGCAGCCGTCGGGTGCCGGCCCGGTCGACGATGGCGTGGGCGATGGCGTCGGTCGCGCCCGAGTCGGACAGCAGGCGGCCGAGCATGGCGCCCAGCGCCAGCGTGATGCCGACGTCGCCGAGGGTGCCGCCGGCGCCTTCCTCGATGGACGCCGCGAGTTTGTCGACGGGTTCACCGGCCGCCAGTCCCGTGCCGATCGTGACGACGATCAGCGCGACGAACGGATGGACGCGAAGGCGGGAGTTGATCAGGAGGATCAGCGCCGCTATCGCCACGGCCAGGATGAGCAGCAGTGACCAGGCGTGCGTGGTCATACGGTGGTGCCTTTCAGAAGGGACGGTGCGGGCGCGTCGTCGGCGCCGGTTACGGGAGTGTCGAGCTCCCGGCCGGAGGTCTCGGGCAGGAGGGCCACGGCGATGACGGCGAGCCCGTAGGCGCTGCCCGCGAACAGGCCGATGCTGGTGCCCATGCCGAGCCGGTCGCTGAGGAAGCCGACGAAGGCGGGGAAGGCCGCCGCGACGACGCGGCCGAAGTTGTAGCAGAAGCCCTGCCCGGTGCCCCGCATCGCGGTCGGGTACAGCTCGGCGAAGAGCGATCCGAGCCCGGCGGGGATGCCCGCGGAGAAGAAGCCGAGCGGCATGCCGAGGAAGAACATCTGGGTGTCGCTGATCGGCAGGAACAGATAGGTCACGACCGAGGCCAGGCACATGGCCGCGAAGAACATGATGTTCCTCCGGCGGCCGATCCGGTCGGCCAGGACGCCCGAGGTGACGTATCCGAGGAACGAGGCGGCGATGAACGCCGCCAGATAGCCGCTGGTCTCCAGCACCGACAGGCCGTGGGTGGTGCGCAGATACGTCGGCAGGAAGGTGGTCAGCGCGTAGTAGCCGCCGTGGCTGCCGAGGCCCAGCAGCGCGCCGAGGAGCGTGACCCGCAGCAGGTCCGGCTTGAAGATCCGCAGCAGGGAGACCCGGTTCCCGCCCCGCGCGGCCCGCTGCCGGTAGAGCGGCGGATCGGTGACGTTGCGCCGGATCATGACGACCAGTAGGGCCGGGAGCGCGCCGAACCAGAACATGACCCGCCAGGCCCAGTCCTCCGGGAACAGGCTGAACAGCACGGTGTACGTCGCCAGGGCCAGCCCCCAGCCCAGCGCCCACCCGCTCTGCACGGCGCCCAGTGCCCGGCCGCGGTGGCGGGTCCCCATGTACTCGCTGACCAGGACGGCTCCGGCCGCCCATTCGCCGCCGAACCCGAAGCCCTGCACGCTGCGCGCCACCATCAGCTGGGCGGAGTCGGCGGTGAAGCCGATGAGGACCGTGGCGACGGAGTACACGACGATCGTCCACCGCAGCACCCGGACCCGCCCGTAGCGGTCGGAGGCCCAGCCCGCCAGCCAGCCGCCGACGGCCGTGAAGAGGAGGGTGACGGAGGCGAGCGTGCCCGCGGCTCCGGTGCTCAAGTGCCAGGTGACCAGCAGCGTCGGCAGGACGAGCCCGAACATCTGGGCGTCGGCGGCTTCGAGCGTCCAGCCGCCGAAGGCGGCCCAGAACGCGCGTCTCTGGGATGTGTCGGTGTCCCGGTACCAGGCGAACATGCGGCGGCTCTCTTCAGTGGTGCTCGGTGGTGCTCGGTGGTGCGGGAAGCGGGTCAGCGGATGTCGACGCGGTAGCGGAAGGTGTGCGCCGGGCCGCGTGAGCGCCGGTACTCCAGCGGCTTGCCGTCATGGGCGCGGGCGACGCGCTCGACCACGGCCACCGGCTCGGCGCGTCCGCAGCCCAGGAGCAGTGCGTCGGCCGCGGTGGCCGCCTCGATGGTCAGCTCCTCCGTGGCGGCCGCGACGATCTGGCCGCAGTGGCGTTCGTACGTCGGGTACAGCAGGTCGCCGAGGTCGTCGGCGGCGATCCGCTCCAGCGGCTCGAACAGGGGAAGCGGAAGCCAGATGTCCTCGACGAGGGCGGGCTGCTCGTCGTACAGCCGCAGCCGGTGCAGGTGCAGCACCTCGCTTCCGGGGGTGATGCCGAGGGCGGACGCGATGGTCCGCGTGCTCACCTGCCGGGCGGCGGAGAGGATGCGGCTGCGCGGAAAGCCGCTCCCGGCGGCCCCGAACCGGAAGAAGCGGAAGAGGGAGGCGTCCAGGGACGCCCTCCGGACAAACGTCCCGGTCCCCTGGCGCCGCTCGAGCAGCCCCTCGTCCACGAGGTCGCGGAACACCCGCCGCATGGTCCCCAGGGACACCCCGTAGTGGGCGACCAGGGCGGACTCGGCGGGCAGCGGCTCGTCGGGCGACCACTCCCCCGAGCGGACGCGCTCGGCGATCACCTCCCGGAGCCGGGCGTGCAGCGGCAGCCGGGCGTCGGTCCGGGCGAGGGCGGCCGCTCCGGGGCTCTCGGGCGTTCCGGAGCCTTCTGGCGTGGACGGGACGGAGTGCATGGCGTGAAAGCATGGTCCGGATTCCTGCTGACGTCTAGTCCTTCATAGGACTATTCTTTTGCCGGTGACATGCACCGAGCCCCCGCTGCCGCCCGCCGCCGTCGACAGCCACGCCCACGTCTTCACACGCGGACTGCGGCTGGCGGACGAGCGGCGGTACAGCCCGGACTACGACGCCACGGTGGACGCCTACGTCTCACTGCTGGACGCTCATGGCCTCGCGGCCGGGGTCCTGGTGCAGCCGAGCTTCCTCGGCACGGACAACTCCCATCTGCTGGCCGCCCTCCGCCGGGCGCCGGAACGGTTTCGCGGCGTGGCCGTCATCGACCCGCGGACGCCGGGGGACGAACTCGACCGGCTCGTGGAGGCGGGCGTGTGCGGGATCCGCCTCAATCTGATCGGCCGTCCGGTGCCCCCGCTGGGCGAGGGCCCGTGGCCGCGGCTGGCCCGTGAACTCGCCGCGCGCGGGCTCCACATGGAGGTGCAGGCGCGACAGCGGCAGTGGGAGGAGCTGGAACCCCGGCTCCTGCGCTGGCCCGGCGCGGTGGTCATCGACCACCTGGGGCTGCCGGCGCTCCCGTCCCTGTCGTACCCCGGTTCCGGCGCGCTCTTCCGTCTGCTCGCCGCACCGCATGTGTGGGTGAAGGCGGCCGCACCGTACCGCTCGGCGCCGCGGGCGGCCACGGCGATGCTGCGGAGCCTGCTGCGCACCGGAGCCGTCGAGCGCATGGTGTGGGGCAGCGACTGGCCCTGGACCCGCCACGAGGAGGGCCGCGTCTACGGCACCACCCTGACCTGGCTCACGGCGGAGCTGAGCGCCACGGAAACCCAGCGGATCCTGTGCGCCAACCCGGTCCGGCTGTTCGGCTGGACACCTCCGGTCGCGGCAGGCGACCGCACGGGCACGGCGGCCGCACGGCGAGCGTAGGCTCGCCGCATGAGCAGCGAGACGACGCGCCGGCCCCTCGTCGCGATCCTCAGCGGGGCGGGCATCTCGACGGATTCCGGCATTCCCGACTACCGCGGCCCGCAGGGGCTGTGGCGGCGCGATCCCGAGGCCGAGAAGCTCGTGACGTACGACTACTACATGACGGACCCCGACATCCGGCGCCGCTCCTGGCAGATGCGCCGGGAGAGCAAGGCGCTGCACGCCCGGCCGAACGGCGCGCACGAGGCCGTGGCACGGCTGGAGCGGTCGGGGGTCCCGGTGCGCGTGATCACGCAGAACGTGGACGGGCTGCACCAGCTGGCCGGGATGCCCGAGCGCAAGGTGCTCGAACTGCACGGCACCGCGCGCGTCGTGCAGTGCACCCACTGCGAGGAGCGCTCCGGGATGGACGAGGCGCTGGAGCGGGTCGCGGCGGGCGAGGCGGACCCGGCGTGCCGGGAGTGCGGCGGGATCCTGAAGTCGGCGACGGTGATGTTCGGCCAGGGGCTGGACCCGGAGGTGCTGACCGAGGCGGTCGCGGTGGCGCGGGCCTGCCAGGTCTTCATCGCGGTCGGCACCAGCCTCCAGGTACAGCCCGCGGCGTCGCTCGCCGGAATGGCCGCCGAGAGCGGCGCCCGGCTGATCATCGTCAACGCCGAGCCGACGCCGTACGACGCGCTCGCGGACGAGGTCGTCCGCGAGCCCATCGGCACGGCGCTGCCCGCGCTGCTGGAGCGGATCGCCGCCGGGGGCGGCTGATCCCGGCGGTGGGGTTCAGCGGCGGGTGATCACCGGCTCCCACGTCCCGTGGCCCTGGTACGCCCGCCAGCCGGTGAGCGGGACGGTTTTCCGGCCCGCCGGGTCGGTCAGCACCAGCCGCTCGTAGCGGTCGTCGGCGCAGTCGTCGCCGCAGCCCTCCCAGCGCAGCAGGCGGTCGTCGCTGGTCCAGGCGAGCGGGGCCCCGGTGAACCCGTCGCCGACCGTGCGGCGGGTGCGTACGTCCTTCACCTCGCCCCTCCGCCCGTCGCCGGTGGCGTAGTAGCGGCCGTCCGGGGACCGGCCCGCGTCCGAGGTGCCGATGCCCTCGTAGGGCGGGGTGCGGGCCGGCCGGCCTCGGAGGTCGTACCAGGCCAGGTAGGGGCCGTGGGCCGGTGCCGGGTCCGCCAGCCGCGTGCCGTCCCGGCTCCACCGGACGTCGGTACGGCCTTCGATGGAGGCGGGCAGCGGGCGGTAGCGCTTCGTGCCCGACTCCACGTCGATCACGTAGTAGCCGGTCCTGCCGGGCAGCTCGCGCCGCGTCTCGCGGTCGGCCGGGGCCGCCTCGACGTCCGGGTCGCCGCTGTACGTGGTCACCGCCAGCCGCTCGCCGTCGGGCGACCACGTCACACCGCCCGCCCCGTGGTCCAGCGGGATCCACCGGACGACCTTGCCGGTGGTCAGGTCGAGGATGCCGACGCGGGGCGCGGGCAGCGTCCTCTCCAGCACGGCCGCGCGCTTCATGCCGGGGGCCACGTCCACATCACCCCAGGACGTCTTCTCGTACCGCCGCTTCCCGGCGTCGTACAGATACCAGTCGTAGCTGAACCGCGCGTACGGGCCGGACTTCTCCCGCGTCCCGCCCGTCCGGTACGCCGACACCGCGAGATCGCCCGCGGCGACCAGGTGGCGCGGCGGCGACTCGTCCTCGCGCGCGAGCACGTCGCCGGTACGCGGCGCGGCGACCGAGGGCGTGGAGTCCCCGTGGCGGGCGTCCGCCACCACCGGCACCGCCACGCCGCCCGCCAGCAGGGCGAGCGCCGCGGCCGCCGTCACCGTGGCGGTACGGCGGCGGCCGCGGCGCCGCAGCGCACGGCCCGCCAGATCGGGCCCCACCGGGGCCGGTGTCTCCTCGGACCATTCCCGCAGGGTGTCCCTCAGCAGCTGATCGGGGTTCACTGGCACACCTCCACGGGTGAGTTGCCGATGCCCAGACCGCCCACGGCGGGGTCCAGTTCGGGCACGAGGGTGCGCAACCGGGCCAGGGCGCGGTGCGTCGTACTGCGAACCGTCCCCACCGAGCAGCCGAGCAGCTCGGCCACCTCACGCTCCGGGCAGTCCTCGAAGTAGCGCAGCACCAGCATGGCCCGCTGACGGGCGGTCAGCCGGGCCAGCGCACGCCGCACCAGGATCCGCAGTTCCACCGCGCCGGTGCCGTCCTCGCGGGCCGGGGTGTCCGGAAGCTCGGCCACGGTGGTCTCCCGGCGCGAGCGCAGCAGCCGCCACAGGCTCACCTGCTGGCGGTAGAGCACCTGCCGTACGTACGCCTCCGGGCTCTCCAGCCGCCCCCAGCGCCCGGCGGCCTTCGCCAGGGCGGTCTGCAGCAGGTCCTCGGCGGCGTGGGTGTCGCCGCCGGTCAGCAGGGTGGCGGAGCGCATCAGCGCGGGCGAGCGGGCCGCGACGAACGCGCGGAAGCGGCGCTCTTCCTCATCATCCATGGTTCCCCGTGATCGGTTGTCCGTCGGTGGTCGGTCACCTCCTTGGACGTGTGCGGGACCGTCCCGCTATGCCATGTCGCGGAAGAAAGTGCGGGGGAAGTTCAGAAGAGGGCCGGGAGCTGCCGCCGCCCGGCTTCGAACGCCAGCAGCCGCCGCTTGCGGTCCAGCCCGCCGCCGTAGCCGGTGAGGCTGCCGGTGGAGCCTACGACGCGGTGGCAGGGGACGATGATGCCGACCGGGTTCTTGCCGTTGGCCAGGCCCACGGCGCGGGAGGCGGTGGGCTGTCCGATGCGGTCGGCGAGCCGGCCGTACGTCCAGGTCTCGCCGTACGGGACGCGGCGCAGCTCGTCCCAGACGCGGCGCTGGAAGGGCGTGCCGGTCAGGTGGAGCGGCAGGTCGAACTCGGTCAGCTCGCCCGCGAAGTAGGCGGTGAGCTGGCGGATGGTGGCGGCGAAGGGGGCGTCGCCCGGGGCGGCGGGGGTGCCGAAGGACTCCTCGGGCGGTCGGTGGCGCTGGTCGGTCATGTAGAGGCCGGAGAGTTCGGCGCCGGTGGCCACCAGGGTGAGCGGGCCGTAGGGGCTGTCGACGACGGTGTGGGTGCGGGTCACGGGGGGATTCTCCTGGTTCGTGCGGCCTGGCGCGGCCGGTTCGGGCGGTTCAGGCGGGCAGGCGGTTGATGGCGTGGCCGCCGTCGTTGGCCCACAGGTACTGGACGGCGTAGGCGCGCCAGGGCCGCCAGCGCGCGGAGGCCCGGGTGAGGGCCCCGGGGGTGGCGGGGAGGCCCAGGTCGGCGGCGGCCTTGCGGACGCCGAGGTCGGTGGGGAGGAACGCGTCGGGGTCGCCGAGGCCGCGCATCGCGATGACCTCGACGGTCCAGGGCCCGAGCCCAGGCAGGGCGGTCAGCCCGGCCCGGGCCTCGTCCCAGTCGCTGCCGACGCCGAGCGCGACCCGCCCCTCGGCGAGCGCGTCGACCAGCCCGGTGAGGGTGGCGCGGCGGGTGCGCGGCATGGCCAGTGCCTCGGGGTCGAGACCGGCGAGGGCCTCGGCGGTCGGGAAGAGGTGGGTGAGCCCGCCGCCCGGGTCGGCGACGGGGTCGCCGTGCGCGGTCACCAGCCGGGCCGCGAGGGTGCGGGCGGCGGCCGTGGACACCTGCTGCCCGAGGACCGCGCGCACCGCGAACTCCTCCGCGTCCGCCGACCCCGGCACCCGCCGCCCCGGCGCCTTGTCGACCAGCGGCTCCAGCCGGGGGTCGGCGCGCAGCAGGTCGTCCACGGCGGCCGGGTCGGCGTCCAGGTCCAGCAGCCGGCGGCAGCGGCTGATCGCGCCGGACAGGTCCCGCAGGTCGGCCAGGGACAGCTGGCAGGCGATGTGGTCGGGGCGCGGGGCGAGGGCGACGACGCCGGGCCCGTACGGCAGCCGCAGGGTCCGCCGGTACGCCCCGTCGCGCCACTCCTCCACCCCGGGTACGGCGGTGGCGGCGAGGTGGCCGAAGAGATTGTCCGGGCACAGCGGCGCCCGGAACGGCAGCCGCAGCGTCAGCGCCCCCGGCACGGCGGGGCCGGGCTGCCTCCGGGCGCGCTGCCGCAGCTCGGTCGGGGAGAGCGCGAAGACCTCCCGTACGGTCTCGTTGAACGCCCGGATGCTGGCGAACCCGGCCGCGAACGCGATGTCCGCCATCGGCAGCCCGCTGGTCTCGATCAGCAGCCGCGCGGTCTGCGCCCGCTGCGCCCGGGCGAGCGCGAGCGGCCCGGCGCCCAGCTCGGCCAGCAGCTGGCGTTCGATCTGCCGGGTGCTGTAGCCGAGCCGCGCGGCCAGCCCCGGCACCCCCTCCCGGTCGACCACCCCGTCGGCGATCAGCCGCATGGCGCGGGCCACGAGGTCGGCCCGCTCGTTCCACTGCGGCGATCCGGGACTGGCGTCGGGGCGGCACCGCTTGCAGGCCCGGAACCCGGCCTGCTGGGCGGCCGCGGCGCTCGGGTAGAACCGCATGTTCTCGGGCTTCGGACCGACGACCGGACAGCTCGGACGGCAGTAGATGCGAGTGGTGACGACGGCGATGAAGAACCATCCGTCGAAGCGGGCGTCCTTGGCCCGTGCGGCCCTGAGGCACCGGTCGGTATCGGTGTACATGGCTCCAGCATCGGCCACCGCGCGCCGCCGGGCTCGCGGGAATCCGACATCGACGTCGACGCGGGGCGCGACCCCGCGCAAACCGCCTCCCCATCCGGGGATTTTGCGACGAAACAGCAGACCGGGGGCCTGGTGATCGGCATGATGAAGAGGTGACGGAACACCGAGAGATACCGCTGGCAGACGGCACGTCCGTACGGCTGGAACTCGCCCCCGTGGGGGACGCGCCCGCGGACGCCTACGGGGGCGTGGGCGGCGTGACCCCGGTGGGGCGCGCGACGCGGGCCGCGGCCGCGCTCGCCGACGCCGGGCTCGGCGTCGTCCTCCAGGGTCTTGGCGCGGTGCTCCAGGACGTGCACGACGCGGTCCGCTCGGCGCCCCAGCCGCCGCAGGAGTTCACCGTGCAGTTCGGGGTGCAGGTGGGCCAGGACCTCAAGCTCGGCATCGTGGGGGCGAACGGGAACGCCAGCCTCACCATTTCGGCCACCTGGCGGCCGGAGGATCAAACGCCGCGGCAGCCGCCCCGGCCCGACCCCGCGGGCTGATCCATGGGCTGGTTCCACCCTCGCGGGTCCGCGCCCCGGCCCGCCGTGTCCATCCTGGCCAAGGACGACGGAAGACCGGCCGGGGCGGGGGTCTTGCTGCCCCGCCAGCACCTGCTGACCTGCGCCCATGTGGTCAACAGCGCGCTCGGCAAGGACATGCTGGCCCCCGACCACCCGGGCTCGGTCACCGTCTCGGTGCGGATCCACGGACCGGAGCACACCGTCGAAGCCGATGCCGAGCTGACGGCCTGGATCCCGCCCCGGCGGGACGACGGGGGCCTCGGCGCCTTCGAGTGGAACGGCGACCTCGCCGTACTGCGGCTGGCCGGAGCGCTGCCGTCCGCGTTCGAGCCGCCGCGCTGGCACCCCATGGCCCGGCGGCAGTTCGTCCGCGCCTGGCACGGCAGCGGCGAGCCCGGGGTCTTCGCCGACGCCGAAGTGAGCGAATGCGACGGGCGGTTCGGCTACTTCGACGGGGCCGAGCGCACCCTCGACATCGAACCCGCCTACAGCGGCGGCCCGCTGTGGTCGAGCGAGGAGAGCGCCGTCGTCGGCCTGGTGACGGCGAAGCTGCGGGTACGGGGCGAGCTGCGGCGCGCCTGGGGCATCCCCTGGCAGCGCGTGGCCCGGGAGTTGCGGCACGCCGGGGTGGACCACCTCCTGCCCCGGCCCGAGGAGGACGTACGCGACCATCCGCTCTACGGGGAGCTGACCGCCCTGCTGGACGGGCCGCTGTCGCTGTCCGAGGGCTGGGTGCGGTGCTGCCGCGCGGTCGCCCGCCAGTGCGGCCTGGACCACCGCGCGGACGGCGCGCCGACCGCCGACGAGTTCGCCCGGCTGCTGCTCACCCGGGGGCGCGCCCTCCCTGCGCTGGTCGAGGCCGTGCGCCCCACGTCGGAGCCGATCGCCGACGACCTCCTCGCCCTGGGCCGCCGCCACGGCCTGCCGAAGCTGCTCACCCCGGGCGAGTACGAGCGGCTGCTGCGGCTGCTGCGCGCCCTGCCCCCGGCCTGGGCCGCCGGTGTCCCCGGGGCCGTACGGGCGGCGCTGTCGCTGGCGGCCCTGCCGAGCGCGCTGCTGGCCGGATTCGGCGGCGAGGGCCACGGTGACGGCGGCCCCTTCGAAGCGCTGATCGCCCATCTGGAGGGCCTGTACGGCGACAGCGCGCCGACCGACGACGGCCGCCCGGCCGTTCCGGCGCTGCTGCGGGCGGTGGAGTTCGTGGCCGCCGGCTGCTGCCCGACGGCGGCGGAGCGCGCCGAGCTGTGGGTATGGAGCGCGGCCGTGGCCCGCCGTCTCGGCGTCCACGACGCGGCCTTGCGGGACCGCCGCCACGACGCCGGGCAGTGGGCCCGGGGCGCGTCCCGGAGCACCGCGCCGCCCCGGGTCGTGGCGAAGCTGTCGTCCTGCGGCAGCGCGCCGGTGCCGGACGGTGAGGAGCGCTACCTGCTGCGGCTGTGGTGCGACGACGGGGAGGGCCTGCGCCAGGTGTCGGACGACAGCGAACGGCCGCGCAGCGCGGAGGAGGCGGCCCGGGAGATCCTGGACGCGGTCGGTTCGCTGCGCCGCCCGGACCCGGCGGGCCCGCGCTTCGTCATCGAACTGGTCGTGGACCGGGACGCCTTGGAGGTGCCCGCCGACTCCTGGAAACCGGCCGGGGCGGGGGCCCTGCTCCCCCTCCCGCTCGGCGCGCCGTATCCGCTGGTCGTCAACTGCCCCGAGCTGCGGGAGCTGAACGGCGAGGCGATGCTGGACCAGTGGCGGGAGCGCTGGGCCCGGCTGGACTCCGAGGAGCCCGTGCACATCGACGACGCCACGGCCCCCGACCCGGAGGCGGTGTGCGGTCTGCTCATGGAGCGGCTGACCGCCCATGTCACGGTCGACGTCGCGGCGCACCGGCGGGCCGGGGTGGTGCAGATGTGCCTGGCGGCGGGCGTTCCGGTGGTGCTGTGGGACCGCAGCGGGCAGCCGGGGTCACCGGCCGTGCGGCACGCGGCCGGGACGCGGGCGCGTGAACTGCCCGAGGCGATACGGAGATACCGCACCAAGACCCTGCAGAGACGGGCCGACTACCCCGGGCGGCCGGTCCTGGCCTGGGCCGACGCCGGGCGGGCGCTGCCCCGGCTGGACCTGGTGGACCCCACGGAATGACGCGCGCACGGGCCGAAAGGAAGGTTCACACATGAACGCACGGGAGCAGCAGGGCTGGCGGCTGTTCCGGGGGGACGGCGTGCCCCGGCGGGTGGAGATGCCGCCCGCCCCGCCGTGGCGCCGTTTCGGCAGCGCCGCGACCGGCGAGGAGCGGGAGTCCGCGGCGCCCGGCCCGGCCCGGCCGTCGCCGTATCTGATCTCGCCCGAGCACGCGGACGTGGTCAACGCGGCCCTGCATCTGCGCCGTCCGCTGCTCGTCACCGGCAGCCCGGGCACCGGCAAGTCGTCCCTCGCGCGGGCGGTCGCGCACGAACTGGGCCTGGGCGAGGTGCTGCGCTGGCCGGTCAACAGCCGCTCCACCGTGCAGGACGCGCTCTACCGTTACGACGCGATCGGGCGGCTGCGCGAGACGACCCTGATGCGGGACCGCGGCGAGGCCGAACCCGACATCGGCAGCTTCGTACGGCTCGGCCCGCTGGGCACCGCGCTGGTGCCGGGCGAACGGCCCAGGGTGCTGCTCGTCGACGAACTCGACAAGGGCGATGTCGACCTGCCGAACGACCTGCTGACCGTGTTCGAGGAGGGCGAGTTCGAGATCCCCGAGCTGGCCCGGCTGCCGGAGGACCAGTCGGTGGTGGAGGTGCTCACCGAACGGCCGGGCGAACGGGCCACGGTACGGCGGGGCCGGCTGGCGTGCGAGGAGTTCCCCGTCGTGGTGATCACCAGCAACGGCGAGCGCGACTTCCCGCCCGCCTTCCTGCGCCGCTGCGTACGGCTGGAGCTGCCCACGCCCGACGAGGAGCGGCTGCGGGCGATCGTCACCGCGCATCTGGGAGAGGAAGCGCTCGAAGAGGTCGATCAGCTCCTGGAGGTCTTCCTGCGACGGCGCGCGGCGCGCGAGCTGGCCACCGACCAGCTGCTGAACGCGGTGTTCCTGCGGTCGGGCGGGGTGGACGTGACGGGCGAGGGGCTGCTGGAGGCCGTGCTGCACCGGCTGGGCGGGGCGGTGTGACCCATGGGCGGCGGCGCGAGGCGGCTGGAACGGCTTGACGAGGCCATCACGGTCCTCGCCTCCGGGGGCGTGTATCTGTCCCGGGAGGAGCTGCTCGACGCCCTCTGGCTGGCCGGGCGGCTGCCCGAGAGCGACGCCGAGGGGGCGCCCCTGGAGCGCGCGGCGGCGCGCCACGGGGCCGCCCTGCCCGATGCGCGCCCCGGGCCCGCGCACCCCGCCACCCCGGCCGTGCCCGCCGACGCCACCACACCGCCCGACCCCGCCCCGCGGACCGGAGCCCCGCCGCAGGGCACCCCGCCGGCCCCGCGACCGCAGCCGCAGCCGCAGCACGAGGCACCGCCGACGCGTCCGCGTCGGGACCGCCGCCCCGCCGACCGCGCCCCGCGCGGCCTCTACGGCGGCGGCCACACCCCCGGCGGGCCCGGCCCGGACGCCGACTCCCCCGACGCGCGGCGCGGGCTGCCGCTGCGCGTGCCCGAGGACAAGGCGCTGCACCACGAACTGTCCATCGGCCGCGCCCTGCGCCCGCTCAAGCAGCACCGGCCCAATCCGCTCAAGCGGGAGTTCGACGAGGTCGCCACCGCGGCGGCGCTCGCCGAGACCGGTCTGCCGGATGTGGTCACCCGCCCCGCCCGCGAGCGCTGGCTCGACCTCGCGCTCGTCGTCGACGACGGCACGTCGATGCTGCTGTGGCGGCGGCTGGCCGTCGAGCTGCGCACGGTGCTGCAGCGCTCGGGCGCCTTCCGCGTCGTACGGGTCCTCGGCCTGCGCACCCGCGGCGCCGACGCCCCCGCGCTGCGTACCCGGCCGTACGACCCGGACGCGCCCCACCTCCCCACGACGGCGCTCGCGGACCCGTCGGGGCACACGCTGGTGCTGGTGGTGAGCGACGGGGTGGGGTCCGCGTGGCGCGACGGGCGGATGGCCCAGGTGCTGGCCCGCTGGGCGGGGGTGGGTCCCACCGCCGTCGTGCACGCCCTGCCGCCCCGGCTGTGGGACAGCTCCGGCATCCGGACGCGGCGCTGGCAGGTACGGACCCGCAGGCCCGGTTCGGCCAACGCGGACTGGGCGGTCGCCGACCCGGTGCTGCCCACCGCCCTGGCCCGGTTCGACGGCGTGCCCGTGCCCGTCCTGGAACCGGAGGCCGCGCCGCTGGCCGACTGGGCCCGGCTGATCGCCTCCGCGAGCGGCACCGCCGTCCTGCCGCTGCTCGCCCCGCCGCGCGGCGGCCCCGTGGCCCCCGCGGCCCGCCCGGCCTCCTCCCCGGCCGATGAGCTGGGCCGCGTCCAGCTCTTCCGGGACGCGGCGTCCCCGGAGGCGTACCGCCTGGCGGCCCATCTGTCCGCCGTGGCCCCGCTGCCGGTGCCGGTGATGCGGATGGTGCAGAAGGCGGTGGACGGGCGGTCCGACACCGGGCGGCTGGCCGAGGTGTTCCTCGGCGGGCTGATGCGCCCGGTCGAGCCGCCCGCCTCGGCGGGCCCGGACCCGCTGCCGCCCGAGCACCGGCCCTTCGCCTTCACCGACGCCGCCCAGCAGGCGCTGCTGGGCGCGGTGCCGCTGGCCGAACTGGTCGCCACCAGCCGGACGATCGGGCGGCGGCTCGAGGAACTGGCGGGCCGCTCCCCCGACTTCCCGGCCTGGCTGGCCCACCCGGCGGGCACCGACCGCCTCCCGCCCGGCGCCCGCCCCTTCAGCACGGTGGAACGACGGCTCGCGGCCCGGCTGGGCGCGCCGCCGCCGTTGCCCTCGGCGGTCGCGACCCGACCGGCGGCGCGCCGGTGGCGCCGCCTCGAAGCCAGTGATCCGGACGTGGTCGGTCCGTACCGGCTGCGGAGAGCCGGTCCGCCGGGGCTGCGCGTGGCTCGCTACCTGGGCCGGGACGCGTACGGCGAGGAGGCCGTCGTCAGCATCGTCCACCCCGAGCATCAGCCCTACGGCGCCGCGCTGCTGGGCGTCCAGGCGGAGGCGCTGCGCCGGATGAACGGACGCCATGCGTGCGCCCTGCTGCGCGAGGGGCTGGACGACGACCCTCCGTGGATCGCGGAGGCGCCCTTTGCCGCGGACCGGCTGGACGACCTCCTCGAGTCGAACGCTGCGGAGTGGGACGCGCACGCCGCCCTCGCGATCGGCCGGCAGGTCGCGAACGCCGTGCGGGTGTGCGCCGCGGAGGGGATGGCGCACGGCGACCTCACCACCAGCACGGTGCACATCGCCGGTGAGGACGTCATCCTGACCGGCTGGTCATCGGCCTGCATCGACGATGTGCCGTCCCCGGCCCCCGAAGGGGATGCCCCGTGGACGCCCGAGGACAACGTCCTGGCGCTGGGAGACATCCTGCTGTGCCTCGGCGGCGGAGGGCAGTGGCGTTATCCCGACCGTGACGTCTACGCCATGCCGCGCTGGGACGGCGAGGCCTGGGAGCCGGTCCGCGCCCTGGTGATGGCATGTCTGGAACGGCAAGGCCGTCCCACCGCGCACGAGGTCTGGGAATTCCTCAGGGAGTTCCGGCCGGACGCCCCCAGGACGCCGAAGAGGCCCCTCCGGCTCGCCGTGAGGGGCGACGTCTGCTCGCGCTGCGACAACCCCCTCGAGGCGGGCGACCGTTTCTGCGATGTGTGCGGCGCGGATCTGACCACGGCACCACCACGGTCGACGTCGTCCGCCGGGGATTCCGAACCGGGCAGCGGTCTGCCGTCGTTCGGGGAGTACCAGAGCCACCGCAGGCTCGGCGGCAGCGGCGGCTACGACGTCTATCTGGCCCGTGACGAGCGCAGGTCCCGCGATGTGGTGATCCGCACCGGCCCGGAGGCCGAGCGGCAGCTGCGGGCCGAGGTGGAGGCGCTGCGGCGGATGTCCGGGCACTACGCGCCCCGGTGGATCGCCGGGGCGTTCCACCACTCCCCGCCCTGGATCGTGACCGAGTGCGTCTGCCTCCCCGACGGCTCCCCGGCCCCGCCCCTGTCCTCGTTCCTGACCGGCGGCGGCCCCCGGCTGGACCCCGTGCACGCCGCCACCATCGGCCTGCGCCTCGCCGAGGCGGTGAACATGTGCGCGCTCAAGGGCATCGTGCTCAGGAGGCTGACGGCGGACAGCGTGCTCGTCGTCGGCCGTACGGTGAAGCTGATCGGCTGGACGGACGCGTCCATCGACATCGTCCGCGGCCCGAAGGCTCCCACCCGCGCGGACAACATCTACGCCCTGGGCGAGATCCTCCGCGCCATCAGCGACGCGCAGCCGACAGCCCAGCTCAGCCAGACGGACGCGCTGTGGCGCGAACCCCAGCTGCTCGCGATCATCGGCGCGTGCCTCAACGAACGCCCCGAACGGCGCCCGACGGCGGGGCACGTGGCGGATGTGTTCGTGCAGTGCCTGCCGTCCGTGCCCCACACTTATCCGTACGACTTCGGCTCCTCGGACACCCAGGTCCCGGACGAGGCGCCGGACACGCCCGCCCCCGCCCCTCAGGCCCGCCCCCGCCGCCTGGCGTCCCGTTTCCGCTTCGGTGGAAGGGCCCGTGAGGCCGAGCGGCAACGCAGGACGGACCTGATCCGCACGCCGCTGACGGCCGCCCACCGCATCGCGGTGATCGGCCGCCGGGCCGAGATCGGAAGCACCGCCACGACGCTCGCGCTCGGCGCGACGCTGGCGGTCGAGCGCCAGGGCAACGTCCTCGCGGTCGACGCGGCCACCTTCGGCAACAGTCTCAGCCGCCGCATCCGGCATGAGACCACGGCGAACGTCCGTGATCTGGCGCACAACAGCCCGATGCTCCACGACCATCAGTCCATCCGGCACTACACCACCCGGCTGCCGTCCGGGCTCGACGTCCTCGCGGGGAGGGACGCGCTCACCGACGAGGAGTACCGCCGCGTCATCGAGGCGCTGAGCGGGTTCTACCCGCTCATCCTCACCGACTCGGACGCCGATGATCTCCACACCCGCAGGCGCGAAGTGGTCGACCTCGCCGACCAGTTGATCATCGTCGCCTCCCCGTCCGAGGACCGCACGAGGAGCGCGCACACCACCCTGAGCCGGCTGGCCGGGGACGGCCACAGGGACCTGGCGCGTCAGGCCATCACCGTGTTCACGACGCCGAACGAGACCGGGACCGGGCCGGGCGACGACCTGGTCGAGGAGTACCGGGCCCGCTGCCGCGGCGTGGTCGTCGTGCCGTACGACGGACACGTGGCCGCCCAGGGCGAGATCGACCTCGAACAGCTCGCCCCCAAGACCCGCGACGCGTATCTCGACCTTGCCGCGCTGGTCGCGGAGGGGTTCCCCGGGGCGGGGCAATAGCGCCCTCGCGCAAGGCCTATCCTCTACGCCATGTCGTCCGCCGAACTCATCCGCATCGTCTCCCGTTCCTCGCCCATGGCCCTCGCCCAGGTCGAGCGGGTCCGCACCGAGCTGGCCGCGCTGCGGCCGGGTATCCGTACGGAGGTCGTGCCGGTCACCACCTCCGGCGACCGGTGGATGGGCGATCTGTCGAAGCTGGGCGGGAAGGGCGCGTTCACCAAGGAGGTGGACGCCGCGCTGCTGGCGGGCGAGGCGGACCTCGCGGTGCACTGCATCAAGGACGTGCCCGCCGACCGGCCGCTGCCCGCGGGCACGGTCTTCGCCGCCTACCTCAAGCGGGACGACATCCGGGACGCCGTGATCCATCCCGAGGGGTTGACGCTGGACCAGATGCCGGAGGGAACCCGGATCGGCACCTCATCGGTGCGGCGCGTCGCCCAACTGGCCGTCACCCACCCCCACGTGACGTGCGTTCCGATGCGCGGCAACGCCAACCGGCGGCTGGAGAAGCTGGCGGCGGGCGACTGCGACGCGCTGATGCTGGCCGTGTCGGGGCTGGAGCGGATCGACCGCACGGACGTGATCAGCGAGATCCTTCCCGTGGAGACGATGTGCCCGCCGATCGGCGCCGGGGTGCTGGGGCTGCAGTGCCGGGAGGACGACACCGCCACGATCGAGGCGGTCGCCGGGCTCGGTGACAGCGACGTGTGGAAGGAAATCACCGCCGAGCGGATGCTGCTGCACGTGCTCCAGGGGCACTGCAACTCCCCCATCGCGGGCTACGCCAAGGCCGAGCGCGACGGGCGGCTGTCGCTGCGCGCCCGGGTCTTCAGCCCGGACGGCAAGACGGTGCTGGACGCCCACGAGTGGGCGGGCCCGCTGGACCCGGCCACCCTGGGGACGTCGGTCGCGGTGGCGCTGCTGCGGCAGGGCGCGCGCGAGGTCATCGACCGCATCCCGCACTAGGGGGTGTCGCTACCGCCCCCGCAGCCGCCGCCAGACCGCGCGGGCCGCGTGGTGGCCCGACATGCCGTGGACGCCGGGGCCCGGCGGGGTGGCGGCGGAGCAGAGGAAGACCGCGGGGTGGGGCGTGGCGTAGGGGACGCGCGCGAGCCGGGGGCGGATGACGGACTGCAGGCCCTCGAAGGCCCCGCATGCGATGTCGCCGTCGATGTAGTTGGCGTTGCGGGCGGCGATCTCGGGGGGCCCGGCGACCGCCCGCGCCAGCACCAGGTCGCGGAAGCCGGGGGCGAAGCGGTCGAGCTGACGCTCGATGGCGTCGGTGAGGTCGCCCGTCCAGCCGCTGGGGGCGTGGCCGTAGACCCAGAAGGTGTGCTTGCCCTCGGGGGCCCGGGCCGGGTCGACCAGGCTGGGCTGGGCGGAGATCAGGAAGGGCACGGCCGGGGGGTGGCCGTCGAAGGCGGAGCGCAGGGCGGTGCCGATCTCGCCCGCGGTCGGGCCGATGTGGACGGTCCCGGCGCGGCGGGCCTCCGGCGCGGTCCACGGCATCGGGCCGTCCAGCGCGTAATCGATCTTGAAGGCGCTGGGCCCGTAGTGATACCGGCGGTAGACGTTGCCCAGCCCCGCGATCCGGGCCAGGGCGCGCGGTGAGGTGTCGAAGACGTACGCGCGGGCCGGGGGCAGCTCGTCGAGCCGCTTGACCTCTACGCCGGTGTGGATGACCCCGCCGTGTTCGCGCAGGTACGAGCCGAGCGCGTCCGCGATCGACTGCGAACCGCCGCGCGGGATCGGCCAGCCGACCGCATGGGCCGCGACCGCGAAGATCAGGGCCAGGCCGGCGGTGGCCGGGGCGCTGGTGGGCGCGATGGCGTGACCGGCGAGCCCGGCGAGCAGGGCCCGCGCCTTCTCGCCGTGGAAGCGGCGGCTGAGGAGGGAGACCGGCAGGACGGCGTTCAGCCCGAAGCGGGCCCAGGTCAGCGGGTCGCGCGGCACCCCGTCCCACTGGGCGCGCAGCACATCGGGGGCGAAGGTGGCCCAGTTGCCGGCGTACGGCGCGACCAGCCGCCGGTACGCGCCCGCGTCGCGCGGGCCGAGCGACCGGGCGGTCTCGCCGACCGAGCGGGCCAGCACCGCGGCGCTGCCGTCCGGGAAGGGGTGGGCCAGCGGCAGCTCGGGGTGCAGCCACTCCAGGCCGTGGCGGCCGAGCGGCATCCGGTCGAACGCCGGGGAGCCGATGGCGAGGGGGTGCACGGCGGAGCAGGGGTCGTGCCGGAAGCCGGGCAGGGTCAGCTCTTCGGTGCGGGAGCCGCCGCCGATCGCGTCGGCGGCCTCGAAGACCTCCACCGCGCAGCCGCGGCGGGCGAGTTCGACCGCCGCGGTCAGGCCGTTCGGACCGGCACCCACCACTACCGCGTCGAGCATCGACGGCACGTCGGCCTCCTCCTCGTCGCCCGGGCCCGGCCCTCCGGGACCGGTGGATCCACTCAGCCGGCGGCGGCCAGCAGGCCCAGGATATGCCGTACGGTCGCCTCGTTCCGCGCCGCCGTGAAGGGAAGCGCGTTGCCCCCGGCGATACGGAACGGCTCGCCCGCGAGCGTGGCGCTCGCCCCGCCCGCCTCGGCGACCAGCAGCAGCCCGGCGGCGTGGTCCCAGGCGTTCTCCCAGGTGAAGGCGATCGCGTCGAGCCGCCCGCGGGCGATATTCAGATACTCCAGACCCGCCGAGCCGCAGGGGCGTGGTGCCACGCCTTCCGTCTGCAGCCCGGCCAGGGCGCGCTTCTCCGGGTCGGTGGTGAAGTCGTAGTGGGATATGGCGACTTCGAGGGGCTTGCCGGGCTCCGGGACCCCGGCGCGGACCGGCTCCCCGTTGAGCACGGCGCCGCCGCCCCGGCGCGCGACGGCCATCAGGTCCTGCGCGGGGGCGTACGTCCAGGAGGCGAGGAGTTCGCCGTGGTGGGCGAGGGCGACGAGGGTCGCGAAGCCCGGGTCGCCGTGGACGAACTGCCGGGTGCCGTCCACCGGGTCGACGATCCATACCGGCGCCTCGCCGCCGAGGTGCTTGAGCAGGCCGGGATCGGCGTGCACGCCCTCCTCGCCCACCACGACCGAACCGGGCAGCAGCGCGGTGAGCGAGGCGGTCAGATGCTCCTCGGCCTGCCGGTCGGCGGTGGTCACCAGGTCGTGCGGGCCCTTCTTCTCCACGATCTCGTGGGCGGCGAGCTGCCGGTAGCGCGGCATGATCTCCACGGCGGCCGCCGTGCGCACCGCCTGCTCCACCTCGGAGAGATCACTGGCGAGAAAGTCATCGAACATGTGGTCATCGAATCACGCGCCGCCGACAACCGGTGACCCGGCGGCGGCCGGACGATGGCATCGGCGTGAACCGTTCCCGGGGAGCCGCGAAGGACCCCTGCGCAACCCATTGACACCTGGCTGAAACACGACCTACGTTCCAGGCAACACAATTCACTAGTGAATAAATATTCACGCCAAGGACGTTCAGATGCTCAGCACAGACCCAGTCGGCGCCGAACGGTTCCGGGCGCGCCGCCGCCGCATCGCCGACGAAGCCCCGGACGAACAGGTCCGCGAGCTCCGGCAACTGGCCGCCGAAGTGCGCCGGACCGTGGTGCACATGATCGACAAGGCGCAACTCGGCCATATCGGCGGCGACCTGTCGGTGACCGATATCCTCGTCACCCTCTTCGGGCGGGTGCTCGACGTGGATCCCGCGCAGCCCCGCAGACCCGACCGCGACCGGTTCATCCTCAGCAAGGGGCACTGCGCCGCCTCCCTGTACGCCACGCTCGCCCACTGCGGCTACTTCCCGGTATCCGAGTTGTCGACCTTCATGGCCCCGCTCTCCGCGCTCAACGGCCACCCGAACCGGACCAAGGTCCCGGGGGTCGAGACCAACACCGGGCCCCTGGGCCACGGGTTCCCCGTCGCGGTCGGCTGTGCCCTGGCCGCCAGGCTCTCGGGCCGCTCCTACCGCACGTACGTCGTCCTCGGCGACGGCGAGTTGCAGGAGGGCAGCAACTGGGAGGCCGCCATGACCGCCGCCCACTACGACCTCGGCTCCCTCACCGCGATCGTCGACCGCAACCGCCTCCAGCAGGGCGCCGGTACCGAGGAGACCAAGCGCCTGGAGCCGCTGGCGGAGAAGTGGACCAGCTTCGGCTGGGAGGCGCGCGAGGTGGACGGCCACGACCACGCGGGACTGCTGTCCGCGCTGCGCCCCTCCCCCACCGGCCGACCGGTCGCGGTGATCGCGCGGACCGTCAAGGGCAAGGGTGTGTCGTTCATCGAGGACCGGGTGGAGTGGCACCACAAAGTGCCCGACGACGGCCAGGTGCGCACCGCGCTGGAGGAGCTGAGCCGATGACCACCGGACTCATACCCGAGAACACCGCCCGCACCTACGACTGCCGCCAGGCCTTCGCCGAGGAACTGATCGCCCTGGCCGCCGAGGACCCGCGCGTCGTCGCCGTCTGCAACGACTCCGTGGGATCGAGCAACCTGGTGCGCTTCCGGGAGCTGTACCCCGATCGCCTGATCAACGTCGGCATCGCCGAGCAGGACCTCGTCGGCGTCGGGGCCGGGCTGGCCAACGGCGGGCTCATCCCCTTCGTGAGCGCGGCGGGCCCGTTCCTCACCGGCCGGGCCACCGAGCAGATCAAGACCGACGCCGCCTACAACGGACTGCCCGTCATCCTGTGCGGCCAGAGCCCCGGCATGGCGTACGGGGAGCTGGGGCCGACCCACCACTCGATCGAGGACCTGTCGTGGATGCGGGCCATCGCCGACCTGGCCGTCGCGGTCCCGGCCGACCCGGCCCAGACACGCGCCGCCGTACGCTGGGCAGCCGCCCATGACGGCCCGGTCTACCTGCGCATCCCACGGTTCAAGATCCCCGCCGTCACTCCCGAGGACGCGCCGTTCCGCCCCGGGCACTCCCTCCAGCTCACCGACGGGGACGACGTGACGGTGATGGCCGTCGGCACGATGGTCTCCCGGGCGCTCACCGCCGCCGAGACCCTGCGCGCGGAGGGCATCGGCGTCCGCGTGCTGAACATGACCTTCGTCGAGCCGATGGACACAGGCGCGGTGCTGCGCGCCGCCCGCGAGACCCGGGGCATCGTCACCGCCGAGGAGGCGACCACCACGGGCGGGCTCGGGGCGGCGGTGGCCAGCCTCGTCGCCCAGAACCGTCCGGTGCCCATGCGGATCCTGGGAGTGCACCGGAGGTTCGCGCCCACCGGCAGCGCCTCCTTCCTGCTGGAACACTTCGGTCTGACCGCCGACGGCATCGCCGTCGCCGTCCGGGAGCTGCTGTCCCATGAGCAGCGCTGAACCGCTCGTCCTCGCCATCGACCAGGGCACCAGCGCGACCAAGGCGGTGCTGGTCGACCGGCGCGGAGACATCGTTGCCCGCGGTTCGGTCCCGCTGGGTCTGTCGACCCCGTCCCCGGGGTGGGTCGAGCAGTCGGCGGAGGAGATCTGGACCGGCTGCGGGCGGGCCGTCGCCGCCTGCCTCGACGGACAGGACGCCTCGCGCGTCGCCGCCATCGGGCTGAGCACCCAACGCGAGTCGCTGCTGCTGTGGGACCGGGCGACCGGGGAGCCGCTGAGTCCGCTGGTGAGCTGGCTGGACAAGCGCACCGCGGGCGATCCGGCGCTGCTGCGGGCCGTGCCCCACGCGGAGCTGGTCCGCGAGGTCAGCGGGCTGCCGCTGGACCCGATGTTCTCGGCCCCCAAGGCCGCCTGGCTGCTGGACCGGTACGACCCCGACCGGCGCCGCGCCTCCGCGGGCGAGCTGTGCCTGGGCACCGTCGACTCCTGGCTGTTGTTCAAGCTCGGCGGCGCCCATCTCATCGAGGTCGGCAATGCCGCGCGCACCCAGCTGCTCGACGTGCGCCGGTGTACCTGGGACCGGCGGCTGCTCCGGATCTTCGACGTACCGCCGGAGGTGCTGCCCCAGGTCGTGCCGTCGCAGGGCCCGTTCCCCGGTACCCGCGGGCTCGCGCCGCTGTCCGACGGAGTGCCGGTCACCGCGGTGCTCGGCGACTCCCACGCCGCGCTGTTCGCCCACGCGGGATGGACGCCGGGGACGGTCAAGGCGACGTACGGCACCGGGTCCTCGGTGATGGCGGTGGTCCCCTCCGCGGCCCGGGTCTCCTCCGGGCTGTGCCTGACCGTCGCCTGGCAGACCCGCGGTACCCCGACCTGGGCGGTGGAGGGAAACGTCCGCTCCGCCGGAGCCACCGTGAACTGGCTGGCGGGCGTGCTCGGCCGCGACCCCGCCGAACTGGCGGAACTGGCCGCGGACAGCAGCGAGGGCGTGGTCGTCGTCCCCGCCTTCGGCGGTCTTGGCGCCCCCTGGTGGGACGAGAACGCGGTGGGCCTGATCAGCGGGCTCACCCTGGGCACCCACGCCGGGCACCTCGCTCGCGCCACGCTGGAGTCGATCGCGTTCCAGGTCGAGGACGTGGTGGCGGCGGTCGAGCGGGAGACCGGCCCCGTCACCCGGCTGCTCGCGGACGGTGGGCCGACCGGCAACCCGGTGCTGATGCGCCTCCAGGCGGACACCAGCGGGAGGACCGTCGAACGGGCCCTGGCCCGCGATCTGTCGGCCCTCGGCGCCGCCCACCTGGCGGGGCTGACCCGCGGGGTGTGGGACCGGGCCGCCCTGGAACGGCTGCCCCGCCCCCGGGAAGGCTACGCGCCGACCGGTGACGAGACCGCACGGGCCCACCGGCTCGCGCACTGGCACACAGCGGTGCGGCGCGCCCGTCTCCAGGCCGCCACCTGCGACGACGGCCGGTCCGGCGAGGAGGAAGGCCGGTCCGGCGAGGAGCACGGCCACCTCCCGGCACCCCCGCCGCGGGCCACCGCCGCACCGCCTCGCACCCCCGAACCCTCGGCCGCCCAAGGAGCGTCATGACCATGCGATACGCGGGAAAGGGCGTCGTGGTCACCGGGGCCGCGCGCGGTATCGGCCTCGGGATCGCCGCCCGGTTCGCCGGCGAGGGCGCCGATGTCCTGCTGGTGGACGCGGCGGCCTCCGTCGAGGACGCGGCCGCGGAGCTGGCCGCCGACAGCGGCACCCGTACCCTCGGCGTCCGGGCGGACGTCACCTCGCCCGAGGACGTGGCCCGCGCCTTCGCGCTCGCCGAGTCCACGTGGGGACGGCTGGACGTCCTGGTCAACAACGCGGGCGTCATCACCATCAGCAGGCTCGAGGACCTGACCCACGAGGAGTGGCAGAAGGTCCTCGCCGTCAACACCACCGGCACCTTCCTGTGCGCCCAGGCGGCGGCGGCCGCCATGCGGGCTTACGGACGCGGCGGGCGCATCCTCAACGCGGCCTCGGGACAGGCGCGGCAGGGGTTCGTCTACACACCGCACTACGCGGCCAGCAAGTTCGGGGTGGTCGGCCTCACCCAGTCCCTGGCCAAGGAGCTGGCCGGGGACCGGATCACGGTCAATGCCTACTGCCCCGGGATCGTCGGCAGCGAGATGTGGGACTACAACGACCGCGCGTGGGGCCGGCTGCTCGGCGACTACGCGCCCGGGGAACTGATGGCCGAGTGGATCGCGGGGATCCCCCTCGGGCGCGCCGGAACCCATGACGACATCGCCAACCTTCTGCTCTTCCTCGCCTCGCGGGAGGCGGAGTACATCACCGGCCAGACGATCAACGTCGACGGCGGGATGTTCATGAATTAGCCCCGACGAGGTCGGAGGCGACTGGAGGCGCGGGGCCGCGGCTGTCCCGGGTCGGACATGGACGGAATATCACCACTCGGAGGTTTCGATGAGCACGACCGGCAACGCCGCAACGGCCGTTGACGCTACCCCGCCCCCTTCGGACACCCACCGCGCCCGGCTGCCGTCCTGGGTGACGGGTGTCCTCACCGGATCGCGTGGTCCCGCCCTGGGCCTGATCGGCATGTGCGTCGTCTTCTTCATCGCGACGCCGTACTTCCTCACCCAGAGCAATCTGCTCAATATCGTCGACCAGACCGCCGTCCTCGGTCTGCTCGCGCTCGGCATGACCGCGATCATCGTGATGGGCGGCATCGACCTGTCCGTCGGCGCCGTGCTGGCCCTCGCGACCATGGTGGTCGGCTGGCTCTCGCACGACCAGGGGTGGCCGCTGTGGCTGAGCGCGGTGGCCGCGATCGGCGTCGCCGGCGTATGCGGGCTCGCCAACGGGCTCGGCATCACCTACACCAGGCTGCCGCCGTTCATCGCCACGCTGGCGATGATGTCGATCGCCCGCGGCCTGGCCAACGTCATCACCGACGGGCAGCAGATCGTCGGGTTCCCCGACTGGTTCGACAACCTGTCCACCACCCGGTACCTCGGCATCTTCACCGCGTGCACCGCCGTGCTCGCCGCGCTGTACGTGGCGGGGTGGGCGTACATGCGCTACCGGAGCGGCGGCCGCGCGCTGTACGCGATCGGCGGCAGCGCCGAGGTCGCCCGGCTCGCCGGCATCGCCGTCAAGAAGCGGACTGTGCTCGTCTACACCGTGACCGGTCTGCTGGCGGGCCTGGCCGGGGTCTTCCTGACGATGCGCCTGGACTCCTCCCAGCCGAGCGCGGGCACCGGTTACGAACTCGACACCATCGCCGCCGTGGTGATCGGCGGGGCCAGCCTCAGCGGCGGTGTCGGCTCGGTCACCGGAACCCTGTTCGGCGTTCTGATCATCGGAGTCCTGCGCAACGGCCTCAACCTGCTGGGCGTCTCGCCGTTCATCCAGCAGATCGTCATCGGCCTGGTGATCGCGCTGGCCGTCATGCTCGATGTGCTCCGCCGCCGCGAGGCGCGCTGACCCACCCCGGCTCTCCCCTCTCTCCCCCCTCTCCGCTTCTCCTCTCTTCCTCCGGCACAAGCCAAGGAGTGGTTCCCATGAAGACACGAGTGACGACACGCGTCGTGATAGCCACCGGAATCGCGGCCACCATGGTGGTCGGCGTCACCGCCTGCGGACGCGGCAACAGCGGTGCGAAGACCGCCGACGGCAAGCAGATCACCATCGGGCTGGCCGTGGCCAACCTCCAGGCCGACTTCTTCAACCAGATCAAACAGTCCGTGACCGCCGAGGCGAAGAAGAAGGGCATCAAGGTCATCGTCTCCGACGCGCACGGCGACGCGGCCACCCAGGTCAACCAGATCCAGGACTTCATCAGCCGTCAGGTGAGCGCCATCATCTACATCCCCGCGGGCGCGACGGCGGCAGGCGTCCCCGTGAAGGCGGCCAACCGCGCCAAGATCCCCGTGGTCACCGTGGACCGCAACCCGCCCGGCCAGCCCGGCAAGTCGTTCATCGCCAGCGACAGCGTCGCGGCCGCGCGGACGCTGGGCGACTACGTGGTCAAGGAGTCCGGCGGCAAGGGTCAACTCGCCATTCTCCAAGGCCAGATCGGCACCACCCCGCAGGTGGACCGGCAGAAGGGGTTCGGGCAGGCGCTCAAGAACGCGCCCGGCATCAAGGTGGTGTCCCAGCAGCCCGCCGACTGGGCGCAGGACAAGGCGTACTCCGTCGCCCAGGACATGCTGCAGGCCCACCCCGGCATCGACATCCTGTGGGGCCAGGCCGACGCGATGGCGCTCGGCGCCGCCCAGGCCGTCAAGGCGTCCGGCTCCCACAAGAAGCACCTGATCGTCGGCTTCGACGGCGACATCGCCGGGCTCAAGGCCGTCCGCCGGGGCACCGTGGACGCCACCATGGTGCAGCAGACGCGCAAGATGGGCCGGATGTCGGTGAACACCGCCGTGGACATCCTCAAGGGCAAGAAGGTCCCCGCCGAGCAGCTTCAGCCCGCCTTCCTCCTGACCAGCAAGGACAAGAAGAAGGCCACCCAGTTCATCAACTCCCACCCGTAAACGGCGGCATGGACGGCATGGACAGGAGAGACGCTATGGACAACGGGTCCCAGGGCCTGGTCGTACGGGGGATATCCAAGCGGTTCGGGGTGACCCAGGCGCTCGACCGCTTCGACCTGGAGGTGCGCCCCGGGGAAGTGGTGGCGCTGCTCGGCGAGAACGGCGCGGGCAAGTCCACCGTGTCCAACGTCATCGCGGGCACCTTCCCCTCCGACACCGGCGAGATGACCTGGCAGGGGCGGCCGTACGAGCCGAAGACCCCCAAAGACGCCATCAGCCACGGCATCGGCCTCATCCACCAGGAGATGCGCCTGCTGCCGGACCTGTCCGTGGCCGAGAACGTGTTCCTCGGGCGGCTGCCGCGCCGGGGCGGGCGTATCGACCGGGGCGAGATGAACCGGCGGGCCCGGGAACAGCTGCGGCGGCTGGGCCTCGACATCTCCCCGACCCGCCTGGTGCGCACCCTGCGGGTGGCCGAGCAGCAGCAGGTCGAGATCGCCAAGGCGCTGACCCTGAACGCGCGCCTGCTGATCCTCGACGAGCCCACGGCCGCCCTCGGCGGCGAGGAGACCGATCACCTCTTCGAGCGGATCGGCGCCCTCCGTGCCGAGGGGATGTCGTTCGTCTACGTGAGCCACCGGCTGGAGGAAATCGCCCGCATCTGCGACCGCGTCGTGGTCATGCGCGACGGACAGCTCGTCGCCACCCACGACACCGCGCAGGTACCGGTGGTACAGCTGGTGGAGGAGATGGTCGGGCGCAGCATCGAGCGCATCTTCCCCGACACCGGAACCGCCCGCGCCCGGGAGGTGCTCCAGGTGCGGAACCTGGCCGGGCCCTCCTTCCAGGACGTGTCGTTCAGCGTCCACGAGGGCGAAGTCCTCGGCATCGCGGGCATCGTGGGGGCGGGCCGCACCGAACTGGTGCGGGCCGTCGCCGGCGTCGACCCGGTGACCGGGGGCACGGTGGCCGTCGAGGGCCGGGAGCTGCGGCTGCGCGGGCCCCGGGACGCCATCGCGGCGGGCGTGGTGCTGGTGCCCGAGGACCGCAAGGGCCAAGGCGCGGTCCTGGACCTGTCGATCGGCGACAACGTGGCCCTCGCCAACCTCGACCGCATCGCCCGCCGGGGCTGGCTGAGCCCGCGCCGGGTGGCGGCGGTGGCCGGTGAGGCCATCAGCCTGATGACCGTCAAGGGGCGGGCCGGGCAGCCGGTGCGGACGCTGTCCGGCGGCAACCAGCAGAAGGTCGTCATCGCCAAGTGGCTGGAGCGCAAGCCCAAGGTGGTCATCCTGGACGAGCCGACCCGCGGTATCGACGTCGGCGCGCGGGCCGCGATCTACGAGGTGATCGCGGACCTGGCCCGCTCCGGCATGGCGGTCGTCGTGGTCAGCTCCGACCTCGACGAGGTGCTGGGCCTGTCCCATCGGGTGCTCGTCCTCAGCCGGGGACGGCAGCGGGGCATCCTTCCGGCGGAGGAGGCCACCGACGCCGCGGTCATGCGCCTCGCCACGGCATGATGCGGCTATGAATCCCCACAACCGGACCGGCACCCCCGCGACCCGCACCACGCGCATGGCGACCAGCGACGAGCAGCTGCGGCTGATGACCCGGATCGCCCGGCTCTACCACGAGCAGGGGATGCGGCAGCCGCGTATCGCCGAGGAACTGCACATCTCCCAGGCGCGCGTCTCCAGGCTGCTCACCCAGGCCGCCAAGCTCGGCATCGTGCGCACCATCGTGGTGCCGCCCGAGGGGGTCTTCGCCGAGCTGGAGGAGGAGATCGCAGGCCGCTACGGGCTGCGCGACGTGGTGGTCGTCGATGTCGAGGGCGAGGCCGATTCCGTCATCCCCGCGCTCGGCGCGGCCACCGCGGTCTATCTGGAGACCACGCTCATGGAGGGCGACCGGCTGGGCATCTCCTCGTGGAGCGCCACTCTGCTCGCGGCGGTGGAGGCCATGCGGTCCCGGCCGGGCGGGCGGTTCCTGGAGGAGGTCGTCCAGCTGATGGGCGGGGTGGGCGATCCGCAGGTCCAGGTCCAGGCGACCCGGCTGATGGGGCGGCTCGCCGAGCTGACCGGCGCGGAGCCCGTCTTCATGTCGGCGCCGGGGCTGGTGGCCGGCGCCACCGTGCGGGACGCCATCCTCGCCGACCCCAAGGTGAGCAGCGTGGCCGCGGCGTGGAAGAACCTCACCATCGCCATCGTGGGCATCGGCAGCCTCGACCCCTCGCCGCTGCTGCGCCGCAGCGGCAACATCTTCTCCGACGACGACCAGGAACAGCTGCGCGCGCTCGGCGCCGTGGGCGACATCTGCCTGCACTTCTTCGACGAGCACGGCACCCTGCTCGACACCGAGCTGAACGACCGGGTCATCGGCATCACCCCCGACACCTACCGCGCCGTGCCGCGCCGCGTCGCGGTGGCCGGCGGCGACCGCAAATACGCGGCGATACGCGCCGCCCTGATGGGCGGCTGGGTCGATGTCCTGATCACCGACCTGGGAGTGGCCCGCCGGCTGGCGGGCCGGCCCGACCGAACCGAACGACAAGCGCCGTAGCGTCGACGAGCGCCGCGGCGGCATCCCTCAAGGAGTCCTCATGCCCGTCCCCTCCTTCCGCCTGGACGACAGCGTGGCCCTGGTGACCGGAGCCGGCAGCGGCATCGGCCGACGGCTGGCGATCGGGCTCGCCGAGACCGGGGCCGATGTCGGATGCCTGGATCTGCCGGGCAGCGATCTGGCCGGCACGGTCACCGCGATCGGGGCCATGGGACGGCGCGCGGTCGCCCTCCCCGCCGATGTGACCCGGACGGAGGACCTGGCGGAAGCGGTGGCCGTGGCCGAACGCGACCTGGGCCCCCTCCGGCTGGCGGTCAACGCCGCGGGCATCGCCGACGCCGCCCCGGCGGAGGACATGCCGCTGGAGCAGTGGAAGCGGGTCGTGGACGTGAACCTCACCGGAGTGTTCCTGTCCTGCCAGGCCGAGGGCAGGGCGCTGCTGCGCAATGGGGGCGGCGCCATCGTCAACATCGCCTCCATGTCGGGCACCATCGCCAACCGGGGGCTCACCCAGGCCCACTACAACTCCTCCAAGGCCGCCGTGATGCACCTGACGAAGAGCCTGGCCACGGAGTGGTGCACCCGCGGCGTCCGGGTCAACAGCGTGAGCCCCGGCTATACGGCCACGCCGATGAACCTGCGCCCCGAGGTGGCGACACGCGTCGCCCAGTTCGAGGGGGACACCCCACTGGGCCGGATGGCGACGGTGGACGAGATGGTGGGCCCGACCGTATTCCTGCTAAGCGACGCGGCGAGCTTTGTCACCGGTGCGGACCTGCTGGTGGACGGCGGGGTCACCTGCTGGTAGCGGCGGCCGGCCGGGACCCCGCCCGCCGCGTTCAGGCCCAGCGCGACAGACCCGACTCGGCCAGCAGCCCCGCGTTGGCGGCCAGCAGCTCGAACGGGTCGTGGTCGGTGATGTCGATCTCCGCGACGTGCCAGACCAGCCCGGCCCCGGCGGCCCGGACGGCCGCCGGGGCGTCGACGTCGCCGGTGCCGATCGGGGTCTGCGGCTCGCCGCGCCGCGCGGGGCCGTCCTTGAGGTGGACGGACACGGCGCGGGCGCCGAGTCGGGTCAGCACCTCGGTGGGGTCGGCTCCGGCCACCGTGGCCCAGTAGACGTCGAGTTCGGCCAGGATCGCGTCGTCCACCGAGGCCCAGAAGGCGTCGTAGCCGCTGCGCCCGTCGGGCAGCTTCGCCCATTCGAAGTCGTGGTTGTGGTAGCCCAGCCGCAGCCCGGCACCGGCCAGGGCCTGCCCGGCCGCGTTCACGGCGTCCGCGAACGCGGTGAGCCGGCCGGGGTCGCCGAAGACGTCCGCGTCGAAGCCGCCGACCATACGGGGGTGCGGCACGAACACCGTGTCCGCACCGATCTCGGCGCACTCCTCGGCCAGTGAGCCCACGTCGTCGGGCAGCCCGGCGTGGGTGGCCGAGACGCGCAGGCCCGCGGCGTCCAGGCCGCGCCGCAGGGACTTGGCGGCCACCAGCCGTTCCTCGGCGCTCTTGTCCGCGGATCCGAGACCGAAGGGCTCGACGTAGCGGAAGCCGGTCTCCGCCAGCCGGGCCAGGGTGCGGTCCTGGTCCTCGGCGAGCGCGTCCCGGACGCTGTACAGCTGCACGGACAGCAGACCTTGCCGGTCCATGGTGTTTCCCCTCTCGTACGGCATGTGGTGCGGTGGCGTGTGGCGTGTTCAGCCGATGACCAGCGGACGCAGGGTGCGGTGGGCGATCCGCAGCCCCTGGACGACCTTCTCCTCGGTTCCGCCCCAGACCGGATCCTCGTGCTCGACGGAGAGCGTCCCGGTGAAGCCGTGCTCGTAGAGGCGGTCGACGACGCGCGCCCAGTCGACCTGGCCGAGCCCCGGCACCCGGTAGCGCCACCAGCCGTTGTCCCACGGGTCGGGGCGGCCGACCGCCTTGCCGAAGAAGCCGTACCGGTCGATGTCCCCGCTGCCCAGCTCGACGTCCTTGGCCTGGGCGTGCACGATGCGGTCGATGTAGGGCGCGATGGTCTTCACCGGGTCGATGCCGATCCAGGTGAGGTGCGAGGGGTCCCAGTTGAGGTACAGGTCCAGCGAGAACATCCACTCCCACAGCTCCGGGGAGTAGGCCAGGTTGCCCGGGTAGCCGTCGGGGTGCCAGCCCTCCATGACGCAGTTCTCGATGATGACCTTCACGCCGTGTTCGCCCGCGTAGTCGACCAGTTCGGGGAAGACGCGCTCGGCCTCCTTCAGGTTGTCCGCGACGGGCCTGGTCCAGTCCCGGCCGATGAACGTGCCGACGTAGGGGACGCCGAGCGCCGCGGCCGCGTCCACCGCGTGCTTGAAGTGGGTACGGATCTCCGCCCGGCGCTCCGGGTCGGGGTGCAGGTGGTTCTCGTAGTAGGCGAGCGCCGACAGTTCGAGGCCGTGTTCGGCGAACAGCGCGAGCGTCTCCTCCGCGCGCGCCGCCGGGAAGTCGGCGACGGGCAGATGGCTCGCCTCGAAGTCGCGGCCCCCGGTCCTCGGCCAGACGGCGACCTCCAGCGCCTCGTAGCCGTTGCCGCTCGCCCACTCCGCGATGCGCGGGAGGGACCAGCCGGGGAGACATGCCGTCAGGAAGCCGAGTTTCATGCGTTCACACCTTCGTCCAGGAGCCGTTGCGGGAGGATCGGAGAACCGCCTCGGTGATGCGGGCGGCGCGCAGTCCGTCGTCGAAGGTCGGCAGGCCCTCCGGCCGGTCGCCGTCGATCGCGGCGTAGGTGTCGGCGACGAACGCCTCGAAGCATTCCGCGTACCCCTGGGGATGCCCCGGGGGCAGGACCGACAGCCGCCGCTGTTCGGCCGAGCCGCGGCCGGGGTCGCGGCTGATGACCCGCGCGCCGTCCTCGCCGCCCAGCCAGATGGTCTCCGGGTTCTCCTGGTCGAAGACCGCGCTGGCCCGCGCGCCGTCCAGCTCGAACCACAGCCGGTTCTTCCGCCCGGCGGAGACCTGGGAGACGGTGGTGGACGCCAGGACACCGGAGGCGGTGCGCAGCAGCAGCGCGGCGCAGTCCTCGGTGCGTACGTCCATGTACTCGGCGTACTCCGCGTGGTCCGCGTGGTCCGAGTGCTCCGCGTGGTCCGAGTGCTCCGCGTACTCCGAGTGCTCCGCGTGGTCCGCGTGGTCCGCGGCCTCGAAGGTGCGCGCCGCCCCGGCGGCGGGCCGCTTGTCCACGGCGATCGAGGTCGAGGCGACGACCTCGGCGAACCGCTCGCCCGACACCCACTCGACCAGATCGCACCAGTGGGAGCCGATGTCCGCGAAGGCACGGGACGGGCCGCCGGCCACCGGGTCCACACGCCAGCCCGACGCCTGCGGCGAGAGCATCCAGTCCTGCAGATAGCTGCCGTGGATCAGATGCCAGCCCCCGAACTCGCCGTCGATCCGGCGCGCCCTGATCTCACGGACCAGGGGGTGGTAGCGGTAGACGAAGGGGACGGTGGCCACCAGCCCGGCGCCGCGGGCCGTCTCCGCCATGCGTTCCGCCTCCGTGATGGAGACGGCCAGCGGTTTCTCGCAGACCACATGCTTCCCGGCGGCGAGGGCGCGCATCGCGAAGGGCGCGTGGGTGGCGTTGGGCGAACAGATGTGGACCACGTCCACGGAGTCGTCGTCGAGGAGCGCGTCCAGGGACGGAAAGGCGGGAACCCCCCATTCCACGGCCACCCGCTCGGTGCGTGGGGGTGTGGAGGCCAGTACGCCGGCGATCCGGGCGCCGGCCAGGGCCGCGGCCCTGCGGTGGATCGCGCCGATCATCCCGGCTCCGACGATGGCGGTGCTGAGGGGTCCGGAGCGGCGTTGTGGTGGAGATGTGATGACAGCCCTCCCATGAGGAACGTGTGCGGGATTGCCTGCTGTCGAGGGCTCGACGGCCCGACCTCGGTTTCGTCCGGCCGTGAGCCTAAGACAGCGATTAGCGCCTCACAAGACATTGAATTCCGCATCTTGTGAGTCATAAAGCAAGGTGAATTGCTGTACGGTGACCGGCCATGGGAGCGCAGACGACGACGGACCCCCGCCCGATACCCCGGCTCTCGGTCGCCGGACTCCGGCCGCAGAACACCGGCGGCCCCGTCCACAGCTCGCTGGCCCGCCTCATCGCGTCGGGCATCGCCGACAGCCGTGCCGACCTGGTCAAGGCCACCGGCCTGGCACGGTCCACGGTGACCCGGCACCTCGACACCATGATCGACGCCGGGGTGGTCACCGAGGGCGGAGCCGTCAGCCGGCCCGGACGCGGCCGGCCGCCGCTCCGGCTGGCCCTCAACCCCCGGGCCGGGGTGGTCGCGGTGGCCGACGTCGGCGCCCACAGCGCCCGCCTGGCCCTCGCCGACCTGTCGCAGAACCTCGTATCGCAGGAGGAGATCGCGCTGGATGTGGCGCAGGGCCCCGAGGCGACGCTCGATCTGCTGACCGAGCGGCTGCGCCGCATGCTGGCCGAGTCCGCGGCCGCGTCCACGGGGGCCACGCCCGACCGCCCCTCCGCCCTCGTCGTCGGCCTCCCGGGGCCCGTCGACGCGCGCGCCGGAACTCCGGTACGGCCGCCCATCATGCCCGGCTGGGACGGCTTCCCGGTCGGCCGGACCATGACCGAGCGGTTCGGCTGCCGGACCTTCGTCGACAACGATGTGAACCTGATGGCTCTCGGTGAGGCCCGTGCCCTGCCGGAGGGCGAGGCGCCGCTGCTCTTCATCAAGATCGGCACCGGTATCGGCGGCGGCCTCATCTCGGCCTCGGGGGAACTGCACCGCGGAGCGGAAGGGGCCGCGGGCGACATCGGGCATCTGCGGGTGCCCGGCGCCGACGACACCGTGTGCAGCTGCGGGAACATCGGCTGCGTGGAGGCCGTGGCGTCGGCCACCGCGATGGCGGCCCGGCTCAGCCGGGAGGACTCGGGCCTCGCCGAGCACGACAGGCCGCGCGGCGCCGCGGACCTGGCCCGGCTCGTCCGCGACGGCCACCCCGGGGCCGTCCGCGTCGTCCGCGAAGCCGCGGTGACGATCGGCGAGGTGGTGGCGCTGCTCGTCCACGTCTACAACCCGGCGCGGATCGTCATCGGCGGGGCGATCGCCGCCGCCAGCGACGACCTGCTGGCCAGGATCCGCGGTGTCGTCTACCGGCGGGCGCTGCCCCTGGCCACCCGCCGGCTCTCGCTGGCCCAGAGCGTGCTCGGGACGTCCGCCGGTGTCGTCGGCGGGACCGTGGTGGGTGTGGAGCATGTGCTCTCGCCCGAGGGGATCGGCGACGTGCTGGCGCATTCCGCCTGACCGGACCCTTGACCCTGCCGGGAAGCCGGTGCTTGCATGTGAGCGGTCCCAGCGACAGCGGTTTCGTCCAACTCCGTTGCCCCGAAGCGCCCTTCCGCCGTGTTCCACAGCCATCGAAGCGGCCGGCGCCCACCCAACCGGGAGAGAACCATGGACGAAACCACACAGCGCGTCCCCGTCGGCGTCATCGGTACCGGCTCGATCTTCAACGCCTACGCGCTCGGCCTCTCGACGATCCCGCGGTTGCCCATCGTGCGCGTCGCCGACCTCGACGGCGAGCGCGCCCGCGCCGCCGCCGAGGAGTGGAACATCCCGGCGTGGGGCACGGCCGAGGAGCTGCTCGCCGACCCCGAGGTGCAGGTGGTCGTCAACATCACCCCGCCCAACGCCCACGCGGCGCTGACCGACGCGGCCCTGCGCGCCGGAAAGCACGTGTACGTCGAGAAGCCACTTGCCGCCACGGTCACGGAAGCCCGGCGGAACATCGAGACCGCCCGGGAGACCGGCAAGCTGCTCGGCGGCGCGCCCGACACGTTCCTCGGCCCCTCCGGGCAGACGGCCCGCGCCGCCGTCGACGCCGGGCTGATCGGGCGGCCGTTCGCGGCGACCTCCTTCGTCCGCTCCTCGCGCGCCGAGACCTGGCACCCGGACCCCACGTTCCTGTTCACCGAGGGCGGCGGCCCGGTCCTGGACTGGGGCCCGTACCACATCGCCGCGCTGGTCAACCTGCTCGGACCGGTCAGCCGGGTGGTCGGGGCGACCACCCGGGCCGCCGACGAGCTGACCGTGACGGCTCCCGAGCGCCGCGTCGAGCGCGTGGGCGTCACCGTGGACACCCACGCGACCGCGATCCTGCAGTTCGCCTCCGGCGCCCTGGCCACGGCCATGTACAGCTTCGACGTATGGGACACCGCCCTTCCGCACCTGGAGGTCTACGGCACCGAGGGCACCCTTCAGGTGCCCAACCCCAACCGCTTCGACGACCCCGTACTGCTCAAGCGGCGCGGCGATGACGCGTGGAGCGAACTCCCGGCCGTCATGGACCCGGTGACCCCCGCGGGCGCCAGGGCCATCCGCGGCCCCGGGGTGCTGGACCTCGTACGCCACCTGGGCGGAGACCTCCACCGGGCCTCCGCCGACTTCGCGTTCCACGTCCTGGAGGTCCTGGAGCGGCTGAACGGCATATCGCCGGCCGACGGCGCCGTCGAGATCACCAGCACGGTGAAGCGTCCGGCGCCCCTCCTCGGCGCCGGAGCCGGACTCTGACCGCGTAGCACAGCGCCGCTCCCGGCCCGCACGGTCCCGCACGGTCCCGCCCCAGGCGGGCCGGGGGCGGCGCCCGTCACACCCCCCACAGTTCCTCCTCCCCCCTCACCCGGGCCGCCCCCGCCCGCCCTCCGCCGGGTCATGGGCGGCCGCCCGGGAACGCATCCGCAAAGGAGCGGACCATGCCGCCTGCCCAGAACCCGCCTGCCCAGAACCCGGGCGACGCCCGTGTCCGCACGGACGACCCCGAGCCGCTCAGCGGACCCGAGCGCTTGGCGAAAGCGACCGGGCAGGAGGTGAACGGGGCGTTCATCACCCTGTTCATCCTCGCCTACATCGGCCTGTGGATCGCCCTGTGCACCCCCGCCTCCGTCACCCTTGCCCTCCGCGTCGCCGACCTCGACCCGGACGGCAAGGCGGACAGCCTGTCGACCATCGCGGGCGCCGGTGCCTTCTGCGCGCTGGTGGCCAATCCCGTCTTCGGCAGGCTCAGCGACCTGTCCACGTCCCGCTGGGGCCAGCGCCGGCCGTACATCCTCGGCGGGATGGTCCTGGGATTCGGGGCGCTGCTGGTGATGGGCACGGCGCCCAACCTGTTCGTCCTGGGCCTCGGCTGGTGCCTGGCCCAGGTGCTGTTCAACGCCGCCCTCGCCGCCGCGACCGCACTCCTCCCCGAGCGGGTGACGGACCGGTACCGGGGGCGGGTCTCCGGCCTGATGGGCACGACCACCCAGATCGGCATCGTCAGCGGCACGTTCCTCGTCCAGTTCACCGGGACGGACAACCTCTGGATGTTCATCGCCCCCGGACTCCTCGGCCTGGTCATGACCGGGATCTTCGTCTGCTACCTCAAGGAACTGCCCCGCTCCCGGGCCGAACTCCCCCGGCTCCGGTGGGCGGACATCCCCAGCAGCATGTGGATCAATCCGGTGCGCCACCCCGACTTCGCCTGGGCCTGGTGCGGACGGTTCCTGACCTGGACCGGGGTCAGCTTCCTGACGACGTACAAGGCGTACTTCCTGATGGACCGGCTCGGCTACACCGCCGAGGACGCCACCCCCGTCCTGTTCTGGTCGATGCTGCTGCTGGCCACCACCAACACCCTCAGCAGCTACACCGCCGGCTGGCTCTCCGACCGGGTACGGCGCCGCAAGATATTCGTCGCCGCGGCATCCGTCGTCTTCGCCTGCGCCATGGTCGTGGTGGCCCTGGCCCAGTCGACCGGGATGTTCCTCGCGGGAGTGGCGCTCTCCGGTCTCGGCCAGGGCATGTACATGGGAGTCGACTACGCCCTCGTGGCCTCGGTGCTGCCCAACAAGGACACCGAGGCCGCGAAGGGCATGGGCGTGTTCAACCTGTCCAGCACGATCCCCCAGACCATCGCCCCGATCCTCGCCCCCGTCTTCCTCGCCCTGGGAGGCGAGGACAACTACGCCGCCCTGTACACCGCCGCGGCGGCCTTCTGCGTCGCGGGCGCGTTCGGCATCCGCCTGGTGCGCGGTGCGCGATGACCGGGACCGGGGGCCGAGTCCCAGCAGAATGACCGCGTCGACCTCATCGTGTCCGTAGCCACCCCGCACCACATGGACGCCGCCGCCGGGCCGAGCCGAAGGGCCCGGCGGACGGGTTCCAGGCTTGTCATGGCTCGGCTAATGTGGCGACAGAGCTTGGGAGCGCTCCCACTCCCCTCTCACCCCCGCCGGAGGACCCGATGACCCTCGTGTCGCACCGCCGCCGCACCGTGTCAGCCGCCGTCGCCGCCCTGGCCATGACGGGCCTCGCCGCCCCCGCCGCCTCGGCCTCCCCCGCCCCGGACGCCCGGGCAGCCGCCTGCAACGCCACCGGGTTCTGCGAGGACTTCGAGTCCCAGACCGGCACCACCCCCGCCGGTCGCTGGACCACGGCGGTGGCCAACTGCTCGGGCACCGGCGCCGCCACCGTCGACTCCACGGTGGCCCACACCGGCGCCAAGTCGGTGCGGGTGACCGGCCGGGCGGGCTACTGCAACCACGCCTTCGCCGGGACCTCCCTGTCCGGCCTGCCGGCGACCGGCGACCTCTACGTGCGCTTCTGGGTCCGCCACACCACCGCGCTGCCCACCCAGCACGTCACCTTCGCGGCCATGAAGGATCCGAACGACAACGGCAGGGACCTGCGCATGGGCGGCCAGAACAAGGCGCTCCAGTGGAACCGCGAATCGGACGACGCCACCCTCCCCGCCCAGAGCCCGGCGGGCGTCGCGCTCAGCACCCCACTGCCCGTCAACACCTGGACGTGCCTGGAGTTCCGCCTCGGCCGCGGCGCGGGCCGCCTCGACACCTGGGTGAACGGCGCGCTCGTCACCGGCCTGGTGGTCGACGGCACCCCGACCCAGGACGTCGACCAGCAGTGGCTGGCCCGCGGCGGCTGGCGGCCGGCCCCGACCGATCTGCGGCTGGGCTGGGAGAGTTACGGCGAGGGCGACGACACCCTCTGGTACGACGACGTGGCCGTGGGCACCGCCCGCAACGGCTGCGGCTGAGGCCGCGCGCACGCATTTCCCGCCGGTGCGCGCCGGAAAAGCCCCTTCCGACCGGAAGGGGCTTTCGGCATTTCCGGATTGGCGTCAACAGCCGCTGCCCCGCTAGAATTTGAGCGGTTCCAAGAAAAGGGGAAGCAGTGGCAGTTCGCTTTGTGCAGGTTGCGGAAACCGAGAAGGACGAGGAAGGGGTTCAGGAAACCGTCACGCCGGTTGTCGTCAACGGACAGACGGTCGAAACGCGAATCTACGGACGTACGGTTCTTCACTGCGATCTCGACACCGATATCACCGAGGATGTGCATTCGGTGGAGATCTTGGTTCCGACCTGGGTCGAGGAAGAATACGAAACCGGGGAAACGAACGAGGACGGCAGCAACGCCATCGGCGTGCGGTCGACCCTGAAGTCGGAGCGCCGGACCGTGGACCTGGGGCCGGACGGGCTGAAGGCCCTCCAGAAGGCGCTGCAGCCGTTCGCGGCGGTGTCCAGGCCGGCGGAGGAGCCGACTTCCAAGAAGCGCGGCCGGCCCGCCAAGAAGGCGGCCGCGACTTCTCCGAGCGCGAGCTAGTCGCCGCGGGGGCGGGAACACCTGGTCCCGCCCCCACCGATTTCCCGGACGGGACCGCGCCGGCCGGTGGAGAAACGCGATTCCCGGGCGGGTCGGCCTCGATCGTTCATGATTTCGGGCCGGTCGCCCCGGTGGGTGATGCGGCCTTTCCGGGCCCATCGCATCAGAGGCCACCGATGTGAACACGACATCGGACAGGCAGCTTCCGCGGGGAGCGTCATGAACGCGGCATCCCGCAGGATCTTCCCCGCCGGTACGGCGGGACAACCGGGCCGACGAGCCGATCCGGGCTCCGGCGCAAAACGCAAAGGCAAGGAGAGAGCTCTCCTTGCCTCTCCTAATTTATAGCGCACCGGGGGGCTTGCCACAAGCCCCGGGGCGCGGCGCAGAATCGTCGGCCTACGCCCACAACCTGCGGAAACGGGGGCACGCCGTGTGGGGTTCGACGGAGCACGGCTGCCTCGGAGGGATCGCGATGACCGAGCGGTATGTGCTGGACCTTCAAGAGATCGACGAGACGCGGATCGCGGTCGTCGGCGGCAAGGGCGCGCACTTGGGTGGGCTGTCGCGGATCGAAGACGTCCGCGTGCCGGGGGGCTTTTGCGTGACGACGGACGCCTTCCGGCGGATCATGGCGGAAGCGCCGTCGGTCGACGATCTGCTCGATCGGCTGTCGCGCTCGGATGCGGACGACCGGGAGGCGATCCGCACGCTCAGCGCGGAGCTGCGCCGGACCATCGAGGGGATCGCCATCCCGGACGATCTCGCGGCGGCGGTCACCCGCGCGCTCGCCCGGTCCGGCGAGCAAGCCGCGTACGCCGTCCGGTCCAGCGCCACGGCGGAGGACCTGCCGACGGCCTCCTTCGCCGGCCAGCAGGACACGTATCTCAATGTCGTGGGGCCGACGGCGGTCCTCCGGCACATCAGCCGGTGCTGGGCCTCGCTGTTCACCGAGCGGGCCGTGACCTACCGCCGGCGGAACGGCATCGACCACCGCACGGTCCACATGGCCGTGGTCGTGCAGCAGATGGTCTTCCCGGACGCGTCCGGCATCCTGTTCACGGCCGACCCCGTCACGGGCAACCGGAAGGTCGCCACCGTGGACGCCGGCTTCGGCCTCGGCGAGGCCCTGGTCTCCGGCCTGGTGAACCCGGACGTCTTCGCGGTGCGGGACGGCGAAGTCGTCGCCAGGACGATCGGCGCCAAACAGCGTGCCGTCCAGGCCGTGCCGGACGGCGGCACGCGGGAGGTGGCGGTCGACGCGCAGCGGCAGGGGCAGCCGGCGCTGACGGATGCGCAGGCCGTGCGGCTCGTACGGCTGGGGCGGCGGATCGAAGCGCACTTCGGCAGCCCGCAGGACATCGAATGGTGCCTGGTCGGCGACGGCTTCCAGATCGTGCAGAGCCGGCCGATCACGACGCTGTTCCCCATCCCCGAGGCCGGCGACCAGGACAATCACCTCTACGTCTCCGTGGGCCATCAGCAGATGATGACCGACCCCATGAAGCCCCTGGGGCTCTCCATGTGGCAGCTGACGGCCATGGTGGCGATGCACGAGGCCGGCGGGAGGCTGTTCGTCGACGTCACCCGGCGCCTGGCCACGCCCGCGGGTCGCGCCGCTCTCCTGGAAATCATGGGGAGGGGCGACCCGCTGGTCAGGGACGCGCTGGAGACCGTCCTCGACCGCGACGATTTCGTCCCGTCGCTCCCGGACGCCCCTCCCGGCAGCCCGCAGTCCGGCAGGCCCCCGGCCGGCGGCGCGTCCGCCCCGGCCGAGGCCGATCCGGCCATCGTCGCCCAACTGATCGAGCGCAGCCGGGCGTCCATCGCCGCCCTGGAGCGCGACATCCGGACGAAGACCGGACCGGCGCTGTTCGACTTCCTCCTCGGCGAGGCCTTCGAGGAGCACAAGAGGGTCCTCGGTGACCCGCTGAACGTTCAGGCGATCATGGCCGGGATGGAGGCCACCTGGTGGCTCAACGACAAGCTGCACGAGTGGCTGGGCGAGAAGAACGCGGCTGACACGCTCACCCTGTCCGCCCCCGGCAACATCACCTCGGAGATGGGGCTGGAGCTGATCGACGTCGCGGATGTGATCCGCCCGCATCCGGAGGTGGTGGAGTTCCTGCAGGGCGTCGAGGACGAGGGCTTCCTGGAGGAGCTGACGAAGCTCCCCGGCGGGACCGCGGCGCGCGACGCCCTGGAGACCTACCTCGACCGGTACGGCATGCGCTGCGCGGGCGAGATCGACATCACGAGGCCACGGTGGCGCGAGCGCCCCACCACGCTCGTGCCCGCGGTCCTCGACAACGTCAGGAACTTCGAGCCGGGCGCCGCCGGGCGGCGCTTCGAGGAGGGGCGGCAGAAGGCGCTGCGGAAGGAACAGGAGGTGCTGGCGCGCTTGCGGGCCCTGCCGGACGGGGACCGGAAGGCCGACGAGACCAAGCGGATGATCGACCGGGTCAGGGCCTTCATCGGGTACCGGGAGTACCCGAAGTACGACATCATCAGCCGCTACTTCGTCTACAAGCGCGCCCTGATGGAGGAGGCCGGGCACCTGGTGCGGGCCGGCGTGCTTCCTGAGCTGGAGGACGTCTTCTACCTGACGTTCCAGGAGTTCCACGAGGCCGTGCGCTCGCAGCGGGTGGATGACCGGCTCATCCAGCGGCGCAAGGACGCGTTCCGGTCGTACCACGCGCTCACCCCGCCCCGGGTGCTCACCTCCGACGGCGAGGCCCTCACCGGGGCGTACCGGCGCGACGACGTGCCGGCCGGTGCCCTGGTCGGCGTACCGGTTTCCGCCGGGACCGTCGAGGGAAGGGCCCGCGTCATCCTCGACATGGCGGAGGCCGATCTCGACGCGGGCGACATCCTGGTCACGGCCTTCACCGACCCCAGCTGGTCGCCGCTGTTCGTCGGGATCGCGGGCCTGGTGACGGAGGTGGGCGGCCAGATGACCCACGGCGCGGTGATCGCCCGGGAGTACGGCTTGCCGGCCGTCGTGGGCGTGGAGCAGGCCACCCGGCTGATCCGGGACGGGCAGCGGATCCGCGTGCACGGAACCGACGGGTACGTCGAGATCCTGTCCTGACCGGCCCCACGCCTTGACGTGTCACGGAGTCAGGGCCGGGATGACCTCGGTGCCATAGGTGTCGATCGTCGTCTCCTTCGCGTCGTGCATCGCGTAGACCGCGAACTGGTCCACGCCCAGCCCCCGGAGCGCGCGCAGCTTTTCGATGTGGGCCTCCGCCGGGCCCAGCAGACAGAAGCGGTCGACGATGTCGTCCGGGACGAAGGCCGTGTCCGGGTTCCCGGCGCGGCCGTGGTGACTGTAGTCGTAGCCTTCGCGCCGCGCGATGTACGACGTCAGGGATTCGGGGATGGCTCCGGAGTGCTCACCGTAGCGGGCGACCAGGTCGGCGACGTGGTTGCCGACCATGCCCCCGAACCAGCGGCACTGCTCGCGCGCGTGGGCCAGGTCGTCCCCGATGTACGCGGGCGCGGCGACGCAGATGGTGATCGCGTCCGGGTCGCGGCCGGCGTCGGACGCGGCGGTGCGGACCGTGTGGACCATCCACTCCGTCAGGAACGGGTCGGCGAGCTGGAGGATGAATCCGTCGGCCTTGCGGCCCGCGAGGGCGAGCGCCTTGGGCCCGTACGCGGCCATCCACACCGGCAGCCGGCCGTCCTTGATCCAGGGGATGCGCAGCGAGCTGCCGTCCACCACGGCCTCCCGGCCCTCGGCGAGGTCGCGGATGGCGTCGATGGCGTCGCTCAGCCGGGCGAGGGTGTTCGGGGTGCGGCCGGCGACCCGCAGGGCGGAGTCGCCGCGTCCGATGCCGCATACGGTGCGGTTGCCGTACATGTCGTTGAGGGTGGCGAAGGTGGAGGCGGTCACCTCCCAGGTGCGGGTGCCGGGGTTGGTGACCATGGGTCCGACGATCAGCCGCTCGGTGTGTTCCAGGATGCGGCTGTAGATGACGAACGGCTCCTGCCAGAGCACGGCGGAGTCGAAGGTCCAGCCGTAGCGGAAGCCGTTGCGCTCGGCGCGGCCCATCAGCTCGACGACGTCCGACGCGGGCGGATCGGTCTGCAGTACGAGTCCGAAGTCCATGGCGTGGCCTCCTAGGGGGTGTCTTTCGGATCAGGCCGGATCAGGGAGCGGGGTCAGGGGGCACCTCCCAGCGGTAGCTGGGGGCGCGTGCGATCGCAGGGCGGAGGGGGAGAGCGCAGCGGCGCTGCGTGCGACGACGACAACGCGGCGAGCGTGCGTGCCAGGGCCCGCGAGCCCGGCATGATCCGGAAGACACCCCCTAGCCGAGGTACTGACAGGTCGAGCGGCGCACGTACCGGCCGTGGCCGGCGCGGCCGGTGTAGGCGCGGCCGTCGATGACCGGGAGGCCGCGCGAGAGCACGGTCTCGACCTGCCCGGTGATCCGCTTGCCCTCGTAGGCCGAGTAGTCGACGTTCATGTGGTGGGTCTCGGCGGAGATGGTCTGCTGGGCGGCCGGGTCGTAGACGACGATGTCGGCGTCCGAGCCGGGCGCGATGGTGCCCTTCCTGGGGTAGAGGCCGAACATCCGGGCCGGGGTGGCGCAGGCGATCTCGATCCAGCGGCGGCGGGTGATGTGGCCGTCCACGACGGCCTGGTGGAGCAGGTCCATGCGGTTCTCCACGCCCGGCATCCCGTTGGGGATCTTGGAGAAGTCGCCGCGGCCCATCTCCTTCTGGCCGGTGAAGCAGAACGGGCAGTGGTCGGTGGAGACGACCTGCAGGTCGTTGGTCCGCAGCCCCCGCCACAGCGCCGCCTGGTGTTCACGCGGCCGCAGCGGTGTCGAGCAGACGTACTTGGCGCCCTCGAAGTCCGGTTCGGCGAGGTTGTCGGTGGACAGGAACAGATACTGCGGACAGGTCTCGCCGAACACCGGCAGTCCCTTGTCGCGCGCCCGCACCAGCTCCTCGACGGCCTCCTCGGCCGACACGTGGACGACGTACAGCGGCGCCCCGGCCACCCTGGCCAGCTGGATGGCGCGGTGGGTGGCCTCGGACTCCAGCAGCGCCTTGCGGACCTCGCCGTGGTAGCGGGGGTCGGTCTTGCCCTCGGCGAGGGCCTGTTCGACCAGGACGTCGATGGCGATGCCGTTCTCGGCGTGCATCATGATGAGCCCGCCGTTGGCGGCGCCGCGCTGCATGGCGCGCAGGATCTGGCCGTCGTCGCTGTAGAAGACGCCGGGGTAGGCCATGAAGAGCTTGAACGAGGTCACGCCCTCGTCGACGAGGAGGTCCATCTCCTTCAGGGAGCCGTCGTCGACATCGGAGAGGATCATGTGGAAGGCGTAGTCGATCGCGCAGTTGCCGCCCGCCTTCAGATGCCAGGCGTCCAGGCCCTCCCGCAGGGCGTGCCCCTTGGTCTGGATGGCGAAGTCCACGATGGTGGTCGTGCCGCCCCAGGCCGCGGCGCGGGTGCCGGTCTCGAAGGTGTCGGCGGCGAAGGTGCCGCCGAACGGCATCTCCATGTGGGTGTGCGGATCGACGCCGCCCGGGATGACGTACTTGCCGGTGGCGTCGATCGTACGGTCGGCGGTCCAGCCGCGCGCGATGTCGCTGTCGGACGCGGCCAGCGCCACCACCCGCTCGTCCTCGACCAGGACGTCGGCGTGGGTCTCCTCGGCGGCGGTGACGACGAGCCCGCCGCGGATCACGGTACGAGGCATCAGCGCCCACTCCTTCCCGGCTGAGTGCTCTTCAGGGCGGCGTTCAGGGCGGCTTCGAGGATGTCCGCGCCCTCCTCCGCCTCCGCCACGGTGAGGCTCAGCGGCGGGGCGATGCGCAGGACGCTGCTGTTGTGGCCGCCGCCCTTGCCGAGGAGCAGCCCGCCCTCGCGGGCGGCCTCCAGCACGGCCGAGGCGGCCTCGGGCGCCGGGTCGCCGGTGCCCGGCTCGACCAGTTCGACGCCGATCATCAGCCCCCGGCCGCGTACTTCGCGTACGCCGTCGAGCCCGGCGCAGGCCGCGCGCAGCCGCTCGATGAGCAGTCCGCCGACCCGGCGGGCGTTGCCCTGGAGGTCGTGCTCGACGAGATGGTTGAGGTTGGCGAGACCGGCGGCCATGGTGACCGGGCTGCCGCCGAAGGTGGAGATGGAGTTGGCGCCCAGGCAGTTCATGACCTCCGCGCGGGCCACGACCCCGCCGATGGACATGCCGTTGCCGATGCCCTTGGCGAAGGTGAGCACGTCCGGCGGGCCCGCGGCGTCGTGCGCCTGCCAGCCCCAGAAGTGGTCGCCGGTGCGGCCCCAGCCGGTCTGCACCTCGTCGCTGATCCACAGGATGCCGTGCCGGTCCAGCACCTCGCGGAAGGCGGCGAACAGCCCGTCGGGCGGGGAGGTGAAGCCGCCCACGCCCTGGACGGGTTCGGCGATCAGCGCGGCGACGTTGCCGTGCGCCTGGCCGAGGATGTCTTCCAGGTCCGCCACGCACGCGTCGATGAACGCGCCGTCCGACAGCCCGGCGAACGGCCCCCGGCTCCGCACGCCGCCGTGCACGTACAGCGTCTGCAGCGGCGAGATGCTGGTCGGCGACCAGGAGCGGTTGCCCGTGATGCCGACCGTCGAGAACGACCGGCCGTGGTAGCTGTTGCGCAGCGCCAGGACCTGGTTGGAGCGGCGGTGGGTGGTGGCGAGCAGCAGCGCCGTGTCGTTGGCCTCGGTGCCGGAGGTGGTGAAGAAGACCCGCGCGTCGGGGATGCCGGACAGATGCGCGACGCGCTCGGCGAGGTCGACCATCGGACGGTCGAGGTAGAGCGTGGAGCTGTGCAGGATCCGGCCCGCCTGCTCGGCGATGGCCTTGGTGACCTCGGGGAGCGCGTGGGCGGTCATCGTGGTGAGGATGCCGCCGAAGAAGTCGAGGTAGCGGTTGCCGTCCGCGTCCCAGACGTGGCGTCCCTCGCCGCGGGTGATCTCGATCGGGCGCTGGTAGTACAGCGCCAGCCAGTCCGGGAGGACGGCCCGGTGGCGTGCGTACAGGTCCTCGCCGGTCGTGTGCCCGCCGGTCATGGCTTCACCAGCTCGTCGTAGGCGTCGGGGCGGCGGTCCCGGTAGAAGGCCCACTGCTGCCGCACCTCGTCGAGGAGGCCGAAGTCGAGGTCGCGGACGACCAGTTCCTCTTCCTTGTCGCTGGCCACGTCCCCGACGAACCGGCCGCGCGGGTCCACGAAGTAGCTGGTGCCGTAGAAGTCGTTGTCGCCGTACTCCTCGGTGCCGACGCGGTTGATCGCCGCGATGAAGTACTCGTTCGCCACCGCCGACGCGGGCTGCTCCAGCTGCCACAGGTGCGACGACAGCCCCCGGGAGGTGGCCGACGGGTTGTAGACGAGCTGCGCGCCGGCCAGCCCCAGGGCGCGCCAGCCCTCCGGGAAGTGGCGGTCGTAGCAGATGTACACGCCGACCTTCCCGACGGCGGTGTCGAACACCGGCCAACCCAGGTTGCCGGGCTTGAAGTAGTACTTCTCCCAGAACCCCTTGAGCTGGGGGATGTGGTGCTTGCGGTACTTGCCGAGGTAGCTGCCGTCGGCGTCGATCACGGCCGCGGTGTTGTAGTAGAAGCCGGACTGCTCGACCTCGTAGACCGGTACGACCATCACCATCCCGGTCTCCCGGGCCAGCTCCGCCATCCGCCGCACCGTCGGCCCGTCCGGGACCGGCTCCGCCCACCGGTAGTGCTCCGGCTCCTGCACCTGGCAGAAGTACGGGGCGTTGAACACTTCCTGGAAGCCGATCACCTTGGCCCCCTGGGCGGCGGCCTGCCGGGCGTACTCCTCATGCTTCGCGATCATCGATTCGGTGTCGCCGGTCCAGGTGCACTGGACGAGCGCGGCACGTACGAGGTTGGCCATGATCAGCTCCTTCACAGCAGTGCTCCGGGGCATGCCCCGTCGTCAACCTGTGTCTACGCACGTAGAATATGGCTGTGGGAAGAACGTAGAAGCGCACTCACCACTCTGGCAATACCGCCGCCGTTACTCAACGAAGACCATCACTTTTCGTGTGATGTCGGGTTTGGCGGGGGTCAGCCGGGTCAGCCGCAGCCTGGTCAGCCGGCGCCCTGTATGCCCGCCACGCGGAGGGCGTGGGCGAGGTCGTGCTGGCTGCCCGGGGACACCGCGCCCGCCGCGTCCAGGAGCGGGGGCACCAGCGCGCCCGGATCCTCGGCCGCCGCCTCGGCCACCTCGGCGGGCGTACGGGCCCGTATGAACGCCGTCAGCAGCAGCGCCACCTCGCGGTGCGCCGCGTTCCCGAGCAGCGCCAGCGCGGTGTGCGCCACCTCGGAGAGCGGCCGCGACACGCTCTGCCGCAGCAGCCGCTCCCCGTCCGCCTCGCGGCCCGCCGCGATCAGCGCCTCCGCGGCGGCGGCCAGCCGCTCGGGCGGCAGACAGGCCATCTCCCACAGCAGCGTGGACACGTCGACGCCCAGCCCCGCCCGCTCCAGCTCGGCCGCCAGCACCGGCAGCCGCACGGCGGGCCAGACGGCCGTCTCGCACAGCACGGCGTGCGCCTCCCCGCTGCGCCCCTCCGCCCGCAGCCGTCCCAGCCGTGCGACGGCCCCGCCGGCCGCCCGCCGGGCCTCGGCGAGCTCCTGCTGCTCGTTCGCCCGGGCCCGCTGCTCGGCCTCCCGCTCACGCTTCCGTGCCCCACCGCGCACCCCGGGGAACCGCGCCCCGCGCGGTCGTGGCGGCGGGGGCGGCCCGCCCTCCCCCGCCGGCGCGGGCGCGCCACCGTCCGGCTGAAGACGCCCGGCCAGCCCCACGGTCGAGGGATCCTGCAGCACCCCCGCCGCCCACCCCGACCGCCCCGCACCCGCCGCCGGGCCGCCGGGGGCGCCGGGCAGGCCACTGCCCAGGAAGCCGGGCGGACCGCTACCGGGGGCACCAGCCGGACCGCCGCCCGGGACGCCGGGCGGACCACCGGCCGGGGCACCGAGCGGCCCATCCGCCGGAGCCCCAGGCCCTCCAACGGTCGGAGCACCGGGCGGGCCGCCGCCGGGGGCAGCACCGAGGGGGCCACCCCCCGGGAAGCCGGGCGGGCCACCCGCCGGAGCGCCGGGCAGGCCACTGCCGGGGGCACCGAGGGAGGCGCCAACCGGGCCACCGCCCGGGACGCCAGCCGGGCCGCCGCCGGGGGCACCGAGGGAGGCGCCGCCCGGGAAGCCGGGCGGGGCGTCAACCGGGCCCCTACCCGGGGCGCCTGGCGAGATCGGGGAAGGCGGGCCGTCGGTGGGGAGGGCGGCCAGGCGGGCGGTGAGTTCCTCGCAGCGGGCCGTCGCGCGGTAGTGGTCGTCCTGGGCCCAGGCCAGGGCCGCCTCGATGGGGTCTCCGTCCGGGCTGGTGTCGGCCCCGGCGCGCTGGGCCTCGAGGAGGTCGCTCTCGCGGTCGGCCGCGGCGAGCCGTTCGCGCCGCATCGCGGCCAGGCGGGCGCTCAGCGCCTCACGGGTGCCGGGGGCCGCGTCGTGGACGGTGATCGAGGCGCGGTACAGGGTGGCCGCGCGGGCCGCGGCCACGTTGGCCGTCTGGGCGCCGCGCTGGGCGGAGAGGTCCTGCAGGAGGGCCTGGACGACGTCCCAGGGCGGGATCTCCTGGCCGGCCAGACAGGCGCGCAGCCCATCGGGGTCGCGCTGCGCGAAAACGGCGTACCAGCCCTGGTCAGGGTCGATCCGCCGGGCCAGGGCACGCAGGTAGCTCGCGAACTCCTCGATCGCCGCCGGGAGTTGTCTGCCCGCCATCGCCACCCCCGCATTCGACACCCCGCATGTTACGGACCCGGGTACCGGCGCGCTAGGCGCACATTTCCGGATACGCACACGCCAGGCAGGTTGTACGGATTCCTGTGGGGATTTTACGGTGGCGGCCTGGGCGGGGCCCGACCGCCACCGTGGTCCACATGCCGGTCAGCCCGCGGGCCGTACCACCATCGCCGAGCCGCCGCCGCGCCGTGTCGTCTCGGCGGCGGCCAGCCACCGGCCGTCACCGAGCCGCTGGACGCCGGTCGCGGCCCCGATCTCGGGGTTCTCCTTGAAGGCGTGGCCCAGCGCCTCCAGCCGGGCCCGCTCCGGGCTGTTCCACAGCCCGGGCTCCAGCTCCGTCTGGGCGGCGTTGCGCTGGCTGGCGCGCGGCGCGGCGATCGCGTCGACCAGCGGCATGCCCCGGTCGAGGTGGTTCAGCAGGGTCTGCAGCACGGTGGTGATGATCGTGGCGCCGCCGGGTGAGCCGAGCGCCAGCACCGGCTTGTGGCCGTCGAGCACGATGGTCGGCGACATGGACGAGCGCGGCCGCTTGCCCGGACCCGGCAGGTTCGGGTCGTGGACGGCGGGGTCGGCGGGGGCGAAGGAGAAGTCGGTCAGCTCGTTGTTGAGCAGGAAGCCCCGGCCGGGGACGGTGATGCCGCTGCCGCCGGTCTGCTCGATGGTGAGGGTGTACGCGACGACGTTGCCCCACTTGTCGGCGGTCGTCAGATGCGTGGTGTTCTCGCCCTCGTACGTGGTCGGGGCGGCGTGTCCGCGCGTGTCGCAGGTGCCGGGGGCGCCGGGGTTCCTCGGGTCGCCGGGGGCGAGCGGGCTCTTCAGCACCGCGTCGGGCTTGATGAGGCAGGCGCGGGAGTCGGCGAACCGCTGCGAGGTGAGCGCCTTGGTCGGTACGTCCTCGGCGGCCGGGTCGCCGACCCAGCGGCCGCGGTCGGCGAACGCTATCCGGGAGGCCTCGATGTAGCGGTGCAGATAGTCGCGCTCGCTGAGCTTGGAGAGGTCGGTGCGCTCCAGGATGTTCAGGGCCTCGGCGACGCTGGTGCCGCCGGAGGACGAGGGCGCCATGCCGTACACGTCCAGGCCGCGGTAGGAGGTGCGGGTCGGGGCCTGCCGTTTCGTGTCGTACGCCCGCAGGTCCTCGGTCCGCAGGTCGCCGGGGCGCACGACGCGCGACGCCTTCGGGTCGACGGGGGGCTTGCGGACCGTGGAGACGATGTCGCGGCCCACCTCGCCCTTGTAGATCGCGCCGACGCCCTTCTTGGCGAGCAGGGCGTAGGTGCGGGCGAGGTCGGGGTTGCGGAGGGTCGAGCCGACGGCCGGGAGCTTTCCGCCGGGCAGGAACAGCTCGGCAGTGGCCGGGAAGTCCTTGAAGCGGTCCTCGTTGTCGGCGGTCTGCCGGCGGAAGGTCTTGTCGACGGTGAAGCCGTCGCGGGCCAGCTTCTCGGCGGGCTTCAGCACCTGGCCGAGCGACCGGGTGCCCCAGTCGCCGAGGGCGTCCCGCCAGGTGGCCGCGGTGCCGGGGGTGCCGACGCTGAGCCCGCTGGTGACGGCGTCGTCGAACGGCAGCGGCTTGCCGTCCTTGCCCAGGAAGAGGTTCTGGTTCGCGCTGAGCGGGGCCCTCTCGCGGCCGTCGAGCGTGGAGACGGTGTGCCGCTTGGCGTTGTAGTAGACGAAGTATCCGCCGCCGCCGATGCCCGCCGAGTACGGCTCGGTGACGCCGAGCGCGGCCGCCGTCGCCACCGCCGCGTCCACCGCGTTGCCGCCGTGCCGCAGGACGTCGATCCCGGCGGCCGAGGCGTCCGGGTCCACGCTGGAGACCGCGCCGCCGTAGCCGGTGGCCACGGGGGTCTTCTCGGGCGTACCAGCGGCGGGCCCGGCGGCGCCGGCGGCGTGCGCACCCGCCGGGGCGATGCCGAGCACGGCGACCATTCCGGCCGCGGCGGCGAGCGCGGGCAGCGCGCGCCGGGCGGCTCGTGCCGTGGCTCTGGTTGCTGTGGCGGGTCGTGCGGCGTGCCCCATCCGGACCTCCAAGCGGACGACAGAGAGAGCGGAGCCTACCGGCGACGCTCATGCTCACGACAGAGGGCGAGTGCCCTTCCGCATTCGCTCGAACACGGCTGCGGATGGCGGCTACGATGCGCGGCCATGAGTGACACCGTGCAGGACCTGATCGCTTCCGGAGCGGCACTGATCGTGGGGGTGGCGCTCGGCTGGGCCGTGCACGCGGCGGCGGGGCGCCGGGCGCGCGCCCGTGAGCAGCGCTTCTTCGGCCTGCCGGACGGCTCGGAATGTGTGCTGGTCACCCACCGGGACAGCGCCACGGCGCACTGGTCCATCCCGCGCCATGACGCCCTCGCGCTGCTGGGGCTCGCCTCCGTGGTGGAGAACTGCGGGGCGCACGCGGAGGTGGCCCCGCACGACACGGGGTTGCAGGGGTTCGGCGCGCGCACCGAGTTCTGCGTGGGCGATCCGATCGCGCACCGCAGGCTGACGGCGCACATGGCGAACCTGCTGCCGGGCGTGACCGTGCACCAGGGCGACGAGTCCGGCGCGAACCGGGGCGCGTTCACCATCGGTGGCACCGAGTACCGCCCGGAGCCCGGCGCGGTCGAGCACGTCCTGGTGGCCCGGCTGACGGCGGGTGACGGCGGCCGTCCGGTCTTCCTGGCCGCCGGGCAGCGCCCGGTCACCCACCGCGCCGCCGTGCGCCATCTGGTGCGCAACCGCGCCAAGCTGGCCCGCAAGTACGGGGCGCAGGGCTCGTTCTGTCTGCTGCTGAAGGTGATCAACTCGCAGGCGTACGGCCCGGATGTGGTGGAACTGGTCGCGGACGTCACCAAGCAGGCCACCACGGCGGGGGGCCGGGCGGCCACCAAGACGCTCCTCAAGGAGGGGTGAGCGGGCCGGATATCGCATCACGGACGGCTCAGGGGGCCGCTCCGCACGCATCGTTACCCAGGCGTAACTTACCGCGCTATTACCACCGGTAAGGCACCGAGTTACCGTCAGGTCACTTAGACCTGCCCCGGTGCCGCCACCGCATCTGGCATCCACGTCTGGAGCGACATTGAACCCTCCCCCAGCTGAAGCAGAGGGATTCCTGGCTCAGGAAGCCCCGCAGGTCAGCGACCTGAAAGGTCTTACTCCCTCAGCACCGGCCGGGACGGAACCCGCCCGGTTGCCCGAAAGCATGGGGTTGCGCCGGCTTGGTTCTCGCTCAGCACGTTGTGCGTGCTTGGTCCCTGAGGCGAAACACCGTTCCTTGCCCTGCTCTGCAGGAGTTCGATTCCTTCCTCGCCCGAAGGCGGGGGCGTCCCCGAAGGAGACCAGGTGACCCCTGCCCGCCGAGCACTGCGTACCACCGCCGCCGCCTCCCTTTCGGCGGCCGTCCTGGCCGGTGCGACCTTCGCCCTCGCCCCCGCCGCCGGGGCGGCGCCCGCCGCCCCCGCGTCCGCGGCCGCCGCCGACACCTCCGTACGGTTCGTCGACATCCCGGGCGACGGGGGCGTCACCCTGGCCGCCAACGTCGTCGCCCCCGCGGACTCCTCGCGCCGCCTCCCCCTCGTCGTGCTGCCCACCAGCTGGTCCATGCCGCAGGTCGAATACCTCGCGCAGGCCAAGAAGCTCGCCGACTCCGGCTATGTGGTGGTCACTTACAACACCCGCGGCTTCTGGCAGTCCGGCGGCCGCATCGAGACGGCCGGGCCGCCCGACGTCGCCGACGCCTCCAAGGTCATCGACTGGGCCCTGGCCAACACCGCCGCCGACCCCGGCCACATCGGCATGGCGGGGGTGTCGTACGGCGCCGGGATCAGCCTGCTCGCCGCCGGTTCCGACAAGCGCATCAAGGCCGTCGTCTCGATGAGCGGCTGGGCGGATCTCATCGGGTCCATCTACAGCGGCCGCACCCAGCACGCCCAGGCCGCCGGGCTGCTCGGCGGCGCCGGAGCCCTCACCGGCCGCCCCAGCGACGAATTCCAGCAGATCCTGAAGGACTTCCTCGGCTCCAACCTCGCCAAGGAACAGGACATGATCGAGTGGGGCCGCAAGCGCTCGGCGGCCACCTACCTCGACAAGATCAACGCCAATGGCGCGGCCATCATGCTGGGCAACGCCTGGGGCGACTCCATCTTCCCGCCCAACAGCTACGCCGACTTCTACGACAAGCTGACCGGCCCCAAGCGACTGGAGTTCCGGCCGGGCGACCACGCCACCGCCGAGTTCGGCGGGCTCTTCGGGCTGCCGAACGACACCTGGGAGCACAGCAGGCGCTGGCTCGACCGCTACCTCAAGGGCGAGCGCAACGGCATCGACCAAGAGCGGCCGGTGCAGCTCATGTCCCGCACCGGCGGCGACTACGAGGGCTACACCAGCTGGTCCACCGTGCCCTCGGAGCGCCGCCGGGTGGCGCTCGACCGGGCCGAGACGGTCACCGCGAACCACGACTCGGGCGCCAACGCCGGAACCGTCATGCTGACCGGCGCGGTCGACCAGTTCCTCAAGCTCCCGCCACTCGCCTCGATCCCGCTGCTGCCGCGCTCGTACGCCGCCGTCTGGCAGACCGGGGCGTACGCGACCGAGCAGCGCGTCCGCGGCACGGTGTCCCTGCACACCACCCTCACCAGCGACAAGCCCGACGGGACCGCGGTCGCCTACCTCTACGACGTGGGCCCGCTCGGCGTCGGCAAACTCATCACCAACGCCCCCGTCACCTTCCACGACCGCACCCCGGGCAAGCCCTTCCCCGTCGACCTGGACCTGTTCTCGACGGCGTACGACGTCCCGGCCGGGCACAAGCTCGCGCTGGTGGTCGACACCGTCGACCCGCTCTACATCGAGCACAACCCGGACGGCGCCCACCTCACCTTCTCCTCGCCGGACGCCGACCCCTCGTACCTGTCGGTCCCGGTGCGCGACTAGCGGGTGTCGCCCGGCAGCGGCGCGGCCGGGCCGGGCGGCGCCACCCGCACCTTCTCCGTCTTCACGCTGCGCCGCTCGCGCCTCGCCACCCAGTTCGCGCACCACGACAGCAGCATGCACATCCCGATGTAGACCGGTGAGATGACCATCACGACCGGGATGAACGGCAGGTCGTAGTCGAGGTTGGACGCGATGAGCTTGCCCGCGTGCAGGAACTCCTCGTAGGTGATGAGGAAGCCGAGCGAGGTGTCCTTCAGGGCCACCACCAGCTGGCTGATGATCGCGGGCAGCATGGCCCGTACCCCCTGGGGCACCAGGACGTACGTCATGACCTGCGTCTTGCGCAGGCCCAGGGAGTACGCCGCCTCCCGCTGCCCGCGGTCCACCGCCGCCACGCCCGCGCGGAACACCTCGGCGAGCACCGAGCCGTTGTACAGGGTCAGCCCGGTGACCAGGGCGGTCAGCGGCTGTGCCTTCAGGGCCACGAAGACGAAGAAGATCATCACCAGCACGGGCATCGCGCGGAAGAACTCCACGATCAGCGTGGCGAGCCAGCGCACCGGGCGGTGGTCGGACAGCCGCCCGGCGGCCAGCACCCCGCCCAGCGCCAGCGAGAGGACGGCGGCGAGCCCGAACGCCTTGAGCGTGTTGCCCAGTCCGCGCAGCAGCAGCTCCTGGATGCCGACGTACTCGAAGGGCATCCACTTGCGGTACGCGAACTGACCCGTGTCGACAAGGAGATAGATCACCCAGGCGATCAGGGCCAGCAGCGCCAGCGTGGCGATCAGCCCGTAGAGGCGGTGGCGGCGGGCGGTGCGGGGCCCGGGGACGTCGTAGAGGACGGCGGTGGCGGTCAACGCGGCACTCCCCAGCGCTTCTCCAGCACGGTGAAGATCGCGCTGATGGTCAGGGTCACGAGGAGATAGCCCACGGCGATCCAGACGAAGGACCAGACGATGCTGTATCCCATCTCGTTGAGCGGTTTGTAGGTGCCGAGCAGTTCGGTGACGCTGAACGACCCGGCGATGGCCGAGTTCTTGGCGAGCGCGATCAGCGTCGAGCCGATCGGCGGGATGACGGCGCGGAACGCCTGCGGCAGCACCACCGCCCCCAGCGTCTGCTCGAAGGTCATGCCCAGGCTGCGGGCGGCCTCGCCCTGCCCGACCGGCACCGTGTTGATGCCCGAGCGGACCGCCTCGCAGATGAACGCCGAGGTGTAGCAGCCGAGGGCGAGCACCGCGAAGGCGGTGAACGGCAGGACCAGCCCGAAGCGCGGCAGACCCAGCATCACCGCGAAGAACAGCAGCGTCAGCGGGGTGTTGCGGAGCACCGTCACCCAGCCGGTGCCGAAGGCGCGCAAGGAGGCGACCGGCGCGACCCGGAAGGCGGCCATCAGGACGCCGAGGGCGAGGGCGAGCAGCGAGGCGTAGACGGTCAGCTCGATGGTGCCGAGCAGACCGCGGCCGTAGAGGGAGAAGTTCTGGGTGAGCACGTCCATGAGCGCGGGGCCTCAGTGGTAGCGGTCGACGGCGGGCGGTTTGGGGGCGGGCACACCGGACAGGCCGAGGGTCGCGTTGTACGCCCGTCTCCAGTCGCCGTTGCGCACATGGGCCTCGATGGCGTCGTCCAGCGCGAACCGCAGCGCGACATCCCGCTTGGGCACGCCGATGCCGTACGGCTCCTTGGAGAACGGCCTGCCCACCACCTTCAGCTCCTTGGGCGCCTTGGCCGCGTAGCCGAGCAGGATGACGTTGTCCGTGGTGACCGCGTCGACCTGGTAGCTGAGCAGGTTGTCCACGCACACCGAGTACGTGTCGTACGCGACGGCGTGGGCCTTGGGGTAGTCGTGCTGGATGCGCTGCAGCGGGGTGGAGCCGGCCACCGAGCAGACGGTCTTGCCCGCCAGGTCGCGGGGGCCGTGGATGTCGTTCGTATCGGTGCGCACCAGCAGCGACTGCCCGGCCATGTAGTACGGACCGGCGAAGCCGACCAGGCGTTTGCGCAGCGGATTGATGGTGTAGGTGCCGACGTAAGTGTCGATCTGGCCGTTCTGGAGCGCGGTTTCCCGGTTGGCGGAGGCGATGGTCCGGAACCGGATGGTCCGGGGCGGGAAGCCGAGGGACGCGGCCATCATCTTCGCGATCTCGATGTCGAAGCCGGAGTAGCGGCCGGTGGCCGGGTCCCGCTCGCCCAGATACGGCTGGTCCTCCTTGACCCCGACGATCAGGTATCCGCGCCGCTTCGCCTTCCGCCAGGTCGGCGAGGACGGCAGCCGGAAACCGGTGGCCACCCTGTAGTGCGGCAACGCCTCGGGCTTGGGGCCCTTGGCGGGCGGGCTGCCCTGCTTGCCGCAGCCGGTGAGGGCGCCGCCGGTGAGGGCGAGGAGCAGCGCGAGGACGGCGGTCAGGATGCGCCTCATGTGCGTCATCACCCGGCTCAGTGCTTGAGGATCTTGGAGAGGAAGTCCCTGGCCCGGGCGGACTCCGGCGCCTTGAAGAACTCCTCCGGGCTGCGGTCCTCCACGATGCGGCCGTCGGCCATGAAGACCACGCGGTTCGCGGCGTACCGGGCGAAGCCCATCTCATGGGTGACGACGGCCATCGTCATCCCTTCCCGGGCGAGCTGCCGCATGACCTCCAGCACCTCGTTGATCATCTCCGGGTCGAGGGCCGAGGTCGGCTCGTCGAAGAGCATCACCTTCGGGTCCATGGCCAGCGCGCGGGCGATCGCCACCCGCTGCTGCTGGCCGCCGGAGAGCTGCGCGGGGTACTTGTCCGCCTGGTCCGCGAGGTCCACCCGGTCCAGCAGCTCCCGGGCCCGCCGCCCGGCCTCCGCCTTGCCGCGCCTGCGGACCTTCACCTGCGCGAGCATCAGGTTGTCCAGCACGGTCCGGTGGGCGAACAGATTGAACGACTGGAAGACCATCCCCACTTCGGCCCGCAGCCGCGCCAGCTCCTTGCCCTCCTCGGGCAGCGGCCGCCCGTCCACCACGATCGAACCGGACTCGATGGTCTCCAGCCGGTTGATCGTCCGGCACAGCGTCGACTTCCCGGACCCGGACGGCCCGATGACCACCACGACCTCCCCGCGGCCGACGGTGAGGTCGATGTCCTGGAGGACGTGGAGCGCGCCGAAGTACTTGTTGACGTTGCGCAGCTCGATCAGCGGTTCACCCACGGCCATGCCGCGCAAACTATCCACACCAAAGCGGCACTTCGGTCAGGACACGCACCAATGGGTGAATAACGCCCGATAGTGGACCTCTCCGCCCCCTCCGCCCTCTCAGCCCTCCGAGACCTCCGCGTACAGCTGGGACAGCTCGGGGGCGCCGTCGGCGGCCCATTGGTGGCCCGCCTCGACCACGTCGACCTCCCGGCCGGAGTCGAGCCGGACCACGGGGCGGCCGTTGGGCCACACCTGCCAGACGGCGCCCGGCACGGTGCGGACGATGACCGTGCCCAGATAGAGCCCGGCGTCGTTACCGAGCCAGGGCAGCTCCTCCGGGTCGTCGCGCCAGCGCGGTACCAGCTGGTCCAGCGCCTCCAGGGAGCCGGCCGAGTCGTCGAGCACGATGCCCACCTGCGCGGCCCGGGCCCGCAGCAGTTCGCATTCGGAGAGGAGTTGCGCCACCCCTTGGGGGTCCGCCTCCTGGGCGCTCATCAGAGCCGTACCGGAGGCCGCACCGTGCCGCTTGCGCCAGTTGTCCAGGAAGGGGATGTTCATACAGCTCAGCGTCGCACCAAGTGCACGGGCGCACCACAGGGCGCGCGGCGTCGTCCGTGACCCGTTGCTTGTCTTGACGACACCCGGCCGTCTCCCTACGTTCGCCATGCACCTGTCGAATCGCCGGTCGGGTCGGTTACGAGAGGGGACACCTATGCGCGTCGTCAGACCATGGAACGTGGCCGGGATCGTCGCGGGAGGTGCCACCCTCGTACTCCTCGCACCGGCCGCACCCTCGGTGGCGCAAGGCGCCGCCCCCTCCGAGCCGCTCCCTCTGGAGCGGCTTTTCGACAACCGGGCGGTCGGTGACGACACCGCGCCGGGCACGACGGACTTCGACGGGGCGGGCAACTCCCTCTCCGCGCAGGACCTGCGGGCCGCGGGCTGGACCCCCGGCCGCGCCATCGCCCTCGACGCGGCGCGGCTCACCTGGCCGCGCAGCGCCGGGTCCCGGCCCGTCCGGCCCGACAACGTGATCGCCGACGGGCAGTCGGTGCGGCTGCGGGGGCGCGGCGACGCACTCACCTTCCTGGTCGCGAGCAGTTCCCCGGGCGGCCCCGGCGCCGGGGCGAGCGGCACCGGCCGCATCCGCTACCGGGACGGTTCGTACGGTACGTACACCCTGAGCGCCCCCGACTGGCGCGCGGGCCCCGCCGCCACCAAGGCGGTCGGCCTCCCGCACGTCAACACCGCCGACGGGCAGCGGGCCGAGGCGGCCCGGCTGTACGCGGTGACGGTGCCCCTGCGCGGCGACCGGCAGGTCGCGTCGGTGACCCTGCCGAAGGACCCGGGCCCGGGGGCCGATCTGCACGTCTTCGCGGCCTCGCTGCGGCAGCCCGCGCGGGGCTGGACCGGCAGCTGGGCGGCGAGCACCGCCGGATACACCAAGGTCGGGCCGTGGACCGACCAGACGCTGCGGCTCGTCGTGCACACCAGCGCGGGCGGGCCGGGCGCCCGGATCCGGCTGGAGAACACCTTCGCCGCCGCCCCCGTCGGGATCGGCCACGCCACGGTCGCCCTCCAGGGCAGCGGCGCGGCGGCGAGCGGCACCCCGGTGCCGCTGACCTTCCGGGGCCGGGCCGGTACGTCGATCCCGGCGGGCGCGCAGGCCTTCAGCGATCCTGTGAACTTCGCCGTCCCCGCCGACGCGAACCTTTTGGTCAGCATTCACCTTCCCGGGCCGGTCGCGGCGGTGCCGGTGCACACCCAGGCCACCCAGCGTTCCTATCTGAGCGCGCCGGGCAGCGGTGACCGTACGGGCGAGACCGGCGCCGACGCGTACACCGGCACCCTCACCACCTGGCCGTTCCTCACCGGCGTCGACGTCCGGGGCGGCCCGGGGTCGGTGGTCGCCCTCGGCGACTCCATCACCGACGGCACCAAGTCCACCCTGGACGCCAACCGGCGCTGGCCCGACGTCCTCGCGCGCCGGCTGCGCGCCCAGTCCGGTGAGTCCGGTGTGCCCGCCTACGGCGTCGTCAACAGCGGCATCTCCGCCAACCGCGTGGTCACGGACGTCTACCCCGGTGACGGGGTCTCCACGGTCACCAGCGGGGTGAGCGCGGGCAGCCGCCTGGAGCGGGACGTCCTGGCCCAGACCTCCGCCCGTACGGTCGTCGTCTTCCAGGGCATCAACGACCTGCGCTGGGGCACCTCGGCCGAGGACGTCATCGCGGGCCTGAAGGCCATCGCCGCCCGGGCGCACGCGCGGGGCCTGCGGGTGCTGGGCGGGACGATCACGCCCTGCGAGGGCGAGTCGCTGTGCACCGCCGACGCGGATGCCCGGCGCTCCGTCGTCAACGACTTCATCCGCGCGGGCGGCGGGGTGTTCGACGCGGTCGTGGACTTCGACGCGGTCGTACGCGACCCCGCGCACCCGTCGCGCATCCTCCCGGCGTACGACAGCGGCGACCATCTGCACCCGGGCGACGCGGGGTTGAAGGCGATGGCGGACGCCGTGCCGTTGCGCGCGCTGACGGGCTGATTCCCCACCCCGCCCCTCCCCGACCCGGGGCTCCGCCCCGGACCCCGTGGTTGTGGGCAATCGTTCCGCAGGGCGGAACGGGTGGGCACAACCCACCCACCGGGCCGCACCCGCGCACGCAAGCCCCGGGGGCACCCCGGGCAGGCGCGCCCACCCCGGGGGCGCCGGTTACGGCTGGAGGTCCACCACCACCGGGGCGTGGTCGGACGCGCCCTTGCCCTTGCGTTCCTCGCGGTCCACGTAGGCGTCGCCGACGGCACCGGCGAACGCAGCGTTGCCGTAGACCAGATCGATCCGCATGCCGCGGTTCTTCGGGAAGCACAGCTCCCGGTAGTCCCAGTACGTGAAGGGGTGCTCGTACTTCAGGGGGCGGGGGACGACGTCCGACAGGCCGGTCTCGCGCAGGGCGGCCAGGGCCTCGCGCTCCTTGTCGGTGACATGGGTGAGGCCGTCGAAGCGGGTGCGGTCCCAGACGTCGTCGTCGGTCGGGGCCACGTTGAAGTCGCCGAGGACGGCGAAGGGCCGGGAGCCCTTCGCGTCCTCGGTCACGGCCTCCCGCAGGGCGTCCAGCCAGCGCAGCTTGTAGTCGTAGTGCGGGTGGCCGACCTCACGGCCATTGGGCACGTAGACCGACCAGACGCGGGCGGGGCCGCAGGTGGCGGCTATCGCGCGGGGCTCCTGGCCGCCGTCGTAGTCGGGGCCGCCGGGGAGACCGGAGACCACGTCGCCGAGGCCGACCCGGGAGACGACGGCCACCCCGTTCCACCGGCCGGTGGCGTTGACCGCGGCCTCGTAGCCCAGCTCGCGCAGGGGCTCGAAGGGGAAGGCCGTCTCGGCGCACTTGGTCTCCTGGACGCACAGCACGTCCGTGCCGCTGCTCTCCAGCCAGGCGAGCAGCCGGGGCAGCCGGGCGGTGATCGAATTGACGTTCCAGGTCGCGATGCGCATGGGGGACAACTTACATCCCGGGTCCGACACTCAGAGCGGGAGCGTTTCGCCCGGGGTCAGGCGGATGTGTTCCGCGGCGCCGGTCCCCGGTCCGTCCGGGCCGAGCATCCGGCCGTACACCATCGGGCCCAGGTCGGACAGCAGGGCGTCGTGGATGTCGATCGCGCGCCGCGGGGCGACCTCGCGCACGTAGTCGAGGATCTCGGAGAACTTGTTCCAGGGCGCGTGCAGCGGCAGCAGCAGGGTCTCCACGGGGCGGTCGGGGACGGTGAGGGCGTCGCCCGGGTGGAAGACCGCGCCGTCGACCACGTACCCGACGTTGGTGATGCGCGGGATGTCGGGGTGGATGACGGCGTGCAGCTGTCCGTGCACCTCGATGTCGAATCCGGCCGCGGTGAAGGTGTCGCCCTCACCGACGGTGTGGACCCGGCCGGGGAACGCCGCCGAGATCTGTCCGGCGACGCTGGCGAGGGTCCAGATGTGGGCGGCGGGGTTGGCGTCGAGCGCCGCCCGCAGCCGCTCCTCGTTGAAGTGGTCGAAGTGCTCGTGGGTGACGAGGATCGCGTCCGCGCCGACCGCGGCGTCCTCTTCGCTGACGCCTCCGGGGTCGATGACCAGCAGCTGTCCGTCCTTCTCCAGCCGGACGCAGGCGTGGCCCTTCTTCGTGAGCTTCATGAGGATCATTGTCCTCCTCTGTGCCCGCGTCACTCCTCGGGGCTGGTCTCCTCGCGGATGACCCGCTGGGCGACGGCGAACGCGGAGTTCGCGGCGGGCACCCCGCAGTAGATCCCGGTGTGCAGCAGCACTTCCTTGATCTCGGTCGGCGTCAGCCCGTTGCGCAGCGCGGCCCGGGTGTGGAAGGCGAGCTCGTCGAGGTGGCCGCGGGCGGCCATGGCGGTGAGGGTGATCACGCTGCGGGTGCGGCGGTCGATACCGGGCCGGGTCCACACCTCGCCCCACACATAGCGGGTGATGAAGTCCTGGAAGTCGCCGGTGAAGTCGTCGACCTGGGACTCCGCGCGGTCCACATGGGCGTCGCCCAGCACCTCGCGCCGGACCTTCATGCCCTGGTCGTACGTGTCGGCGCGGCCGTCAGGGCCCGGCTCGGGCGGCCGGGTGTAGCCGATCTCGACGGGCGGACCGGCGGGCGCGGCGGTCGGGGCGGTACGCGGCGGGGCCGGGGCGGTGACCGGCGGCGGCACCGGTGTCAGCACGGGCTTGACGGGCGGGGCGGAGACCGCGGTCATCCCGGTCGGGTGGTCCGAGGACCGCCACGAGCTGGAGAAGTGGCGTACCAGCAGGTCGGTGACGGCGGCGGGCTGCTCGACGGGCGCCAGATGCGAGGTGCCGGGGACGAGCGCGAGCCGCGCGTCGGGTATGCCCGCGACCAGGACGCGGGCGTCGGCGGCGGGGGTGACCTGGTCCTCGGCCCCGGCCAGGACAAGCGTGGGGACGCCGATCCGGCCCAGCTCGGGGCGGATGTCGAAGGCGGCCAGCGCCTCGCACGCGGCGATGTAGCAGCCGGGGTCGGTGGTGCGGACCATCTGGACGGCCCAGTCGACGATGGCGGGCTGGGCGGCGGCGAAGACGGGGGTGAACCAGCGCTCGGGGGTGGCGCGGGCGATCGGGTCGAGGCCGTTGGTGCGGACCACGACGCCGCGCTGCCGGAAGGAGTCGGCGGTGCCGAAGCGTGGGGAGGCGGAGACGAGCGCGAGCGAGCCCACTCTCAGGGGATGTCGCAGCGCCAGTTCGGCGCCGATGGCCCCGCCGATGGAGCAGCCCGCGTAGCCGAAGCGGTCGATGCCCAGCATGTCGAGGGTGGCCAGCAGCCTGGCGGCGAGTTCCGCGACGGAGGGGGCGGGGTGGGCGGGCGAGCCGCCGTGGCCCGGCAGGTCGAAGCGGAGGACGCGCCAGTGGCGGGACAGCTCGGGTATCTGGCGGTCCCACATGTGCCAGGTCGTGCCCAGCGACGGGCCGAGGACGAGTACGGGCCCGTCCTCGGGGCCGTCGGTCCGGTACTGAAGTGTCTTGGTCTCGCTCACCCGGAAACGGTATCCCGAACGTCGTAGCGGTCCCTACGGCGTAATGGTGGAGACCACGTAGACCTTCGGATGGGCCGGGTTGTCGTTCCTGACCGTGATTCTCAGCTTGGGCTGCGGATCCTTCTGCTTGATCACCATTCCGGACCAGTCGTGACCGGCGGCTCCGACCTGCCAGCCGACCTTCTTCGCCTGCTCGCGCGTGATGGTCACCGCGTCCTTCTCCAGCGCGGAGCGACGGGTGCCGAGCTTGGCCAGGAAGCCGTCGAGTCCGTCGCGGGAGGTGACGAACTGCACGTACAGCGAGCTGACCTTCCAGGAGTTGGTCTCGTACGAGGCGACCTTGCGCGAGTGCTGCGGGATCGGCACGTCGTAGATGCGCCGCTGCACCCGGGACGGATAGCCGGCGGAGAGGCCCTTGGCCTTGGCGGCCTCCGCCTTCTCCTCGCCGCCGTCGCGGCTCTGCATGGCGGAGATCATCAGATAGCCGGCCGGGATCGCGATCAGCAGGAAGACGATCACGGCCTTGAGCCAGCGGCGCAGCGGACGGCCACCGCCGGACCCGCCGGACGCACCGGTCGTGCCGGACCCGCCGGGTCGTTCGGTCACGGGGGTACCTCCGGGGCGCTGCTCGGCGGCGGTCACTCGCGGCCTGCCTGACCGCGCGGCGCCAGCCGCAGCGGGGAGGAGGACCCGGCGCGCTCGTACCGCTCGACCCGGCGGCGGGTGGCGCGGCGGAAGCGGCGGGCGACGAGCCGGGCGAGGTCGGCGGCGCCGACCATCCCCGCCTCGGGCCCCAGCTGGGCCTTGACGATACGGGCCTCCGGCCGGTAGCCGCGCCCGGTCAGGGTGCGCCGGAAGGCGTCCCGGGCCGGGACGATCAGCAGGTCGTCGGCGGCGCTGACGCCGCCCCCGATCACGAAGCAGGAGGGGTCGAGGGCGGCGGCGAGGTTGGCGATGCCGACCCCGAGCCACTGGCCGATGTCCTGGAGGAGTTCGATGCACATGGCATCGCCGTCCCGGGCCAGCTCGGTGATCAGCGGCCCGGTGATCTCGTGGATGTTGCCGCCGACCCGGTCGGTGATCCCGTACGCCACCGGCGACTCGGCGGCGGCCAGCTCACGGGCCTCCCGGACCAGCGCGTTGCCGGAGCTGTACTGCTCCCAGCAGCCCCGGTTGCCGCAGGGGCAACGGTGTCCGGCGGGCACGACCTGCATATGGCCGAACTCGCCGGCGACCCCGTATTTGCCGCGCTTGACCTGGCCGTCCTCCAGGATCGCGCCGCCGATCCCGGTGCCCAGCGTGATCATGACGAGATGGTCCTCGCCGCGTCCGGCGCCGAACCGCCACTCGGCCCACGCGGCCGCGTTCGCGTCGTTGTCGACCATGACCGGCACGGCGAGCCGCTCGGCGAGCCGGTCGCGCAGCGGCTCGTTGCGCCAGGACAGGTGCGGCGCGAACAGGACCCGGTTGCGGTCCGCGTCCACCCAGCCCGCCGCCCCGATGCCGACGGCGTGCACATCGTGCCGGTCGGACAGGTCCAGGACGAGTTCGGTGATGGTGTCCTCGACGACCTTGGGGCTCTTGGACTTGTCGGGCGTCTCGGTGCGCTTGCTCTCCAGGATGTTGCCGTCGGCGTCGACGACCCCGGCCATCACCTTCGTGCCGCCGATGTCGATGCCGACCGTGGGGACCCGGGGCGCGCTCAGGTGCGAGCGGCGCTCACGCGTGCCGACGGTCCGCAGCACGGTGGCCCGGGCCGAGCCCCGGTGCACTCTTTCGCGGTAGATGCTCATCGGCCGGCCCCTTCACCGGTGCGGGAGGTGCGGTCGCTGCGGGTGCGTGCTCGCAAGAGTTCGTCGTCCCTGCGGGTGTCTCGGGAGGCCGGGGCCTCGGCGTGCGGTGGTCATGACGCGGGTGGCGCGCCGTGCGATGCGGGTGGGGCCCGCCGTGCGATTGTGCCTCAACCGCCCCTCGCGGTGCATGGTGAGCCGGGCCCGGCCGCCCTCAGCGAGCCAGCTCGTGGGTGAGCTGTTCCAGCTCGCTGCCGCCCGCCATCTGGCGGGTCAGGTCGTCCAGGGCGATCTCGTCCTTGGCGTGGCTGCCCGCCATCGCGCCGCGCTTGAGGAGGACGAAGCGGTCGCCGACCAGGTAGGCGTGGTGCGGGTTGTGCGTGATGAGGACCACGCCGAGCCCGGCGTCGCGCGCGGCGGCGACGTACTTGAGCACCACCCCGGACTGCTTGACGCCCAGCGCCGCCGTCGGCTCGTCGAGGACGAGGACCTTGGCGCCGAAGTGGACGGCGCGGGCGATCGCCACGCACTGGCGCTGTCCGCCGGAGAGGGTGCCGATGGGCTGGTCGACGTCGCGCAGGTCGATGCCCATGCGCAGCAGCTCGCGGTGGGTGGTCTCGCGCATGGCGGGCACGTCGAGGCGGCTGAAGGGGCCGCGGCCCTTGCGGATCTCGGAGCCGAGGAAGAAGTTCCGCCACACCGGCATCAGCGGGACGACGGCGAGGTCCTGGTAGACCGTGGCGATGCCGCGGTCCAGGGCCTCGCGCGGCGAGCCGAGCCGGGTCTCCTCCCCCTCGACGGCGAAGGTGCCCTCGTCGTGCTGGTGCAGCCCGGCGACGATCTTGATGAGGGTGGACTTGCCCGCGCCGTTGTCGCCGAGGACGCAGGTGATCCGCCCGGCGTGGACGTCGAGCGAGACGTCCTCCAGGGCCTTGACGTTGCCGTAGTACTTGCCGATGCCGCGCAGCGCGATCAACGGCACGTCCGGTGTGGTGCTCATGCGCTTGCCTCCGCCCGCTTGCGGACCCACCAGTTGAGCAGCGTGGCGAGCAGCAGCATCGCCCCGAGGAAGAACTTGAACCAGTCCGCGCCCCACTGCGCGTACACGATGCCCTTGTTGGTCATGCCGAAGATGAACGCGCCGACGGCGGCGCCGACCGCCGAGCCGTAGCCGCCGGTCAGCAGGCAGCCGCCGATGACGGCCGCGATGATGTACAGCAGCTCGTTGCCGACGCCCTCGCCGGACTGCACGGTGTCGTACTTGAACAGCAGGTGCTGGCCGGAGATCCAGGCCGCCAGGGCGACCCCCATATAGAGCCCGATCTTGGTGCGGTCCACGGGCACGCCGACCGCGCGGGCCGCCTCCTTGGCGCCGCCCACCGCGAAGATCCAGTTCCCGGCGCGGGTGCGCAGCAGGATCCAGGTGGCGAGCGCGATCAGGGCGAACCACCACACCACGGTGATCTGCAGCTCCACGTCGCCGATCGTCAGCTGGGAGGCGAAGACCTGGCGGGCGGAGGGGAAGCCCTCCATGTCGGCGATGCTCTTGGTGGAGACGGTCTCGCTGATCAGCTTGGTGAAGCCGAGGTTGCAGCCCTGGAGGATCAGGAAGGTGCCGAGCGTGATGATGAAGCTCGGCAGGTTGGTGCGCACCAGCAGATAGCCGTTGAAGAAGCCGATGGCGAGGGTGACCAGCAGGGACACCCCGGCGCCGACCCAGACGTTCGCCGTCATCTGGTACGAGAACATCGACGAGATCAGCGCGGAGGAGGTGACCAGGACGCCGGTCGACAGGTCGAACTCGCCGCCGATCATCAGCAGCGCGACCGGCACCGCCATGATCCCGATGGTGGACGAGGCGTACAGCACGGTGCTGAAGCTGGACCACTGGAGGAAGGCGTCGGCGGCGATCGAGAAGAAGACGAAGACGGCGGCGGCGCCGACGACCGCGCCCAGCTCCGGGCGGCCCGCCAGGCGGCGCAGCAGCGGGGTCCGCGCCACCGGGCGCGCGTCGGTCTCGTCCTTCGGCGGCAGCGTGTCCGCGCTCATCGGGTGCCCCGCTTCGTGAACGCGGCCAGCTTCTTGGCGTCGTCCTTGGTGACGATCTGCGGGCCGGTGAGGACCGGCCGGCCGCCACCGAGCACGTCGGCGTTGTAGCGCTGGAGCCAGAGCAGGTCCACGGCCTCGTAGCCCTGGAGATACGGCTGCTGGTCGACGGCGAAGCCCAGCGTGCCGTCCTGCAGCCCGGCCGCGACCTTCGCGTTGAGGTCGAAGGTGTCGATCTCCGCCTTGCTGCCCGCCTGGTCGGCGGCCTGGGCGGCGGTGTCGGCGAACGGCGCGCCGAGGGTGAGGACCGTGTCGATGCCGTGGTCGGACTGGAGCTTGGCCTCGATGGAGGACTGCACGTCGGGCATGTTGGTGCCCTCGACGTAGACCTTCTCCAGCTTTCCGTCGAAGGTCTTGGCCGCGCCGTCGCAGCGCTGCTCATGGCCCACGTTGCCCTGCTCGTGCAGGACGCACAGGGCCTTCTTGCGGCCGCGCTTGTTCAGCTCGTCGCCGACGGCCTCGCCCGCGATGGTCTCGTCCTGGCCGACGTGGGTGAGCGCGCCGAACTTCTTGGACTCCGCGGAGCCGGAGTTGACCGTGATGACCGGTATTCCGGCCTTTTCGGCGCGCTTGACGACGGCCTTCATGGCGTCGGGCTTGGCGAGGGTGACGATCAGGCCGTCGACCTTCTGGTCGATGAACGTCTGGACCAGCTGGGCCTGTTCCTTGCCCTCCTTGTTGTGGGCGTAGAGGAACTTCACGTTGTCCTTGACGGCGGCCTGCTCGGCGCCGTTCTGCACGATGTCCCAGAAGGTGTCGCCGTCGCCGGAGTGGGTGACCATGGCGAAGGTCATCCGTGGGGTGTTGACCGCGGCGTGCCCCGAGGCCGCCTGCGCGGCCCGCTTCTCGGCCCGCAGCCCGCCGGTACTGCTGCATCCGGCCAGGGCCGCGCCCAGCAGTGTCGCCAGCACGGCGGCGGTCATCGCGCGTGCCCCTGTCCCAACTCTGGCCACGAAGAGCCTCGTCCCTCTCGTCCCGTTTCATGTCCGTGGCCGGGAGCGACATGATCGGCCCCGGCCGCCGCCAAGTATCCGTTACCGGGCGCGGCCGGGGTGGTGGGGGGCTCGCCGCTTCGCCGGGGCTCGCGGGATCAGGGGCGTACGAGCAGCTGGAACTCGAACGCGTAGCGCGAGGCGCGATAGGTGTGCGAGCCGAACTCGACGGCCCGGCCCGTGTCGTCGAAGGTCGTCCGCTCCATGGTCAGCAGCGGCGCCCCCTCGGGCTCGCCGAGCTGCTTCCCCTCGTCGGCGGTGGCCGCGCGGGCGCCGACCGCCTGGCGGGCGCTGTGCAGGGTGATGCCCGCGGCGCGCATCAGCCGGTAGAGGCCGGTGTCCTCCAGCTCCGCGCTGTCCAGCTTGAGCAGCCCGGCCGGGAGCCGGTTGGACAGGTGCGCCATGGGCTCGCCGTGCGCCAGCCGCAGCCGCTCGATCAGCACCACCTCGGTGCCCTCCGCGATGCCGAGCGCGGCGGCGACCTCGGCGGTGGCGGGCTCGGTGGTGTTCAGCAGCACCCGGGTGGCGGGGCGCTGGCCCGCGGCCTCCAGGTCGTCGTAGAGGCTGCTCAGCTCCAGGGGGCGCTTGACCTGGCTGTGCACCACCTGGGTGCCCACGCCGCGGCGCCGCACCAGCAGGCCCTTGTCGACCAGCGACTGGATGGCCTGGCGGACGGTGGGGCGGGACAGCCCGAGCCGCCCGGCCAGCTCGATCTCGTTGCCGAGCAGGCTCCCCGGTGCCAGCCGTCCCTTTTCGATCGCCGACTCCAGCTGCTGGGACAGCTGGAAGTAGAGCGGGACCGGGCTGCTGCGGTCGACGCTGAACTGGAGCGCATCCGCCCCGCCGGAGGAGTCTTCTTCCTGCTTTGCCACGGGGCGAGCGTAGCCGGATGAACAGATGACGGGAAGTCGTGAAGTTCGGTTGTCCGGACAAACTACGCAGAGGAGTCGACAACGCTGTCGTTCGTGCCTGTCCGTAACCAGCAGAGCGACCGGTGGCCCGGTCCCACCTCCGTCTCGGGCGGCCGCCGCGTACAGGCGTCCATGGCGTACGGGCAGCGCGGCCGGAACCGGCAGCCGTCCCCCACCACCACCTCCCGCCGCTCCGCGTCCCGCCGCGCCCGCGCCGCCAGCCGCTCCGCGCGGGCCGCCCGTGCCCGCTCACGGCCCGCGGCCGAGCTGGGCGCGGCGTCGGCCAGCGCCTGGGTGTAGGGGTGGCGGGGCGCGAGGATCACCTCGTCGCTGGGGCCGCGCTCGACGATCTCCCCCCGGTACATGACCATCACCTCGGAGGCGAAGTGCCGGGCGGTGGCCAGATCGTGCGTGACGTACAGCAGGGCGAGCCCGCGCTCGTCCTTCAGCCGGTCCAGCAGCCCCAGGATCTCCAGCCGGATCGACACGTCCAGCATCGACACCGGCTCGTCGGCCAGCAGCACCTTCGGCCCCGGCGCCAGCGCGCGGGCGATCGCGACGCGCTGCCGCTGCCCGCCGGACAGCTCGTGGGGGCGCTTGTGCGCCATGTCCGCGGCGGGGGTGAGGTTCACCGACCGCAGCAGCTCCCGCGCCTGTTCCTCGGCGTCCGCCCCGCGCCGCGCCCGGCCGCCCGCCACCAGCGGGCGGGTGAGGTGGTGGCCCACGGTGTGCGCGGGGTTGAGGGAGGCGAACGGGTCCTGGAACACCATCTGCACGGCCCGCCGGTAGTCCTTGCCCCGGGTCCGCCGCGCCCCGCCCAGCCGCACCTCCCCGGCGGTCGGCGTCACCAGCCGCGACAGGGCGCGGACGACGGTCGACTTGCCGCTCCCTGACTCGCCCACGAGCGCGAGCGTCCGCCCGGCGTGCAGCGCGAACGACACCCGGTCCACGGCCCGGAACGGCGCCCGGCCGCGCTGCGGGAAGTCGACGGTGAGGCCGGTTGCCTCCAGTGCGGTCACGGCTGCCGCCCTTCCGGTCGAGGGATCCGCGGACTCGTCGGCGCCACCGTGTGCAGGTGGCAGGCGGCCGAGGTGCCCGGGGCGAGGGGGAGAAGGGGAGGTGTCGTCGTGGCGCAGGGGTCGAAGGCGTGCTCGCAGCGGGCGGCGAAGGGGCAGCCGGGCAGGGGCTCGCGCAGGTCCGGCGGGGAGCCGGGGATGCCGCGCAGGGCGCGGCGTTCGCCCGCGAGGTCGGGGAAGGAGCGCAGCAGGCCCTGGGTGTAGGGGTGGGCGGGGTCGGCGGCGATGCGCTCCGCGGGGCCGTACTCGACGATCGAGCCCGCGTACATCACGGCCAGCCGGTCGCTGATCTCCAGCAGCAGCGACAGGTCGTGGGTGATGAAGACGACGCTGAAGCCCAGTTCGTCGCGGAGCCGCTGCACCTCGTCCAGGATCTCGCGCTGGACGACGACGTCGAGCGCGGTGGTCGGCTCGTCCATGATGACGATCTCCGGTTCGAGCGCGAGCGCCATGGCGATGACGACGCGCTGCCGCATGCCGCCGGACAGCTCGTGCGGATACGCCCGCACCCGGGCCGGGTCGATGCCGACCATGTCCAGGAGGGCGCGGGCGCGCTCGTACCGCTCGGGGCCGCGCATGCGGGGGCGGTGGGCGCGGAAGATGTCGTCGAACTGCTTGCCGACGGTGGTCACCGGGTTGAGGGCGTTCATGGCGCTCTGGAAGACCACCGACAGCCGGGACCAGCGGAAGGCCCGCAGCGCCTCCCCCTGGAGCGCGAGCAGATCCGTCTCCGTGCCCGTGCGGTCGCGGTGCACCACCCGCCCCTCGGTGAGCCGCGCCGGCGGACCCAGCATGCGGGCGACGGCGTACGCGAGGGTCGACTTGCCGCAGCCGGACTCGCCCGCGATGCCGAGGAGTTCGCCGCGCCGCAGCTCGAAGCCGGCGTCGCGGACGGCGCGGGTGGGGCGGTCGCCCTCGTACGTCACGCTGATGTGCTCGGCGCGCAGCACCACGTCGTCCGTCATCGTCCCGCCTTTCGCAACCGCAGCCGCGGGTTCAGGACCTCGTCCAGGCCGAAGCTGATCAGGGACAGGGCCGTGCCGAGGGCGGCGATGCACAGCCCGGGCGGGATGAACCACCACCAGGCCCCGCTGGTGAGGGCTTCCGCGTTCTGGGCGAAGTAGAGCATCGTGCCCCAGGTGAGGTGGGACGGGTCGGCGAGGCCGAGGAAGGCCAGACCGGCCTGGGTGAGGATCGCGAAGATCACCGCGAAGATGAACTGGGAGACGATGATGGCCAGTTCGTTGGGAAGGATCTCCACCAGCACGATCCGCCACCGCTTCTCCCCGTACACCCGCGCCGCCAGCACGTAGTCGCGGCTGCGCAGCGACAGCGTCTGGGCGCGCAGCACCCGGGCGGAGGCGGCCCAGCTGGTGAGGGCGATGACGAGGATGGTGGACCAGGGGCCGCCGCCCTTGACGTACGCGGAGACGACGATGACCAGCGGCAGCCCGGGGATGACCAGGAAGACGTTGCTGATCAGGGACAGCACCTCGTCCGCGAGCCCGCCGAGGAAGCCCCCGCCGATCCCGACGACGACGGAGACGACGGTCGCGATGAGGGCGGAGGCGACGCCGATCACGAGCGTGCCGCGGGCGGAGACCACCAGCTGGGCGAAGACGTCCTGCCCGGTCTGGGTGGTGCCGAGCCAGTGCGCCCCGGAGGGGGCCTGGCCCAGGTCGGTGGTGAAGGCGTTCGGGTCGTGGATCAGCCACGGGCCGAGGAGCGCGGTGAGGACGAAGGCGGCGAGCAGGGCGAGGCCGGTGGCGAAGCGGCGGGAGCGCAGCGCGGGCCGAAGCCAGCCGCGGCCGCCCGCGCGCGGGGTGGTCACAGGGGGCGTCATCGGGCCTGCCTGGTGCGGGGGTCGACGAAGCCGTACACCAGGTCCACCAGGAAGTTGGCGGCGAGGACGCCGAAGGTGATGACGAGGAAGACGGCCTGCATGAGCGGGTAGTCGGTGTTCTGGACGGCCTGGAGCAGGGTGAAGCCCATGCCGGGGTAGGAGAAGACGATCTCCATCACGAGCGAGCCGCTGACGATGAAGCCGAGCGAGATGGCGAACCCGGCGACCGAGGGCAGCACGGCGTTGCGGGCCGCGTAGCCGACCATGATCGTGCGCGGCGGAAGCCCTTTGGCCTCGGCGGCGACCACGTAGTCCTCGGCCAGGGTGGAGACCATCATGTTGCGCATGCCGAGCATCCAGCCGCCGACCGAACTGATCACGATGGTGGCGGCGGGCAGCACGGCGTGTTCGGCGGCGGAGGTCAGGAAGGCCCCGCTGAGGCCGATGTCCAGCGTCTCGTCGTAGCCGCCGCCCAGCGGCAGCACGCCCCACACCTGGCCGAAGAGGTACAGGAGCAGCAGCGCGAGCCAGAAGTAGGGGATCGCGGCGAGGAAGGTGGTGGAGGGGACGAGGGAGTCGAACCAGCTGCCGCGCCGCCACCCGGCCAGGGTGCCGAGGGTGAGGCCGAGGGCGACGCTGAGGAGGGTGGCGGCGCCGACCAGGACGAGGGTCCAGGGCACGGCGTCGCCGACGACCTCGGTGACCGGGCTCGGGAAGTAGGTGACGGAGAGCCCGAAGTCGAGGTGGGCCAGCGCGCGCAGATAGTCGCCGTACTGGACGAGGAGATTGCCGTGGCCGAGGCCCAGCATGGCGGCCAGGGCCTCTTCCTGGCCGGGTTCGACGGGCCCGGACTGGGCCTGGCGGGCGAGCATCAGCTGCACCGGGTCGCCGGGGATGAGGCGCGGGAGGAAGAAGTTGACGGTGACCGCCATCCAGGCGGCGATGGCGTAGAAGCCGAGCTTGCGCAGGAGGTAGCGCACGCGTCCCGCCCCCGCCGCTACTTGCCCGCGGCCGGTTTGATGCGGGCGGCGACCCAGCCGCCGTCGGGGTCGAGCCAGATGGAGGGCGCGGCGTACAGATCGTCCTCGGTGGGATAGCCGGTGACCCGGTTGCCGTTGAATTCCTGCTCGTTCTGCGCGGAGAAGAGCGGGATCAGCGGCATGTCCCTGATGAATTCCCGCTGGATCGTGTAGTACCAGGGCTTCTGTTTCGCCAGGTCGGTGGTTTCGCCGATCTTGTCGAGGGCGTGGTCGATCGTGGCGTTGGCGTAGCGGCCGAAATTGCCGACGTTGGTGGTCTCACCGATCTTCGGCGGGATGGAGCTGTCCAGCATCTGGGCGTAGTAGGCGCGCGGGTCGGGGGTGTATCCGGCGTTGTCCAGCAGCATCTGGAACTGGCCGCGGGCGCGGTTGTTGGACCACTGGCTGTACGACTCGGCCTTGACGACGAGGTCGATACCGGCCTTCTTCAGCTGGTCCTTCGCCATCTGGGCGACGCTGACGTAGTCCGTCCAGCCGGAGACGAGTTCGACCGACACGGACAGCTTCTTTCCGTTCTTCCGCCACATGCCGTCCGACCCCCGGGTGTAGCCGGAGTCGGTGAGATAGCCGTCGACCTTGTCCTGCCCGGTCTCCACCGTGGCGTCCTTCAGTGACGGGTCCAGGACGGACTGGTAGTTGGGGAGCAGCAGCGCCATGGGGTTGGCGGCGGGCGCCTGGCCGTCGTACACGCTTTTGTTCATGAAGTCGCGGTCGAGGGCGGCGCTGATCGCCTTGCGGACCCTGACGTCGGCGGTGGGGCCGCGCTGGGCGTTGGGCACGAAGGACGTGGTGGCCAGCGGAATGTTGACCAGGTCGAACTTCTTGTTCTTCGCGAGGTAGTTCTTCTTGATGTCGGGAATGAAGCCGCCCGCCCAGTCGATCTGCCCGGAGGTGACCGCGGCGTTGGCGGCGTTGTTCCCGGTGAAGGCGCGATACCGCATGATCTTGAAGTGCGGAAGACCCTTGATGTAGTAGTCCTTGCGGGCGACGAGATCGAGCGTCGTGCCCTTGACGGATTTCACCTTCCAGGGGCCGGTGCCCACCGGATTGGGGTTGAGCGTGGTCGCCTTCTCCTTGGCGGAGAGCCCGGACCAGATGTGCCGGGGCAGCATCTTTATCTTGCCCAGGAGGAAGTATTCCTTGGTGTAGGCGGACTTGGTGAAGGTGACGACCACGGTGTGCTTGCCCTCGGCGGTCGCGGAGGCCACCGGGAGGGCGTACATGTTGAGCGCCTTGTTGTCCTTCGTCATCCGGAAGGTGTAGGCGACGTCCTCGGCGGTGAAGGGCTTTCCGTCGTTCCAGGTGACGTTCGTCCGTAACTGGATGCGGATGGATTTCCCGCCGTCCGCCCAGGTGTACTTGGTGGCCAGCCAGGGGTCGACCTCGCCGGTTCTCGCCGCGTTGAAGTGGAACAGCGGCTCGTAGATCATTCCGTTGGTCGCCTGGAGCGGCTGCGGCGCGTACGGATTGAAGTTGCGGACGAAGTTTCCGCCGGCCCCGGAGGACACGGTCAGCACCCCGCCGGCACCGCCTCCGCCACTGCCGCCACCGCCACAGGCGGCCAGCGTGCCGGAGAGCGCGAATGCGGCCGCCGCGGCGATCGCGCGGCGCGGACGGCCCGTGCTCATCAACGTCATGGTGTCCCCCTCGGTATGCCCGCGCACCCCCGGCGCCGTGAAATTAAGGGGCTCCGTCAGAGGGTGTCAATAGAGCCGGCAGCGCCTTTCGGCTGAACCGGCTTAGTGGCGCCCGTGTCGAATCCGTCGAATACCCAGGTCCGGCCGTACAGAGCCGCGTTGGGGTGATCTAGACGGCGGGATCGGCCCTCGTACGACCCTCGTCGGAGCCGTTGACTCTAAACCGGTTTAGCCCTTCACTGCTTGAGTAGCGCGGCACTGCCCGCTTCCCCATCGGCCAAGGGAGAGTCCGTCGATGCAGCGCCCCTCCGCCCGGCTCACCGTCCACGACCGCCCCGTCACCTGGCTCGGCGCCAACTTCTGGTCCAGGACCGGCGGCCCGCTGATGTGGCGGAGTTACGACGGCGAGGTGATCGACGCCGAGCTGCGGGTGCTGCGGGACCACGGGCTGACCATGACCCGCTCGTTCTTCTACTGGCCCGACTTCCATCCCGAGCCCGACCGGCTCGACGAAGACATGTGCGCGCGCTTCGCCGACTTCCTCGACCGGCACCGGGCCCTCGGCATGACCACCGTCCCCACCTTCCTGGTCGGCCATATGTCCGGCGAGAACTGGGACCCGTCCTGGCGCGGCGAGCGCGACCTGTACGGCGACGTCTGGCTGGTCGCCCGGCAGGCGTGGTTCGCCCGCGAGACCGTGCGCCGCTTCGCCGCGCATCCGGCCGTCGCCGGGTGGCTGGTCTCCAACGAGATGCCGATCTACGGGCGCGAGCCCGGCACCGCCGCCCCGCCCGCGCCCCGCGAGACCGTCGCCGCCTGGGCCCAGCTCGTCGTGGACGCGGTCCGCGCCGGGGGCGGCACCCAGCCCGTCTCGCTCGGCGACGGCGCCTGGGGGCTGGAGAACTCCGGCTACGACAACGGCTTCCGGGTCCGCGACACCGCCGGCCTGTGCGACTTCCTCGGCCCGCACGTCTACCGCATGGAGGACGACCCGGTGCGCCAGCACTACGCGGCGGCCTGGGTGTGCGAGCTGACGGGCACGTATCGACGGCCCGTGATCCTGGAGGAGTTCGGCGTCAGCTCCGACTTCGCCTCAGGCCCGGGCGCGGCCCGCTACTACCGGCAGACCCTGCACAACAGCCTGCTGGCCGGGGCCACCGGCTGGATCGCCTGGAACAACAGCGACTACGACGGGCTGCGCGGCCAGGACCCGTACCGCCATCACGCCTTCGAGATGCACTTCGGCCTGACCACGTCGGAGGGCGCCCCCAAACCGCAGCTCCTCGAACTGAAGGAGTTCGCCCGGGTCCTGGAGGAGGTGGACTTCGCCCGCTGCCACCGCGGCCCCACCGATGCCGCCCTCCTCGTCTCCTCCTACCTCGACACGCTCTACCCCTTCACCCGCGCCGAGGACCGGGGCTACGTCCAGCAGACCTGCCGTCAGGCCTGGGTCGCCGCCCGCCTCGCGGACACCCCGGCGGCGGTGGTGCGCGAAAGCGACGGCCCGCTGCCCGCCGGTGTACGGCTGTGGCTCGTCCCCTCCACCAAGCAGCTGCTCTCCCCCACCTGGTACGAGCTGGAGCGGCGGGCCCGCGAGGGCGCGACCGTCTACGTCTCGTACTCCCCCGGCGCCCACGACGAGCAGCGCGGCCCTTGGTACGCCCATCTGAACCAGCTCTTCGGCGTCCGCCACCAGCTGGAGTACGGACTGCTCGACCCCATCGAGGACGACGAGGTCACCCTCACCCTCACCCGCCCCTTCGGCACCCTCCCCGAGGGGGCCGGGCTCACCTTCCGCGCCGCGGGCGCCCGGGCGTTCCTCCCCGTCGAACCCGACGGCGCCGAGGTCCTGGCCGTCGACGGCCGCGGCCGCCCGGCGCTGCTGCTGCGCGCGGTGGGCGAGGGCTCCGTCGTCTTCTGCGTCTACCCGGTCGAGCACATGGCCGCGGTCACCCCGCGCGTCAACCCCGAGGCCACCGCCACCCTGTACGACGCGCTCGCCGCCCACGCCGGAGTCCACCGCCCGGTCACCGTCGGCGATCCGCGCGTCGCGGTCGACCGCCTCGACCACGAGGACGGCCGCACCTTCGTCTGGCTGGTCAGCCAGGCCGCCGAGGAGCTGACCGTCAAACCGGCCGTCACCGGCGGCGCGCCCCTGCGGGACCTGACCGGCGGCCCGGCCGACACCGTCACCCTGCCGCCGTACGGGGTGCGGGTGCTGCGGCTGGGCACGGCTCAGGACTAGCCACCCCGTTCACCGGCCCTTTCAGCGGCCGCCCCGGGGCGCCGGGCTGAAGGCCACGGGCAGCGCGGACAGTCCGCGCACCCAGGCCGAGGGCCGCCAGAGCAGCGTGTCGCGCGGTACGGCGAGACGCACGTCCGGCAGCCGGTCCAGGAGCACTTCCACGGCGGTCTTCGCGATCGTCTCGGCGATCTCCTGGGCCGGGTGCGGGCAGCGGTGCTCGCCGTGGCCGAAGGAGAGGAAGGCGTTGTTGCCCTCGGTGAAGGCCTGGGTGTCCGGACGGACCAGAGGATCGGTGTTCGCGCCGTGGAAGCCGAGGATCAGCAGATCGCCCTTGCGGATGTACTTCCCCGCCAGCGTGGTGTCCCGGGTGGCCCAGCGGGCGGCGAGGTTGGCGACCGGGGTGTCCTCCCACAGCACCTCGTTCATCGCCTGCCCGACGCTGTGCCGGCCGCCGGAGAGCGAGAGCGCGAACCGCTCGTCGGTGAGCAGCAGCCGCAGGGTGTTGCCGATCCAGTCGGCCGTCGGCTGATGACCGGCCGTCATGATGACGATCAGGTCCTGGGCGACGAGTTCGTCCGGGTACCCCCGGTACGCGGCGACCAGCCGGGACGCCACGTCCGGCGCGGGCGCCGTCCGCTTCGCCGACGCCAGCTGACGCATCACCATGTAGACGTGCTGGTAGGCCTCGAAGGGGTTTCCCGTGCCGTCGACCGCGTCGTTCATCGCCTGCACGAGCGCGGGGCCCTCGGCGTCGGGGATGCCGTAGATACGGGCGAGGACCAGCTCCGGCAGCAGCCGGGCGTAGTCGGCGATCAGCTCCGCCTCGCCCTGGTGGCAGAACTCGTCCACCAGCCCGTCGGCGATGTGCTCGGCATGGCGGCGCAGTTCGTACGGGTCCACTGCGTCAAGCGCTTCCGCGATGGCCTCGGCGCGCCGCTGGTGGTCCTCGCCGGTCGCGTACACCACGGACGTCTGATCGCGGCTGATCATGGGTGCGAGCGGCCAGTTCTCGGGGATGTTGGCCCACTGGTTCCACTGGTTCGCGTCCCGGGTGAACAGCTCGTCGTCGCTGGTGACCTGGTGCAGTTCGCGGTAGCCGAGCACCAGCCAGCCGGGTATGTCCCCGTCGAGCAGCACCGGGGCCACCGGCCCGTGCTCGCCCCGCATCTCCCCGTACACCCCGAAGGGGTTGGTCTGGAAGCCGGGCCCGCTCAGCGACCGCGCGCCCTGATGGGCGGGGCAGCCGGGCGGCGGAGTCGCGGAGGTGGCCGCCGCGTTCTCGGAGGGCGATGCGGAGCTGGCTGTCATCGATCGGGGTCCTTGTGCACGAGCGGACATAAGCCAGGCCAGAATAGATTGCATAAGCCACTCATGTGCCCGGACCGCCACGATTCTTCCAGGCCGTGCCCGCCGGCCGGACACGGGAAGCCCCGGCGCGAGACGAAGCGCGCCGGGGTTCCCGCACGAAACGGGTGCCCGGTTACTGAGGCGGGTCGGGCAGCTGGGTGAACGTGCACGTCCCGATCGGCCGGGTGTTGGGGCAGCGGCCCTCCCACACCTCTTGCGACCGGGTCAGCACGGTGACGAACACCGGGCCGCCTTGGACATCGTCGGTGTTGGACGCCAGCGTGGCTTCGAGAACGTCGCGGGGGCCGCCCACGGCCACCCATCCGCCGACCGGGGTACCCGGATTCGTCGACTCGTCGACCGACAGGACGTAGACATGACCGTTGCACACGGTCGAGATGTACTTCGCGCCCACTCCGGCCGCAATGACACCTTCGTTACCCGCGGAGTCGACGTCGGTGCAGCCCTTCGGCTTCTCGTGCCCTTCTCGCCCGTCGTGCCCGGTGCGGACGGACTGCGTCGTGGTGTCGGGCTCGGGCTGCGGCTCGGTCGCCGCCGCGCTGGTTCCGATGGCCGTCGCGAGGGCCGCGACGGTCATGGCTATGGCAAGCTTTCGCTTCTGCCTCATTCGATTCGCTCCTCTAGGGAGAAAGCGGTTCGTAACCTGGCGAGGGAGGCTTACCCGGAAAAATATGATTTCGGTCGGACGGGCTCACGTTTTCACTCAACTGGGCGCCCCAGCCACTCGTCCGCGTACTTCCGGTACGTCCCGTCGTGCGTCGCCAGGTGTACCCACTGGTCGACGTAATTCTTGAACTGCGCGTCGGCGCGGGGCAGGGCGTACGCCTTCTCCGAGAACGAGAACGGCTTGTCCGGGTGGACCGCGCACAGTTCGGGGTGGAGCTTCGACTGGTAACGCGTCTCGCTGGCGTCCGTCATCATCACATCGGCGCGGCCGTCGATGATCTCGTCGAAGATCGTGGTGTTGTCGGGGTGGACGGTGAGGGTGGCCCGCTTGATGTGGGCGCGGGCGAACTCCTCGTTGGTGCCGCCCGGGTTGACCACCACGCGGACACCCGGCCGGTCGATGTCCTCCAGCGTCTGGTACTTCTTCTCGTCCTCGCAGCGCACGATCGGCGTCTTGCCGTCGGTGAGATACGGCTCGCTGAAGGCCGCCTTACGGGCCCGGGCCAGCGTCACCGACACCCCGCCCATGCCGATGTCGCAGCGCCCCGCGGCGAGGTCGTCGACCAGCTTCGCCCAGGTCGTGGCGACGAACTCCGGCTTGGCGTCGAGGCTCTTGGCCAGGTCGCCCGCCATCGCGATGTCGATCCCGGTGTAGGCGCCGGTCTTGGCGTCGCGATGGCTGAACGGCCGGTAGTCGCCCGTGGTGCACACGCGCAGCACCCCGCGCCGGGGCACCCGGTCCAGCGCGGTGCCCTGCCCCGCGGCGGAGCCGGCCGCGGAGCAGGCGGTGGGCCGGGCCGCCGTGGCGTCGGCCAGGGCCGACCCCGTGGCGGTGGCGGCGAGCACGGCGGCGACGGTGGCGAGCGTGGCGGCGCGTCTCATGGGGACTCCTCGGCAGCGGCATGATCACGGCGCGCTCAGAGTGGCAGAAGACCGCGTCCGGGTGAACCCGTCGACCACCTGCTGGGATCCGCCGAGCGGGACGGCCCGCCGGGCCGAGCCGCCGTCAGTACCGCTCCGGGCCGGGGTCGTCCAGCGGCGGGCCGACCTCGGCGAGGCGGGCCAGCAGCTCGGAGGCGCGCTTGGCCACGGTGTCCCGGTCGCCCTCGGACAGCGCCGAGCCCATCCCGCAGGCGACCGCCCCGGCGGCGATCCAGTCCGGCGCGTCGGCCACGGTCACCCCGCCGGTCGGCACGAAGGCGGCCTGCGGCAGGGCGGCCCGTACGTCCTTGACCCAGCGCGGCCCGTACGCCGCGGCGGGGAACAGCTTCAGCGCGTCCGCGCCCAGCTCCATCGCGCGCACCGCCTCGGTGGGGGTGGAGACGCCGGGGAAGACCGGCAGTCCGTAGCGGTGGCCGGTGCGGATGACCTCGGGGTCCAGGCTCGGGGAGACGAGGAAGCGGGCGCCCGCGTCGACGGCCATCCGGGCCGACGCGCCGTCGAGCACCGTGCCCGCGCCGATCACCGCGTCGTCGCCGACCTCCCGGATCAGGGTGGTGACCGCCTCCAGCGCGAAGGGCGTGGTCAGCGAGATCTCCAGGCTGGCGATGCCCGCGGAGAGCAGGCTGTCCGCCGTCGCCGTGGCGTGGTCGTAGGTGTCGCTGCGGACGATGGCGAGGACCCGCTGCGCGAGCGCGGCCCGGGTGATCTCCCAGCGGTACACGGCAGTCGCCGCCTTTCCTCTCCTAGGGTCTACTGCCTGATCGTGCCGCACCCGTGTGCCTCCGGGATATGCGGCGGTGTGCGGTGCGGGGTGGGTGCGGTGCGGTGCTGTCGTTGATGGTCTTGCCTCGTTCCGAACCGGACGCGCGCGCCGGGCCGTCAGGCCCGGCACGTGGGTCCCGTTCCAGCGGTCCCGTTTCAGCGGGTCCGTTTCAGCGGTGGACCCCGTCGCCGCCGTTGACCAGCTCGGCGAGCGCCCGGTCCCGCGCGAGCGCGGACGGCAGCCCGTCCGTGTCGGAGGCGGCCTGGACGACCAGGGCGGCCACGCACGCGGCCTCGGCCAGCGCCCGGGGCTCGGAGAGCCCGCGCAGCCTCGCCGACAGGTACCCCGCGGCGAAGCCGTCACCCGCGCCGATCGGGTCGACCAGCGGGACCGCGTGCGGCGCCTGCTGCCAGCGGCCGTCCGAGGTGATGACGGTGGCGGAGTGGTCGGCGCGCTTGATCACGACCTCCTGGGTGCCGCCCTCCAGCAGCTCCCGCGCGGCCTCGTCGGCCGGCTGCGCGGTGAGCAGCTCCAGCTCGTCCTCCCCCGCCAGGACGAGGTCCGCCTCGCGCAGCAGCGGCCCCGCCGTCTGCGCCCACTGGGCGGCGCCGCCCAGCTTGCTCCGGACGTTGGGGTCGAACGACACCTTCGCCCCGGCCTCCCGGGCCAGCTCCACCAGGCGGCGGCTGGCGGCCGCGGCGGTCGGCGAGAGCATCGGCGTGATCCCGGATATGTGCAGCAGCCGGGCGCCGTCCAGCGCGTCCGGGCTGATCTCGTCGGGGGTGAGCCGGGACGCGGCCGATCCCATGCGGTAGTACTGCACGTCGATCGCGCGGTGCGGATGGCTGTCGCGCAGCAGCAGCCCGGTGGGCGCCTGCTCGTCCACGACGGCCTGCGAGACGTCGACCCCGTCGGCGCGCAGCTCGCGCAGCACCGCCTCGCCCGCCGGGTCCGCGCCGACCCGGCCGAGCCAGCGCACCGCGTGGCCGAGCCGGGCCAGCCCGGCGGCCACATTGGACTCGGCACCCGCCACGGAGCGGCGGAAGTGCACGGCCCTGTCGAGCGGGATTCCCGGCTCTGCGAGCAGCAGCAGCATCGCCTCGCCGCACGTGACCACTTCCGGACCGTTCGCCACCGCTGCCTCCCCGCGCGTCCACTTCTACCGGAACGGTATCGGCAACCACCGACAAACGGCGGGGCGGGGGGCGGAGATCGTTCGCGAAGAGACCGATATCTCGTCCGTACCGGCGCGTCGGCACAGCACAACGGCCGCTGCCCGGGTGGGGCGGCGGCCGCTGTGCGTGGGGGGTGGCGGGTCTCGCGGTGGCCGCCCGCAGACCGGGGCGGCGGTGGTGACGGCTGTTCAGCAGCCGCGGTCCACCAGGTCGAACGACTCGTAGTGGTCCGCGGTGTAGTAGTCCTCGTCCGTCTTTTTCCCGGTGACGATGCGGCGGGCACCGCGGTCGTCGGAGCCGGGGGTGATGACGGTGTACTCGTGGTAATAGCCGGAGGACTGGGCCGGAAGGATGCCCTCGCGGTTCTGGAAGACCGTGCCGTCCTGCGGGAACGGGTACGGGCCTCCCTTCTCGATCAGGCCGAGGGTGTCATGGGCCTGGGACGGCAGCTTCGAGTAACAGATGTCGCCGACGTCCGCGAGGGCCCGGGCCGACACGACGGTCGCGGGCGCGGCCGGGGTCGCGGTGGCCGTGACGGCCGTACCGCCGATGACCAGCGACGCGGCGAGGGCGCCGAGGGCGCCGATGCGGGCAATCCGTGGGGGGATTTTCATGGCATCTAGCATGACGCGCGTAGACCATGGCATGTCAATGCCAAGTCACGGGAGTTTTCGCCGAGTTCACACGATGCGGGTGAAGCCCGAGGGGGCGTGACCGGGGTGTTATTTGCCTCTGAGGCAAGGTTTTTGCCTAGGAGGCGAAGGCCTCGTATACCGGATACATGAACCCGTTCCCCGAGGGGGACTCCGCCGAGCCGCCCGCCCGACCCTCCGGCGAGCTGCCCACCGTCGCTCCCCGCCTGCGGGACCTGCGGCGCGGCAGCGGTCTGACCCTGGAGGCGGCGGCGCACCGCGTCGGACTCTCCCCCGCGCATCTGTCCCGGCTGGAGACGGGCCGCCGCCAGCCGTCGCTGCCCATGCTGCTGACCCTGGCCCGCACCTACGGAACAACGGTATCCGACCTCCTCGGCGAGGTGCCGCCGAGCCAGGACCCCATCGTCCGCGCCGACCGGATGGAGGCTCAGGAGGCGGGCGGCTGGACCTACTGGCCGGCCGGCGGCTCCGGCCGGGCGATGCAGGCCCTGCGGCTGCACGTACCGGAGGGCTCGGGCGCCCAGGACCAACTCGTGCGCGTCCACCCGGGCGAGGAGTGGCTGTACGTCATCAGCGGGCGGCTCCGGCTGACCCTCGGCGACGCCGTCCATCTGCTCGACCCCGGCGACGCGGCCCACTTCGACTCGCTCACCCCGCACCGCATCGCCGCCGCCTCCCTGGGCGGAACGGATCTGCTCTTCGTCCACACCCTGCTGCAGAGCGGGGCCGCCGAGCTGTGCCTCGGCGACGCCGCCCGCCGCGGAGGAAGGCCCGGAATGCCATGAACGACCGCCCGACCCCGAAGCCCGACCCGGCCACCGGCGCGCCCCCGAGGACGACGCGGGAGCAGGACCGGGCGCCCATCCCGGTCGCCGTCCGGGTCTTCATCTACGTCATCGGCGTGCATGTCTTCGCCGGCTTCCTCTACCTGCTGTTCTACCTGGGCGCCTCCAAGTAGTCCGCCGACCCGCCGGAGGGGTCCGGGCGCAGGCCGGGCATACGGTCCCGTGACCACCCCGCCCGGGAAGGGAGCCCACCCATGGAGGACCGCGCGGCGTCGACCGCCCGCACGATGTGGACGCTGTTCGAGCCCATCCACGCCGTCACCTACTTCGCCCCCGAGGCCCTGGCGGCGTACGAGGACGCGGGCCTGCGCGGCTTCTGGCGCGGCTACTTCGCGTGCCGTGCCGCGCCGCTGGGCCCGGTCGGGCCGGAGCCCGTCGCCGCCGCCTTCTTCTCCTTCGCGCCCGCCATGGTCGCCCGCGCCCTGCCCGACGCATGGCAGCTGACCGCCCCCGAACGCGCCCTGGAGGTGCGCCGCGCGGGCACCGTGGCCGCCCTGCGGCGCCTGCTCAGCGGCCTTGAGCGCGAGGCCGAACGGGCCGCCGAGGCCCTGGTCCCCCGGGCCGCCGGACTCGACACCTCCGGGCGCGTCCTGGCCGCCGCCCACGCCTCGCTGGACTTCCCCGACCAGCCCCTGGACCGCCTGTGGCACGCCGCCACCCTGCTGCGCGAACACCGCGGCGACGGCCATGTCGCCGCCCTCGTCGCCGCCGGGCTCGACGGCTGCGAAGCCCTCGCCCTCCGCGCGGGCACCGACATCCCGCGCGCCGAACTCCAGCCCTCCCGCGGCTGGACCGACCAGGCGTGGGAGACGGCCCGCCTCCACCTCACCGAACGCGGCCTGCTCCTCCCCGACGGCACCGCGAGCCGGGACGGGCGCGACCTGCTGCGCGCCGTCGAGTCCGCCACCGACCGCGCGGCCGAACGCCCCTGGCGCGCCCTCACCCCGGACGCGGTCCGGGACCTGACCACCCTCCTCACCCCCGTCTCCCGGGCCTGCGCCGCGGCACTCCGCTTCCCGAACCCGATCGGCCTGCCGAAGCCGGGCGCGCATTCCTGTCACATGTCGCCGAGCCGTTCCGTCAAGGAGGTGTGACCACCCAGCAGCGAGATGAGGAGCACCCCGTGGAAGCCCGCTTGAACCTCTTCGGCACCCCCGCCTCGGCCAGGTTCCTCACGGCGCTCAACACCGCCGGCCAGGTGTTCTCGGACTCGACCCTGCCGGCCGCGACACAGGAGCTGGTCAAGCTCCGCGCCAGCCAGATCAACGGCTGCGGCTTCTGCACCGACATGCACACCAAGGAGGCCGCCCACGCCGGGGAGACCTCACCGGCGGCACCGATGTCGCCGCCGCCTTCCGGCGCGCGGGCCTGCGCACCGCCCTGGTCTTCGGCACGCCGGACGCCACCACCGCGCTGCCCGCCGACTGCGACGCCGCCGTGATCGCCCTCAAGTCCCGCTCCACCCCCGCGGACGAGGCCGTCGCCGACTCCCTGGCCGCCCAGCGCCGGCTGCGGGCCCTGGGCGCGGCGCAGATCTACTTCAAGTACTGCTCCACCTTCGACTCCACCGCCCGGGGCAACATCGGCCCGGTCGCCGACGCCCTCATGGACGCCGCCGGGGCCACCGCCACCCTGCACTGCCCGGCCTCGCCGCCCAACGGGCGGACCGTCTACCAGGGCCACCTCTTCGTCCACGACCAGCTGCTGGCCGACTCACCCCTGCGCCACCACCCGCTCAACCCGATGACCGACTCCTCGCTGCCCCGGCTGCTGGCCGCGCAGGGTCCGCGCCGGGTCGGCCTGATCGCCCTGCCCACCGTCCGCGCGGGCGTCGACGCCGTCCGCGCGGCCCTGCTCGCCCACCGGAACGACGGCGTACGGCACGTCATCGCCGACGCCCTCACCGACGACGACCTCGCCGTCCTCGGCGCCGCCGCCCGTGACCTCCCCGTCGTCGCGGGCGCCGCCGGGCTGGCCGAGGGACTGAGCCGCGCCCACCCCGCCGGCGGCCCCGCCGCCGACGTCCCCCTGCCGCACGGGGGCCGCGCCGCGGTGCCGGCGGGCAGCTGCTCGGCCCGCACCCTGGAACAGATCGACCGGTGCCGCGCCGCCGCGCGGCCTGACGCACGGTTCCATTGGCAACCTGTCCGTCCGGCTGGCCGACGGCGCCCTGCTGCTCACCCCCACCGGGTCGAGCCTCGGCACCGTCGAGGAGGCCGACCTGTCCCGTACCGATCCGTCCGGCACGCACCTCGACGGGCCGCGCCCCACCAAGGAGGCGTTCCTGCACGCCGCCTTCTACCGGGCCCGGCCCTCCGCCCATGCGGTGGTCCACCTGCACTCCACCCACGCCGCCGCCGTGTCCTGCCTCGACGGCGTCGATCCCGCCGACGCCCTGCCCCCGCTGACCGCGTACTACGCCATGCGCGTGGGCACCCTGCCGCTGCTGCCCTACCACGCCCCCGGGGACAGCGGCCTGGAATCGCTCGCCGAGCGGACCGCCCGCGCCCACCACGCGATCCTGCTCGCCAACCACGGCCCCGTCGTCGCCGGAGCCACCCTGGAGCAGGCCGCCGACGCGATCGAGGAGCTGGAGGAAACCGCCAGGCTCCACCTCCTGCTGCGCGGGCACGCCACCCGCCCCCTCACTCCCGAACAGGCCGCCGCGCTCACGGCCCGCCAGAGCCTGCCCGGCGCACGCCGTACGCCACCGCGCCCGCCGCCATCACCGCCGCTCCCGCCACGACGGAGGTGAGCGGCAGCGCGAAGGCCAGGACCACGCAGCCGAGCAGGCCCACGGCCGGGACGGCGCGTACGGGGCGGCCCTCGGCGGGGGTGAGGGTCCAGGCGGAGGCGTTGGCGACGGCGTAGTAGGCGAGCACGCCGAACGAGGAGAAGCCGATCGCGCCACGGACGTCCGTGGTGGCGGCGAGCACGGCGACGACCGTGCCGACGGCCAGTTCGGCGCGGTGCGGGACGTGGAAGCGGGGGTGGACGGCGGCGAGGGCGGGCGGCAGATGGCGGTCGCGGGCCATCGCGAGGGTGGTGCGGGAGACGCCGAGGATGAGGGCGAGCAGGGAGCCGAGCGCGGCGACCGCCGCGCCGGTCCGGACGACGGGGGCGAGCCCGGGGGTACCCGCGGCGCGGACCGCCTCGGCGAGCGGGGCGGTGGCGTGGGCCAGCCGGTCCGGCCCGAGGACGGCGAGGGCCGCGACGGCGACGGCCGCGTACGTGACCAGCGTGATGCCGAGGGCGAGGGGGATCGCGCGGGGGATGGTGCGCTCCGGGTCGCGCACCTCCTCGCCGAGGGTCGCGACGCGCGCGTACCCGGCGAAGGCGAAGAACAGCAGCCCGGCGGCCTGGAGGGTACCGCCGACGGTGGCGTCGGCGCCGATGTCGAGGCGGGCGGCGTCGGCGGTGCCGCCGGTCAGGCAGGCGATGACCACGGCGGCGAGCACGGCCAGCACGAGGGCGACGATCAGCCGGGTGAGCCAGGCGGCCTTCCGCACGCCCGCGTAGTTCACCGCGGTCAGCGCCACCACGGCCGCGACGGCGACCGCGTGCGCCTGCCCGGGCCATGCGTAGGAGCCCACCGTGAGGGCCATCGCCGCGCAGGAGGCGGTCTTGCCGACGACGAAACCCCACCCGGCCAGATAGCCCCAGAAGTCCCCCAGCCGTTCGCGGCCGTAGACATAGGTGCCGCCGGAGCGCGGGTAGCGGGCGGCCAGCCGGGCGGAGGAGGTCGCGTTGCAGTACGCCACCACGGCGGCCAGCGCCAGGCCCGGCAGCAGTCCGGTCCCGGCCGCCGCGGCGGCCGGTCCGAGCGCGGCGAAGACGCCCGCGCCGATCATCGCCCCGAGCCCGATCACCACCGCGTCGAACAGTCCGAGGTGGCGCCGCAGTTCCCCGGAAGCGGCGGATCCCGTCGGCGTTTGCATCGCATGGCTCCTCGGCACGGCCGGACGTCGGTCCGCACACGATAGGGGAGGGTCAGTTGCCCACGTCCATGCGCTGCGTGCCGATGACCGAGAGCAGCCGCAGCGCCTCCTCGGAGGACGAGCCGGGCGTCGCGGTGTAGATCACGACCCGCTGGTCGCGGTCGGTGATGTCGAGGGAATCGCAGTTGACGCTGATGGGGCCGACCGTCGGGTGCTGGAAGGTCTTGCACAGGGTCGGCTCGGCGCACACGTCGTGGGAGGCCCACAGCCGGGCGAACTCCTCGCTGCCGGAGAGGAGTTCGGCGATCAGCTCGGCCACCTCGGGGTCGTCGGGGTAGCGGGCGGCGGTGGCGCGCAGCCGCTGGGCCGAGGTACGGGCGAACGCGTCCGCGTCCGACACCCCGTACAGCCGCCGCCCGTGCGGATGCGGCCCGAGGAAGGCACGGCGCACGAGGTTGCGGTCGCGTCGCGACAGGGCGGAGAAGTCCTCCATGAGGGCGGCCGCGAGATCGTTCCAGGCGAGCACCTCGAGCGTCGCGGACGTCACGATCGCGGCGGCCTGCGGCAGCCGGTGCAGCAGGTCGAGGATGCTCTGCCGCACCTCGCGCGAGGGCCCGGACGGAGGGGCCGGCGGGGCCCCGGCGAGGTGGTGGAGGTGGGCGCGCTCGGCGTCCGACAGGCGCAGGGCACGGGCCAGCCCGGCCAGCACCTCCCGTGAGGGGCGCGGGCCGCGGGCCTGCTCCAGCCGCGTGTAGTACTCGGTCGAGATGAACGCCAGCTGCGCCGCTTCCTCGCGGCGCAGCCCCGGGGTGCGGCGGCGCGGCCCGGCGGGCAGCCCCACCTCGGCGGGGGTGATCCGCTCGCGCCTGCTGCGCAGGAAGGCCGCCAGTTCTCGTCTGTCCACGGCCCCCAGTGTGCGCGGGACCGCGAGGCGTATCCAGGTACCGCCGGTGCCTGGATGGGTTCCGCGACCGGACGCAGGCTCGCTGCCATGAACAACACATCGACCATGGACACAACCGCCGCACCGGGCCTGCTGGCCGGGAAGGTCGCCTTCGTCACCGGTGCCGGGCGCGGTATCGGCGCCGCCGCGGCGCGGCTGTTCGCCCGGGAGGGCGCCCGGGTGCTGCTCGCGGCCCGGACAAAGGCCCAGCTCGAGGCGGTGACCGAGGAGGTCCGGGCGGCGGGCGGCGTCGCGGACCACGTGGTGTGCGACCTGGCCGACGCGGCGAGCGTGCGCGCCGCCGTGGACCGGGCCGTGGAGCTGTACGGCCGGCTCGACGTCGCCTTCAACAACGGCGCGACGATCACTCCGCCCGGCCCGCTGGGCCAGGTACCGGAGGCCGACTTCGACCACCTCTACGCCGTGAACCTCAAGGGCCCGTGGCTGGCCATGGCCGCCGAGGTCGCCGCCATCCGGGCCACCGCCGGAACGGGGGCCATCGTCAACAACTCCAGCGTCGGCAGCCTGCGGGGCAACCCCGAGCTGCCCGCCTACGGGGCGATGAAGCGGGCGGTCAACAGCCTCACCGAGTCGGCCGCCATCACCTACGGCCCGGAGGGCATCCGGGTCAACGCCATCGCCCCCGGCTCCACGCTGACCGAGATGATCCGCACCTGGGAAGCGGATTCCCCCGGTCTCCTGGACCGGCTCACGGCGGGGACCCCGCTGGGCCGCACGGCCGACCCCGAGGAGGTCGCCGAGGCCGCCGCGTGGCTGCTCAGCGACCGGGCCTCGTACGTGACCGGCACGGTCCTCCGGGTCGACGGCGGCGCGTGGGCCTGACGGGCCCCGCGCAGCCCGCCGTAGCCCGCCGTAGCCCGCCGTAGCCCGGTCCTACGCGCCGCCCAGCTCGGCGTACCGCGCGGCCAGCCGCTGGGCGCCGTCGGCCGTCAGGGAGCCGTGGAGGCGCAGGCGGGCTATGCCGCCGTCCGGGTAGATGTCGATGCGGACGTGGGTGACCGGCGGGACCTGGCCGAGGAGGAAGCGGTGGACGGTGTCCGGCTGGAGGGGGCTGCGGGGCAGCAGCTCGGTCCACGGGGCGTCCGCGTCCACGGTGGCGTCCCGGCCGTACAGGGCTGCCCAGCCGGGTGCGTTGCCCTTGTAGCAGCCGGTGTCGATCTCGACGGCGCGGATCAGGGCCTGGGCGGTGAGGCGGTAGCGGACCCAGTCGTGGCCCTGGTCGCGGCGGCGGCGGGTCTCCCAGCCCTCGTCCATCTTCTGGGAGCGGCCCGGCTTGATCGAGTTGGCCGGCGGGGAGTAGAAGCGGTCGGAGGCGTCCTCGGCGGCGCCGCCGTTCTCCAGGGCGGCCAGGTCGAAGGTGCCCAGGACGGTGAGCCAGGCGGGGTCGGGGACGACCTCGCCGTGCACGCGGAGGCGGGCGATGCCGCCGTCGGGGTGCTGCTTGAGGCGCAGGTGGGTGAAGCGGCGTCCGGACGTGACCTCGAAGCCGTTGGCCGCGTGGCCGCCGACGGGGGTGCGGGGGACGAGGGTCGTCCACTCGGTGTCGTCGGCGAGCAGGTCCGCCGGGGACGGGGTGCCCGGAGCCGAGGTGCCCTCCACGCTCACGGCCTGCGGGTAGTTGCCGCGGAAGTGGGCGGTGTCGACCACGATGCCGTGGATGACGCCGGGTGCGCCCAGCTTGATCAGGGCCCAGTCGTGGTCCTCGTCCGCGGGGTGCGGGGTGGCGGCGGAGGCCCCGCGGCGGCGCCTGGTCTCCCAGCCGTCCATGACCTTGCCCTTGTGGCCGAAGTCCGCGGGGTCGAAGTGCGGCGTCTCGGGGCGCAGCAGGTTCTCGCGTTCGGCGAAGAACTCGTCGTTGGCCGCGGTCACGCTGCCGCCGAGCCGCCGGTCGGCGAGGTCGGGGAGGTGGGCGAAGGGGAAGTCGGCGGTGCGGTAGTCGGCGTACGGGTCGCCGCCGCCGTAGGGCTGGGCGTCGCCGGTGAAGCGGGGGGTCGGCGCGGTCATGCGCGGGGCTGCCTTTCGAGGAGTCGGCCGGTCAGGAGCCGGCCGGCGGGGCCGGTCGGTGCGCCGTGATCGGCGATCTTGTGGCCGCGCAGCCAGGTGGACCGTACGACGCCGTGCAGCGTCTTCCCGGCGTACGCGGTGACCTGGTTGCGGTGGTGGAGGGCGGCGGGATCGACGGTGAAGGTCTCCTCGGGCGCCAGGACCGCGAAGTCGGCGTCCCGGCCCGCCTCGATGGCGCCCTTCTGGCGCAGGCCGACCAGGGCCGCCGGGGCCGTGGACATCCACCGCACGACGTCCTCGACGGTGTGGCCGCGGCGGCGGGCCTCGGTCCAGACGGCGGGCAGGCCGAGCTGGAGCGAGGAGATGCCGCCCCAGGCCTGTCCGAAGTCGTCGGTCTTGAGGTCCGCGGTGCAGGGCGAGTGGTCGGAGACGACGCAGTCGATGGTGCCGTCGGCCATGCCCCGCCACAGCGCGTCCTGGTTGGCCGCCTCGCGTATCGGCGGGCAGCACTTGAACTCGGTGGCGCCGTCCGGGACTTCCTCGGCGGTGAGGGTGAGGAAGTGCGGGCAGGTCTCGACGGTGATCCGGACGCCTTCGCGGCGCGCGGCGGCGATGCGGGGCAGGGATTCCGCGGAGGACAGGTGCAGGATGTGGACCCGGGCGTCCAGCTCGCGGGCGAGGTCGATGAGGCCCTCGATGGCCCGGTTCTCGGCGGCGCGCGGGCGGGAGGCGAGGAAGTCGGCGTAGCGCGGGCCGCTGGGCGGCGGGGCGCCGTCGATCAGCCGCGGGTCCTCGGCGTGGACGATGAGCAGCCCGCCGAAGCCCGCGATCTCGCGCAGGGCGGCCTTGAGCCCGGCCGGGTCCAGATGCGGGAACTCGTCCACGCCGGAGTGCAGCAGGAAGCACTTGAAGCCGAGCACCCCGGCGTCGTGCAGCGGCCGCAGGTCGGCCGTGTTGCCGGGGATCGCGCCGCCCCAGAAGCCGATGTCGATGTGGGCCACCGGGCGGGCGACGTCCCGCTTGATCTCCAGCGCCTCGACGCTGGTGGTGGGCGGGACGCTGTTGAGGGGCATGTCGACCAGGGTGGTGACGCCGCCCGCCGCGGCGGCGCGGGTGGCGGTGGCGAAGCCCTCCCAGTCGGTGCGTCCGGGGTCGTTGACGTGGACGTGGGTGTCGACGAGGCCGGGGAGGAGGACGTCGTCGCCGAAGTCCTCGGTCCGCACCCCACGGGGGTGGCTGCCGGTGTCGTACGGGAGCACCGCGAGGATGCGGCCTTCGGCGGCGGAGACGGCGACGGACGCGGCGCGCTGCCCGTCGGGGGTGATCACACGCGTCGACCGCAGCACCAGGTCCGGCTCCAGCTCCGGGTCCAGCTCGGGCACCCCTGCTCCCCTCGATGTTTCCACAACTCGGAATAAGTTTTCCGTTCGAAGTCTTCCCTTCGCGTCCGATCTGGTCAAGACCCCCCAGGCACTCCCGTTCGATTCCGTAGCATGAAAGATGATTTTCAATACGTAGAACGTGACGCCGGGAGGGACCGGTAGGCTGCCGATGGCCGGTCGGCCGCGGTATCCGACGCGGGCACGAGACCGGTGCCGCCCGCTGCGAAAGGAAACGCCGACGTGCCGTCCGCCGAGTCCAAGACCGCCGCCACCAACGGTGGCGTCCAGTCCCTGGAGCGCGCCTTCGACCTCCTGGAGCGGATGGCCGACGCCGGGGGCGAGGTCGGGCTGAGCGAGCTGTCCGGCAGCAGCGGCCTTCCGCTGCCCACCATCCACCGCCTGATGCGCACCCTGGTGGCCTGCGGTTACGTACGCCAGCAGCCCAACCGCCGCTACGCCCTCGGCCCCCGGCTGATCCGGCTCGGCGAAAGCTCGGCCCGGCTGCTGGGCACCTGGGCGCGGCCGTATCTGGCACGCCTGGTGGAGGAGACCGGCGAGACCGCGAACATGGCGCTGCTGGACGGGGACGAGGTGGTGTACGTCGCGCAGGTGCCCTCCCGTCACTCCATGCGCATGTTCACCGAGGTCGGGCGGCGGGTCCTGCCGCACAGCACCGGCGTCGGCAAGGCGCTGCTGGCCAGCACGCCCCCGGACGAGGTACGCGCCCTGCTGGGCCGGACCGGCATGCCCGCCGCGACGGCGAAGACGATCACCACCCCGGACGCGTTCCTGGACGCGCTGCGGCATGTGCGCGAGCTGGGGTACGCGGTGGACGACAACGAGCAGGAGATGGGCGTGCGCTGCCTCGCGGTGCCGGTGCCGGACTCCCCGACGGCCGCCGCCATCTCGATCTCGGGCCCGGCGGGACGGGTGACGGACGAGGCCACGAAGGAGATCGTGCCGGTCCTGAAGGAGGTCGCCGCCGACCTCTCGGCGGCCCTGGCCAGCACGGACGCCACCTGAAGGACCTGCCGCCCTCCGAGCACCCGGCCCCCCGGCGCTCGGGCAACCCCGCCCAGCCGGCGAGAGAGCCGAAGGGGCGCGCCGCTGTCGAAAGGGAGAGCGCGCGCAGGGAGTGAGGGCTCGTATCGATGTGCGGTTCCGCCGCGCGAACGACCGAGCACGGTCGACCGTCGACGGGGGGCACCTCCCAGCGGTAGCTGGGGGCGGGCTTTTGCGCCCCGGAGGCGAACCGAGCCCCAAAATCAGCGAGGCACCGTGCCGAAGAGGTCGATGGCCGCGCGGACCGCTCGGAGGGCCGGGTTCAGGGCGCTGACCGAGCCCAGGGCGCCGGCCACCAGGAGCAGGGAGCGGCGGAGGCGGTGCAGCTCGGGGGTGCCGGTGCGGGCCATGGCGTCGAGTGCGGCCAGTTCGTCGTCCGCTATCGCCCGGTCCGGTAATTCCGCCGGATGGGCGGCAAGGTCGCGCCTGAGCCGGGCCACGGCCAGGCGCAGTTCCGCCACCCTCGGGTCTTCCTCGGTGCACGCCACTGCGGCGCCCTCCACGTCGGACAACACGGCCCTACTCCCCCTCGCGCGCGGCTGCACGAGCCCGCCCCCTCTCCCCTGCCCCTCCCCAGGCGTCGAATCGGACACAAGGGGCTGCGGATCAGTTAACGCCACCGCGTGCGCGGTGCGCCATATGGAGAGCGAAAATCAGACCGGCTGGGATGAACCGTCCACGCGGCGCCCCGGTGCGGTAAGCAGGGGCCATGGATCGCACTTCTGATGACAACGCGCAGGTCGCCGGGTTGCTGCTGGCGGCGGGCGGGGGGCGGCGGCTGGGCGGGCGGCCGAAGGCCCTGCTGGAGTACCGGGGCAGGCCGCTGGTGGAGCACGCGGCGCGCGCGCTGCGGGAGGGCGGCTGCGCACCGGTGCACATCGTGCTGGGCGCCGCCGCCGGGGCGGTGCGGGAGCGGGCCGGGCTGCCGGGGTGCGTCCTGGTCGACAACCCGGACTGGGAGGGCGGCATGGGCACCTCACTGCGGGCCGGGCTGGCCTCGCTGCGCGATACGGGGGCGCGCGCGGTGCTGGTCACGCTGGTGGACCAGCCCGGGATCGGGGCGCCGGCGGTGGAGCGCGTACGGGAAGCCTGCCGCGACGCGGGGAGCCTGGTGACGGCGGAGTACGGCACCGGGCGCGGGCATCCGGTGCTGTTCGGCGCCGACCGGTGGGCGGATGTGGCGGCGAGTGCGGAGGGGGATCGTGGGGCACGCGCGTATCTGAGGGAACATCAGGCCGAGATCATCCGGGTCGACTGCGCGGACATCGCCCGGGTGGATGACATCGACACCCCGGAGGACCTGGCGCTGCTGCGGTGAGCCTCACGCCCCGCACGCGGTGGCGTGCAGTGAGTCTCACACCGCCGGCCGATTGAACTTCCACGATGAGGAAATTAATATCCAGAATCGTTATCGACTGAGGAGTGAACGCCCATGTCCGCCACAGCGCCATCCCCGCTGGCCATCGTCGACGCCGAGCCGCTGGAGCGTCAGGGAGAGGTGCTGACCGACGCGGCCCTGGCCTTCCTGGCCGAGCTGCACCACCGCTTCACCCCTCGCCGCGACGAGCTGCTCGCCCGCCGCGCCGAGCGACGGGCCGAGATCGCCCGTACGAGCACACTGGACTTCCTGCCGGAGACCGCGCACATCCGCGAGGACCCGGACTGGCGCGTGGCGGAGGCCCCGCCCGCCCTCCAGGACCGCCGGGTGGAGATCACCGGTCCCACCGACCGCAAGATGACGATCAACGCGCTCAACTCGGGCGCCAAGGTCTGGCTCGCCGACTTCGAGGACGCCTCCGCGCCCACCTGGGCGAATGTGATCGGCGGCCAGCTGAACCTGGCCGACGCCTATCGGGGCCGGATCGACTTCACCTCCCCCGAGGGCAAGAGCTACGCGCTGCGCCCCGCCGAGGAGCTGGCCACCGTCGTCGCCCGCCCGCGCGGCTGGCACCTCGACGAGCGCCACCTGCGGGACGCCGAGGGCCGCGCGGTGCCCGGCGGGCTGGTCGACTTCGGCCTGTACTTCTTCCACAACGCGCGCCACCTGCTCGACCAGGGCAAGGGCCCGTACTTCTACCTGCCGAAGACCGAGTCGCACCTGGAGGCCCGCCTCTGGAACGACGTCTTCGTCTTCGCGCAGGACTACGTGGGCGTTCCGCAAGGGAGCATCCGCGCCACCGTGCTCATCGAGACGATCACGGCGGCGTACGAGATGGACGAGATCCTGTACGAGCTGCGCGACCACGCCTCCGGGCTCAACGCGGGCCGCTGGGACTACCTGTTCTCCATCGTCAAGAACTTCCGCGACGCGGGCCCCGGCTTCGTCCTCCCCGACCGCAACGCGGTGACGATGACCGCCCCGTTCATGCGCGCCTACACCGAGCTGCTGGTCCGCACCTGCCACAAGCGGGGCGCCCACGCGATCGGCGGTATGGCGGCGTTCATCCCCTCGCGCCGGGACGCCGAGGTCAACGCGGTCGCGTTCGACAAGGTGCGGGCCGACAAGGACCGTGAGGCGAACGACGGCTTCGACGGCTCCTGGGTCGCCCACCCCGATCTGGTGCCGGTCGCCCGTGCATCGTTCGACGCCGTCCTCGGCGACCGTCCGCACCAGAAGGACCGGCTGCGCGAGGACGTGCGGGTCACGGCGGCCGAGCTGATCGACATCGCCTCGCTGGACGCCAAGCCCACCTTCGACGGCCTGCGCAACGCCGTGCAGGTCGGCACCCGCTACATCGAGGCGTGGCTGCGGGGCCTGGGCGCCGTCGGCATCTTCAACCTGATGGAGGACGCCGCCACCGCGGAGATCTCCCGGTCCCAGATCTGGCAGTGGATCAACGCCGGAGTGGTCTTCGAGAACGGCGAGAAGGCCACCGCCGACCTGGTGCGCGGGGTCGCCGCCGAGGAGCTGGCCGCGATCCGCGAGGAGGTCGGCCCGGAGGCGTTCGCGGCCGGGCGGTGGAGCCAGGCCCACGATCTGCTGCTGAAGGTCGCGCTGGACGAGGACTACGCGGCGTTCCTCACGCTGCCCGCGTACGAGCTGCTGGACTGAGCGTTCGCACGCAGGTGACAAGGGGCCCCGGGACGCACGCGTTCCCGGGGCCCCTTTTTCGCGGCCCTTACGACGGGAAGAGCTGACCGCGCGGCACGATCTGCTGCGGCTGCCCGGGGCTGGACCACAGCAGCTTCATGTGCGCCTCACCGGTCTGCTCGGTGTACTCGATCTTGATCGAGTGGCGCTGTCCGGCCCGCAGATCCACGGTCGCCTTGTCGACCCGCGCCCCGTGCGGAGTGGCGCTGTCGATGACCAGCCGGCCGTCGATCCACACCCGGGCCGTGTCGTCGGAGACGGTGGTCAGCGTGTACGTCTGGCTGTAGCGCGGCTCCAGGGAGCCGGTCCAGCGGACGCTGAAGTGGTCGGCCGGGACCGCCGCGTCCGGTGAACCGGCGGACTTCCAGGCGTGGTTGACGGTCGGGTCGGTGCGGGTGACGGCGGGCGGCCCGGTGAAGGTGTCGTTCGCGAACACCTCCTGCCGCAGCCCCGTCCCCCGGCCCGGTGGCACCGACGGCCCGGACGGCCGGACGGTCAGCTCGATCACCGACGCGATGTCGTTCACCGGCCCGCCGGAGGGGGTGAGGTCGAAGCCGTCCCCGGCCGCCGTGACCGCGACCTTCTGCCCGCTGCCCAGCACCCGCGCCCCGGTCACCTCGAACGGCGCCTTCGCGGTCAGGTGGAGGGGCTGCCCGGCGGCCGGCCAGGAGGCCACGGACGCGTAGAGCGTGTTCCCGGACCGGCTGACCGCTCCCCACCCGGGCTCGGCCACCAGCCCGGCGTTCCCCGCGCCGTACACGGCCCGGCCCTGACCGGCCGTCCGCAGCCAGGAGCCGATCTCGCGCAGCCGGTCGACGGACGGCTGGGGGATCCGGCCGAGCTTGTCGGGGCCGACGTTGAGCAGGTAGTTGCCGCCGCGGCTCGCGATGTCCAGGAGGTTGCGGGCGAGGATCTGGGGCGACTTCCAGTTCTGGTCGTACTTCGCGAACCCCCAGTGGCCGTTGAGGGTCATGCAGGACTCCCAGAGCTGGCCGTCCACCGGCGCGTCCGGGATCTCCTGCTCGGGGGTGCCGTAGTCGCCGTCCACGACGCGCCGCTTGCCGACCCGGTTGTTGATGACCAGGTCCGGGTTCAGGCCGCGCAGATACGCCTCGAGCTGTTCGCCGTCCTTCGGGGACCAGGGGTTGGTGGGGTTGTCCGCGTCCCATTCGCCGTCGAACCACAGCAGCGCCGGGTCGTAGTTGTCGATCAGCTCCTTGAGCTGCGCGTACATCCGCTTCCGGTACTGCGGGAAGGTGGCCGGGTCGGCGAAGTCGGGATCGTGCCAGTCCCAGATCGAGTAGTAGAAGCCGAGCTTGATGCCCGCCTGGTCGGCGGCCTTCTTCAGCTCGGCGAGGATGTCGCGCCTCTTGTCGAACGAGGAGTGGTCGCGCAGGTTCCACTTGTTCTGCTTCGTCGGCCACATCGCGTACCCGTCGTGGTGCTTGGAGGTGATGACGATGTAGCGCTGCCCGGCGTCCTTGGCCGCCTTGACGACGGCCTTCGCGTCGAAGGACGCGGGGTTGAACCCCTGCGCCAGGTCCTCGTACTCGCTCATCGGGATCTGGCAGTTCCGCTTGATCCACTCCGCGTCCCGGCACACCGTGCCGTCCGGCCGGGTGTACTCGCCCTCCAGTTGGGAGTACGCGCCGAAGTGGATGAACATCCCGAACCGGTCCTGCCGCCACCACTCGGTGCGGGCGGAGGTGAACGGGTCGTCGGCCGCGTAGTCGGTTCCGGGACCGGGCTCGGCCGCGCGCCCGGCCGCCGGTGCCGCGGTGGCGGACGGTCCGCCGAGGGTCAGCGCCATCAGCAGGCCGAGCAGCAGGCTCAGACCTCGGGACAGGGATAACGCCCCTGGGGGCACACGCATGGCGGCTCCTGTGCTCGTGAGTGGTCGGACAGGAGGGCTGGCCAGCCGCGTACCGGAACCTAGAACCGCAAAGGTGGGATGTCAACGGGGCGTAAAGCGCCACGGGCGCCTCAACAGCGCCATCTGACCACCCCGGACACCCCGACCCCTCCGACGTATCATCTGCGGCGTATCACCTCCGGCGTATGACCTCCCGGCGTATCACCCCTCCGCCGCGATACGGGCCAGCCGCCGCGCCTCGTCCCGCGCGTCGCGCGCGACGGCGTCCTCGTCGGCGGTGAGCAGCCGCCCCGCCTCCACCACCGGCTCGCCGTTCACCAGCGACAGGGTCACCGGCGCCGCCGCGCCCAGCACCAGCGCCGCGACCGGGTCGGCGATCGTCGAGTGGCCGAGGCCGTCCAGCTTCCACAGCACCAGATCGGCCAGCTTGCCCGGCTCCAGCGACCCGATCTCGTCCTGACGGCCCAGCACCCTGGCCCCGCCGTGGGTGCCCAGCCGCAGCGCCTGGCGGACCGTCAGCGCCTTCTCGCGGTGGTCGCCGAGCCGGTTGATCAGCAGGGCGTTGCGCAGCTCGGTGTGCAGCTCGCCGGACTCGTTCGAGGCGGTGCCGTCCACGCCCAGCCCGACCGGCACGCCCGCGGCGAGCAGGTCCGGCACCCGGGCCCGCCCGGCGGCGAGCCGGGCGTTGGAGGACGGGCAGTGGGCGACGCCGGTGCCGGTGCGGGCGAAGGTGGCGATGTCGTCGTCGTTCATGTGGACGCAGTGCGCCATCCACACGTCCTCACCCAGCCAGCCGGTCCGGTCGAAGTAGTCGGTCGGGCCCATCCCGAACTTCTCGTGGCAGAACTTCTCCTCCTCGACCGTCTCCGAGCCGTGGGTGTGCAGCCGTACGCCCTTGCGGCGGGCCAGCTCGGCGCTCTGCCGCATGAGGTCGGTGGTGACGGAGAACGGCGAGCAGGGCGCGACCACGATCCGCAGCATCGCGTCGGGCGAGGCATCGTGGTGGGTGTCGATGGCCTCCTCGGTGGCCGCGAGGGCGTCCTCGGTGGTCTCGACGGCGAAGTCCGGCGGCAGCCCGCCGTCCGAACTGCCGAGATCCATGGAGCCGCGCGCGGCGGTGAACCGCACACCCAGCTCGCGCGCCGCGCGGATCTCGGCGCCCAGCAGATCGCCGGAGCCGCGCGGGAAGACGTAGTGGTGGTCCATGGCGGTGGTGACGCCGCCGCGCACCATCATCGCGAGCGAGCCGCGGGCGGCGGCATACACCATCGGCTCGTCGATCCGGGCCCAGGTGGGGTAGAGCGCGACCAGCCAGTCGAAGAGGTTGTGGTCCTGGGCGAGACCGCGGGTGAGCCACTGGTAGAAGTGGTGGTGGGTGTTGACCAGGCCCGGGGTGAGGAGATGGCCGGTGCCGTCGACCCGGCGGGCCACCCCCTCCAGCCCCTCGGGCGCGGGGCCCGGGCCCACCGACTCGATGCGGTTGCCCGCGACGACGACATGGCCCGAGGCGTGTTCGGTGTCCTGTGCGTCCACGGTCGCGATGGCGCAGTTCTCGATGACGATGCGGTGCACGGGGTGAGGCCCTTCAGATGGGGGGTCAGTCGGTGGGAATCCTGGGCTCGGCGCCGTCCCGCAGGACGGTGGCCTCGATGAGCCCGTACGGCCGGTCGGCGGCGAAGTAGACCTCGTTGTCGTTGGTGAGGCCGAAGGGCGCCAGGTCGACCAGGAAGTGATGCTTGTTGGGGAGGGAGAGCCGTATCTCGTCGATCCCGGGGTGCCGCTCGATGACGCGCGCGCCCATCGCGTACAGCGTCTGCTGGAGCGAGAGGGAGTACGTCTCGGCGAAGGCGGCCAGCAGATCGGCGCGCGCCCCGTCGTACGCGGCGTCCCAGTCCGGCTCCGGGTGCGCGCCGTCGCTCCAGCCGTGCCGCCAGCGGGCGTGCACATCGGTGGCGAGAATGCGGTCGCGCGCCTCCGGCAGGGTGGTGTACGCGTCCTTGACGTAACCGTGGAACTCGGAGTCGGTGGAGTTCATGACCGTGAGGCCCTGAAGTCCGGACAGCACCTCCCAGTCCCGCCCGTCGTAGCGGATCTGGGCGGTACGGGTCTCCTGGCCGGCGCGGACGAAGGAGTGCCGGGCCTCGCCGCCGGTCTCGATCCGCTCCCAGGCGTACTCCTCGATCCGGACGCGGGCGGTGCGGATCGTGTCCTGGCTGCCGACGAAGTGGCGGGCCAGCTCCATGCCGAAGTGTTCGGCGGTGGCGATGCCGTGCTGCTTGGCGAAGGCGTACACCGTGTTCTTCATGGTGTCGGTCGGCAGGACGCCGGTGTTGTCGCCGTGGCGGTGGACGTCCGCCATGTCGCCGGAGAGCGCGACGGAGACGTTCAGGTCCTTGATGTGGTGCACGGCGCCGTCGCGCACCATCCGGACCACGCGGGTCTCCGCCTTGCCGTACTGGTTCTGGCCGAGCATGGGCATCGGGCTCAACTCCCTCGGTATACGGAGTAGCCGAACGGGGTGAGCAGCAGCGGCACGTGGTAGTGCTCGCCGGGCTCGACGGCGAAGACGACCGTCACCTCCGGGAAGAAGGGCCCGCGCGACTCGGTCTCGAAACGCAGCCGTACGTGGGTGGTGCCCTCGGGCAGGGCGGGCAGATCCGTGCAGCGGCCGTCGGCGTCGGTGCGGGAGGCGGCGTGCGCCGCCCAGTCGGCGCCGCCCCCGGGGCGCACCGACAGCTCGACGGGGACGCCGGGGGCCGGGCGGCCGAGGCTGGTGTCCAGGATGTGCGTGGACACGGAGGTGCCGTTCGCCATCACCGTTCTCCTTCCGCCGCTTCCGCGGTGACCAGGCGGGTCAGCCGGATACGGTTGATCTTCCCCAGTTCGGCCCGGACGATCTCGCGTTCGGTGTCCGTGTCGTTGCCGATCCGCTCGCGCAGGGCGGTGAGCATCTCCTCGCCGGTGCGGCCGGTGGCGCAGATCAGGAACACCTGGCCATGGCGCTCCTGGTACGCGAGATTCAGCTCCAGCAGCTCCGCGCGCGAATCCTCGCCCACCCCGCTCTGCTCGCGCGCCGAGGTGGCGTCGCCCGGTTTCGGCCGCCCGATGGGCGGGTGCCCGGCCATGGCCTCGGCGAGGTCACCCTCGGTCAGCCCGGCCATGGCCGCGTCGGACGCGCCGAGCAGGGCGTCCACGTGGCGGTACGGCCGTCCGGCGGCCACCGCCGCGCCCCAGGCCCGGCTGGCGCACACCTCGTACAGCAGCGCGGCCGCGTCCTGCCGGTCCGCCGCGTTGAACCGGGCCAGGCCCGGTGGAGCGCTGGTAGTCACACCCGAAAGCTAGGAGCTTCCCCCGCATGCGTCAACACTTTGTTGAAAACAGGGCTGGAAACGCCGGTTCCGCACACGTCCCCGGCAGGTCAGGATGGGGCCCATGACCACTGACCTCGCCGCCCGGCTGCCGGACCGCTTCTGGTCCGTCCCGTACGCCGCCGCGCGGTTTCCCGGCTCCCCGGCGGTCGCCGAGCGCCCGGACCTCGCCGAGGGCGCCAACTGCCAGCTGTTCGCGTACGCGGTGCTGCGCCATTTCGGCCTGCGCCCGCCCGACCTGCGCTCCAGCGACCTGTGGGCCGATACGGCGGCGACGACCCGCGTGGCGGAGGCCCGCCCCCTGGACCTGCTGCTGTTCAACGCCACCGACGACGCCTACGGCGCCCACGTGGGCGTCTGGGCCGGACCGGACCGGGTCCTCCACCTGTGCGCCGAGGCCGGACGCCCCGCCGTCTGGCCCCTGGCCGCCTTCGCCGACCGCCCCCGCTACCGCACCCTGATCGGCGTCAAGCGGGTCGTCGCGGCTCCGGGCGCTCGGCGTCCTTCTCCCGGTTGAGGTAGTTGTAGACGGTGAAGCGGCTCACCCCGAGCGCGCTCGCGACCGTCTCGACGCCGTGGCGCACCGTGAAGGCGCCGCGCTGTTCCAGGGCGCGGACGATCCCCTGCTTGGTCTTGCGGTCCAGGGCCGACAGCGGCACGCCGTGGCGACGCCCGAGGTCGGCGAGGATGTGGTCCAGGGACGCCGAGATGCCGGGCAGACGGACGGCCACGACCGCGCGGCCCTCCCAGGACAGCACCACGTCGTCGTCCCGGGCCCGGTCCGGGGCGATCAGCTCGCCGCCCATCGCGTCGACCAGCGGCCGGACGGCCGAGACGAAGGGATGGTCCGCCGGGCCGGTCACGCGTCGGGCTCCGCGACGACGTTGACCTGGAGCGACACCCGGGTGGCGCCCGCGTCCAGGGACTTGCGCAGCAGATCGTCCACGGCGGCCAGCACGGCGTCCGCCCGGCCCTCCGCGGTGTTGCCGAACGGGCCGACGTCCACGGTGTCCAGCGGCGCGGCCTGGACCGCCTCGCGGGCGGCCACGGCATGCGGCGGCACATCGTCGAGGTCGAACGGCTCGGTGGTGAACTCAACCCTCAATCTCACGCGGCCAACCTACTGCGCCCACCCGCGCCTCCGGCAGCCCTTGACCCACGCGCGCCGCGGGCTCCGGCCGCCATCCGCCAGGCGTCCAGCGCGGCGTCACGCGGGCGTCCCACTGGAGGTGGGCAGAACACCCGAATCCCTCCCGTCACTCCCCCGCGTGCTGGAGCATGGCCCCGTTACCGCAGACGCACTGACTCATGGCCCCTGCGCCGGACCGGAGGGGCCGGCCGCTACGGAGCGTCAGTTGACTTCTCTCCTTCGCGAACGAGGGGACCTCACGGCTCGCGCTGTGAGGGTTTCTGCTTCGCCGCCGACTGCCCGCCCGGAGTTCTCCGTTGAGGTCTTACACCAGCTCCACAGACAGACACCGCCAGCCCGGCGGCCAGAAGATTCTTCGCCGCGTTCACGTCCCGGTCATGGGTCGCACCGCAGCCGTTGCACTTCCAGGTACGGACGCGCAACGGCATGGTTTCGGCGAGGGTACCGCAGTTCGAGCACAGCCTGGAGGAGGGAAACCAGCGGTCCACCGCGATCACCTCGCGTCCGTACCAGGCGGCCTTGTACTCCAGCATGCTCCGGAACTCCGACCACGCCGCGTCACTGATCGCGCGGGCCAGTTTCCGATTCTTGACCATGTTGCGCACGCTCAGGTCCTCGATCACGAGCGTTTGGTTCTCACGCACGAGTCGAGTGGTCAGCTTGTGCAGGTGATCCCTGCGGCGGTCGGTGATCCGGACATAGATGCGCGCGACCTTCCGCCGGGCCTTGACCCGGTTCGCACCATCCCCCCGGGCCTTGCGGGACAGCTTCCGCTGCGCCCTGGCCAGCCGCTCCCGGTCACGGCGCTCGTGCCGCGGGTTGGCGATCTTCTCCCCGGTGGAGAGGGTCAGCAGGTGGCCGAGACCGACGTCGATCCCGACCGCCTGCCCGTGAGCCGGGAGCGGTTGCACCGCCGGATCCTCACACAGCAGCGACACGAACCAGCGGCCCGCCGTGTCCTGCGAGACGGTCACCGAGGAGGGCTTGGACCTGGCCCGCTTGGCGAAGAAGTTGGTGAACACGACCTGCAAGTGCCGATGCGCCTGCTGAAGCGGGACCGAGGACACCTCGTTGAGGTAGGCCAATTCCCCGGTCTTCTTCCACGCCGTCAACATTGCCGAGGTCGCGTTGTAGTTCACCCGCTCCTGCCGGGCCCACGCCTCCGTACGTGCGGCGAGCGTCATGTTGTAGACCTTCCGCACGCACCCGAACGTCCGCGACAGCTCCGCTGTCTGCGCATCGGTCGGATAGAAGCGGTACTTGAAAGCCCGCTTCACGCGAGTGGCCACGACTCACAAACTCCCATGACACTTTGTGACCATCTGACTGCTGTCGGTGTCGAACCTCGATTTGCGCTGACATCGAGCCGGTTATCCCCACCCTGCCCAGCAGGACTCCATCTTCTCTCCACCCCGAAGGGCGGAGCATCCATGGAGGAGACCAGATGACAGAGAGCGTGCCGGTGCGCTGCCCCGCGTGCCGCCGCGAGCAGTCGTTCACTCCGCCCACCTTCCCGTGCCCGTGCGGCGCGCCGCTCACCCTCCCGGTGCTGCGCGACGGCACGCCGGAGGAGATCGAGCACCGCACCTGGCAGGACATATGGGTGGCGGTGGACTGCCCGGCCTGCGGGCGTCAGGGCCACTGGCCGCAGCCGGAGTTCGGCTGCGGCTGCGGTGCGGTCGTGCGGGTCCCGGTCGCGCCCGCGCCGCGGGCCCAGGGCCACGCTCAGGAGGATGAGCCCGCGGCTCGCCCGGCATTCCGGCCGGTGACGATCCGTACCGCGCGGGACGCGGTCACCGCCGCCGCCCAGTATCTGCGGTGGCTCGGCTTCGGCTGTCTGCGGCGCCCGGACGACCCGGGGGCGGCCGGGGTGGACCTGTACGGGAAAGGCGTCGTCGCCCAGGTCGACCCGACGACCCGCCCCACCGGGCTGCGCGAGGTCGAGTGCCTGTGGCTGAACGGTCTCAACGAATCGGCGCTGAGCGTCTTCTTCTCGCTGGCGGGCTACGCCAGGGAGGCGCGGGCGCGCGCGGACGCGCTGCACATCCCGCTCTTCATCATGGACCTGACGGGCACCCCCCAGCCCGTCAACGACCCCGCGGACACGCTGATCCGCTGCGGCCCGCCCCGCGGATGAGCCTCATCCATTGTCACCTGAACGAGGCCCGTTGCGCCTCCACTTCGCGGATGATCTTCGCCCTCCTCCGGCGCTCTACGGTGGTTCCCGATCCCGCCCATGACCTCGAGGAGCGCTGCCCCATGCCGTCTTCCCCCACCGGTCTTCCCACCGGCCTCACCGTCGATCGCGCCGATGTCACGCTGGCCGTCCGCGACCACGGCGGCAGCGGCGTCCCGCTGCTGCTGGTCCACGGGGCCACCCGCACGCTCGCCGACTGGTCGGAGATCGCGGGCGAACTGGTCGCCGATCACCGGGTCTTCTCGATGGACCTGCGGGCGCACGGCCGCTCGGGACGCGGGGCGGAGCCCTGGACGATCGCGGCCGCGCTCGGCGACATCGAGGCCGTCCTGGACGCGTGCGGAGTTCCGGAGGCCGTACTCGTCGGCCACTCGCTCGGCGGCATGCTGGCCGCTCTGTACGCGGACGCCCATCCGCGTACGCCCGGCGCGGTCAACCTCGATGGCTTCGGGCTGGGGCGGCCCGAGCAGTACGCCGGGCTCGACCCGCGGACCGTGGCCGAGGGGCTGGACCGGGCCCGGCAGTTCGCCCGGGCGGCGGCGGGCCGGGTCTTCCCGCCCGAGGGGCTGGAGAGCGTACGGGCTCAAGCGGCCGCCATGGCCGCCGGGCTGGGCTTCGCGCCGGAGCTGCTGGAGGAGGGCATGCGGCGGTCGCTCGGCGAGACCGGAGACGGGCAGTTTTTCCTGCGGCCGGAGCGGGAGCGGGCGGTGGAGATGCTGGAGGCGATGGACGAACTGGACATGTTCCCGGTCTACCGTCGGCTGACCCGCCCGATGCTGATCGTCCGCGGCACGCGGCTGGTGGACCAGGGCCCGGAGCTGGCCTGGTTCGACGAGCTGATGGCCGCGTACATGAAGGGGCTGGAGGCCGGCCTCGGGAAGCTCGCCGCGGAACACCCGCGGATCTCGGTGCGCACGGTGGACGCGTCGCACGCGATGCTGCTGGAGCGCCCGCGTGCGCTGGCGGAGCTGGTGCGCTCCTTCACCACCGGCCTGGACTTGTGCTCATGACCGGGGGGCGCTTCGGTTGAGGCACCACCCGCACCGTTCACGACCGGCCGGAGGCCGCATTCGATGGTTGTTCCGTGGTGCCCGAGGATCGCGGCGGCGGTCCTGACCGTTCTGACCGGCCTGGCCCTGCTGACCGTCTCCGGCTGCGGCGGGAGTGGGCTGCCGCGGCCCGCAGGGACGAGCCCGAGGGCGAGCGTCCCCGGTCCGGGGGCGGGGGACAGCGTGGAGGGGGACATCGACGCGGCGGTGTCCGTCACCACCACCTACTGGTCCACCCACTGGAGCGAGTTCTTCACCGGCGCCTACCGCCCGCCCCGGGTCCTGGGCCCGTACGACGGCGCCGCCGCCGACGGGCCCACCTGCGGGGGCACCCCGCTGCCCGACGACAACGCCGTCTACTGCCCGGGCGGTGACTACGTGGCATGGGACATGGACCTGATGCGGGCGGGCCACCGGCGGGGGGATGCCTGGGTCTATCTGGTCATCGCCCATGAGTGGGGGCACGCCGTCCAGAACCGGCTGGACGCGGGCCTGGTCGACCTGGCCCGCGAGCTCCAGGCCGACTGCCTGGCCGGTGCCGTCCTCTTCGGCGCGGCCCGGGACCGCACCCTGACCTTCGAGGACGGCGATACGGACGAGCTGGCCGACGCGCTGTCGGCGCTCGCCGACGCGACGCCGTGGACGGACACCTCCGACCACGGCAACGCCTCGCAGCGCGTGTCGGCGTTCAGCCGGGGCGCCGGGTCCGGGGTGAGGGGCTGCCTCCCGGACGCGGTGCGGTAGCGGTCACCGGGCGGGCTGGGGCCGGCTGGTGCGGTCCGGGTCGGTACGGGTCTCCGGCACCCCGGCCACTTCGCGGGCGCCCGCCTCCCGCAACTCGACCTTGCGGACCTTGCCGCTGACCGTCATCGGGAAGGCGTCCATGACGCGCAGATGGCGCGGCACCTTGAAGGCGGCCAGCCGGCCGCGGCAGAAGCGGGCCAGTTCGTCGCGGGTGAGGGAGCCCGCGCCCTCGCGCAGGATCACGCAGGCCAGGATCTCCTCGCCGTACTTCTCGTCGGGGACGCCCACCACCTGCACATCGGCGATCTTGGGGTGGGTGTGCAGGAACTCCTCGATCTCCCGCGGGTACACGTTCTCCCCGCCGCGGATGATCATGTCCTTGATCCGGCCGACGATCTGGACGTAGCCGTCGTCGTCCATCACCGCCAGGTCCCCGGTGTGCATCCAGCCCGCCCGGTCGATGGCCTCGGCCGTCAGCTCCGGCTCCTCCCAGTAGCCGAGCATCACCGAGTAGCCGCGGGTGCACAGCTCGCCGCGGGTGCCGCGGGGGACGGTCAGGCCGGTGGCCGGGTCCATGACCTTGACCTCGACGTACGGCAGCGCCCGGCCGACCGTGCCGGTGCGGCGCGCGAGGTCGTCGTCGCGCCGGGTCTGGGTGGAGACCGGGGAGGTCTCGGTCATGCCGTAGCAGATGGACACCTCCGCCATGTGCATCTCGGCGACCACCCGCCGCATCACCTCCACCGGGCAGGGCGATCCGGCCATGATCCCGGTGCGCAGCGAGGAGAGGTCGAAGGTGGCGAAGTCGGGCAGGGCCAGCTCGGCGATGAACATGGTGGGGACGCCGTACAGCGAGGTGCAGCGCTCCCGTTCGACGGCGGACAGCGTGGCGGCCGGTTCGAAGGTGGGGGCCGGGAGGACGACGCAGGCGCCGTGGGTGGTGGCGCCCAGCGCGCCCATGACCATGCCGAAGCAGTGGTAGAGCGGGACCGGCAGACAGATCCGGTCGTGCTCGGTGTAGCCGACCGTCTCCCCCACGAAGTAGCCGTTGTTGAGGATGTTGTGGTGGGAGAGGGTGGCGCCCTTGGGGAAGCCGGTGGTGCCCGAGGTGTACTGGATGTTGACCGGGTCGTCGCAGGACAGCCGGGCCTCGCGCTCGGCCAGCTTCTCCTTCGGCACCCCCTCCCCCGCGCGCACCAGCCCGTCCCAGGTGCGGTCGCCGATGTAGACGACGTCGCGCAGGGCGGGGCATTCGGCGCGCACCTGCTCGACCATGCGGCGGTAGTCGCTGTCCTTGTGCACGGTGGACGAGACCAGGACCGACACCCCTGCCTGCCGCAGGACGTACCGCAGCTCGTGGACGCGGTAGGCGGGGTTGACGTTGACCATGACGGCGCCGATGCGGGCGGTGGCGTACTGCGTCAGCACCCATTCGGGGCAGTTGACCGCCCAGATGCCCACCCGGTCGCCCTTGCCGACGCCCTTGGCCATCAGCCCGAGCGCGACCGCCTCGACCGCCCGGCCGAATTCGGCGTACGTCCAGCGGCGGCCGGAGGGGACGTCGACCAGTGCCTCGCGGTCGCCGTACGCCTCGACGGCCCGGGCGAGGTTGGCACCGATGGTGTCGCCGAGCAGCGGCAGGTCCCCGGTGCCGCTGGCGTAGGAGAGGGCGGCGGGGGCGGCTGGAGCCGGTGGCGGGTCGTCGGAGATCGGTTCGGTCATGGTGTCTCCTTGCGGTCACATGCCGTGTCGGTCACATGAGGGGGAGCTGCTGTTCACGAGGTTCCCTCATGAAACTCGACGCCGTCGCCGATCGCCGTGCGTTCCCGTAGTTCGATCCGGCGAATCTTGCCGGACACCGTCTTGGGCAGCTCCGCGAACTCCAGCCGCCGTACCCGCTTGTACGGCGCCAGCACCGCCCTGGAGTGCGCGAACAGCACCTTGGCCGTCTCCGGGCCCGGCTCCCAGCCCTCGGCCAGCACGATGTACGCCTTCGGCACGGACAGCCGCACCGGATCGGGCGCCGGGACGACGGCGGCCTCGGCGACCGCCTCGTGTTCCAGCAGGGCGCTCTCCAGCTCGAAGGGCGAAATCTTATAATCCGAACTTTTAAAGACATCGTCCGCGCGCCCGATATACGTGACATAACCGTCCGCGTCACGCGAGCCGATGTCGCCGGTGCGGTAGTAGCCGCCCGCGGTGGCCTCGGCGGTGCGCTCCTCGTCGCCCTCGTACCCCGTCATCAGGCCGACGGGGCGGCCGTGGCGGCCGGTCAGGTCGAGGCAGATCTCGCCCTCGTCGCCGGGTTCGCCGGTGACCGGGTCCAGGAGGACGACGCTGAAGCCGGGTGTCGGGCGGCCCATCGAGCCGGTCTTCAGCGGCTGACCGGGGGTGTTGGCGACCTGGACGGCGGTCTCGGTCTGGCCGAAGCCGTCCCGGATCGTCACCCCCCAGGCGCGCCGGACGTGCTCGATGACCTCCGGGTTCAGCGGCTCACCGGCGGCCACGGCCTCGCGCGGGGGGCGCCGCAACTGGGTCAGGTCGGCCTGGATGAGCATGCGCCAGACGGTGGGCGGGGCGCAGAAGGTGGTGACGCCGCAGCGGTCCATCTCGGCCATGAGACGGGTGGCGTCGAAGCGGGCGTAGTTGTGGATGAAGACGGTCGCCTCGGCGTTCCAGGGCGCGAAGAGGTTGGACCAGGCGTGCTTGGCCCAGCCCGGGGAGGAGATGTTGAGGTGGACGTCGCCGGGCCGGAGCCCGATCCAGTACATCGTCGACAGATGGCCGATGGGGTACGAGATGTGGGTGTGCTCCACGAGCTTGGGCTGGGCGGTGGTGCCGGAGGTGAAGTAGAGCATGAGCGGGTCGTCCGCGCGGGTCGGCCCGTCCGGCACGAAGCGGTCCGCGAGGGCCGTCACCCCGTCCGGGGCCTCATCCGGCACCGCGTCCGTCCCGGCGTCCTCGTACGCCAGCCAGCCGTCCGGCGCGCCGCCGACCGCGATGCGGGTGTAGTCGCCCGCCACCTGCGTGAACTTACCGGTGTCCGCCGCCCGCACGATCACGTGCCTCGCCCGGCCGCGGACGATGCGGTCCGCCAGGTCCAGCGGGCCGAGCAGCGGGGTGGCGGGGATGACGACGGCGCGCAGCTTCATCGCCGCCAGCGCCGTCTCCCACAGCTCCCGCTGGTTGCCGAGCATGACCACGATCCGGTCCCCCGGCCGCACGCCCCTGGCGCGCAGCCAGTTCGCGGCCTGGTCGGAGCGGCGGCGCATCGCGTCGAAGCTCAGCCGGGTCTCCCGGCCGTCCTCCTCCACGATGTGCAAAGCGGTGCGGCCGTTTCCTTCCGCGATCTGGTCGAACCAGTCCAGGGCCCAGTTGAAACGGTCCGGGCGGGGCCAGCTGAACCCTTCGTACGCCGCCGCGTAATCCTCGCGGCGGTCGAGAAGGAAGTCCCGTGCCACGCGGAAATCGTGAGACGGACTCATTGCTGTCACTTCTTCCTCCTGAATTGCGGTGCCGCTCGCTAGCATCGTGCGACGGGTGATCTGGGTCTCACCACCCCCGGACGGGGGTGGTGACGTTTCGGGGAGGCGACCGTGGCGGAATCGGAGCGTGCCGTCGACGTACGGACAGCGCTGCTGCGGATGCGCCGGCGCGGCGGGCTGCCCGTCGCCTTCGGCGGACTGTTCTCCGGCGCCCAGCAGTTCCGTATCTCCGAACTCACCGGGACCACCACGGACTCCTTGCACGGCCTCGCCATCGCGGCGGGCAACGGACTCGGCGGCAAGGTCCTGACCCTGTCCCAGCCGATATCCGTGATCGACTATCCCCTCTCGCGGGCGATCAGCCACGAGTACGACGGCGCGGTCGGCGCCGAGGGGCTGCGCTCGATGATGGCCGTGCCGGTGGTCGTCCGGGGCCGGGTGCGCGGCCTGCTGTACGGGGCGCTGCGGCAGCCGCTGATCCTCGGTGACCGCGCCCTGAGCGCGGCCGTGGAGGCCGCCCGCGAGCTGGAGCGGACCCTCGCCGCGCAGGACGAGGCGCGGCGGCTGATGGCGGTCGCGGAGCAGCCGGTGCCGGAGGCGGGGCCCGACCCGGCGGTCTGGGAGGAGGTCCGCGCGGCCCATGTCGACCTGCGGGCCCTGGCCCAGCGGGTGGCCGATCCGCAGCTGCGGGCGGAGATCCTGACCGCCTGCGGCCGCCTGGCCCGCGCCTCGTCGGGTGGCGGCCGCGACCGGGCGCCCCACGGACGTGTGCAGCTGTCCCCGCGCGAGGTGGACGTCCTGGCCTGTGTGGCCTCGGGCGCGACGAACTCGGCGGCGGCCGACCGGCTGGGGCTGCGGCCGGAGACGGTGAAGAGCTATCTGCGGTCCTGCATGCGCAAGTTGGGGGCGAACACCCGCCTGCACGCGGTGGTCGAGGCCCGCCGCGCGGGGCTGCTGCCGTAGGGGGTGTCCGCAAAGTCCCGCCGGGCCCGCGACGCCTGGCACGCACGCTCGCTGCGTTGGCGGGCGCGTCCTCAGGGGCCCGCCCTCAGCCGCCGCGGGTCGGCGCGGCGCGGCTGCGGGGACACCCGCCGTCAGTTCCATGAGGTCTCGGCGGCGGCTACGCCAGGACCGCGGCGAGGGCCGGGGCGTACAGCTCGACCACCTCGTCCGGCGTCAGGGCGGTCACCCCCGGGGCACGCAGCAGATGGCGGGTGAGGGCGAGGCCGAGGAGCTGGGCGCAGACCAGCGCGGCGCGGCGCGGGTCGGCGGCGTCGCCGAGGGCGGGCGCGACCTGCGCGGCGAAGATCTCGCGCAGCCGCTCGGCGGCCCGCTCGTGGGTGACCGCGGAGCGCAGCAGGAGCAGCAGGGCGTCGTCGGCGGGGTCGCCCTCCCAGCGGTCGAGGAAGTGGCGTACGAGGACCCGCGCGAGGTCGTCGCGGTCCACGGCGGTCAGGTCGGGCAGCCGCAGGTCGATGGTGAGGGCCGCGTCGAAGAGCTGGTCCTTGCTGCCGAAGTAGCGCATGACCATCGAGGCGTCGATGGCCGCGTCGGCGGCGATCGCGCGGATGGTGGTGCGCTCGTAGCCGTGCCGGGCGAAGCGCGCGCGGGCGGCGCGCAGGATGGTGGCGCGGGTGCGGTCGGCGCTCCGGGCGCCCGTCAGGCGGGGTTCGCCGCCGCAGGAGCGGGGCCCGGGATCGTCCATGCCAACAATCGTAGGCAAACGGTCGTGGGCCCGCCAGGAGCGGGTACCCGTTCTCATGGACGGCACATCGACGCCACGAGACCGCTTTGGAGCGGGTGATTCCGGATCCGGCCGCCCCGGCCGCCGCCTGGGCATATCGGGGGATATCCTGCTCTGAGGCCCGTGGTGCGCGCTCGGGGCGCCCACGGCCCCCACGCGCCCGGTGCCCAGGGGATCCGCGACAAGGAGGTGAGGTGCACGCGATGACCAGCGAACCTCCCAGTCGCATGCCGCGAGCCGCCACCCCGTCCCGGCCGCGCTGAACGCGGCGCACCACAGCGCACCGCGGCTCAGCGCGGCCCGGCGCCAGCTACCCGTAAAGGACCCCTCATGTCCGAGCGCCGTTCCCACACCCCGCGCCCGCTGAAGAAGTACCCCTGGCTGCGGCCCGCGGTGACGCGCGCGGCGGGCCACGGCCCACGCTCCGGGACCGGGACCGGGGCGGCGGTCCCGCCGGGCGCCGGGTCCGCACCCGGCGCGGTCGACGGCACGGCGGTCGCCGACGAGCAGAGCGTGGTGGACGCGGCCGTCTACCGCGACGGCCGCCGGGTGGGCACGCCCGACAGCCTGGCCGCCACCTTCCGGCGGCTGCGCGAGGAGCCGGGCGCGATGGCCTGGATCGGGCTGTACCGGCCGACCGAGGCGGAGCTGCTGTCGCTCGCCCAGGAATTCGATCTGCACAAGCTGTCCATCGAGGACGCGATGGAGGCGCACCAGCGGCCCAAGCTGGAGCGCTACGGCGAGACGCTGTTCGTCGTGCTGCGCGCCGCCCGCTACCTCGACGCGGTCGAGGAGGTGGACTTCGGCGAGCTGCACGTCTTCGTCGGCCCCGACTTCCTCATCACCGTCCGGCACGGCGCCGCCCCGGACCTGTCGGCGGTGCGCGCCCGGATGGAGTCGGCCCCCGAACTGCTGGCCCTCGGCCCGGAGGCGGTGCTGTACGCCATCCTGGACGCGGTCGTGGACGGCTACGCCCCGGTCGTGGCGGGCGTGCAGAACGACATCGACGAGATCGAGACCGAGGTCTTCCGCGGCGACCCCGCGGTGTCGCGCCGCATCTACGAACTCTCCCGCGAAATGGTGGAGTTCCAGCGCGCAACCCGCCCGCTGGTGGGGATGCTGCGCGGGCTGATGGCCGGTTTCGACAAGTACGGCACCGACGATGAGCTGCAGCGCTATCTGCGGGACGTCGCCGACCACGTCACCCACACCAGCGAGCGCGTGGACGGCTTCCGCTCGGCCCTCACCGACATCCTCGCGGTCAACGCCACCCTGGTCACCCAGCAGCAGAACGCCGAGATGAGGGCGCTGGCCGAGGCGGGCTTCGAGCAGAACGAGGAGGTCAAGAAGATCTCCGCGTGGGCGGCCATCCTGTTCGCCCCGACCCTGGTCGGCACCATCTACGGCATGAACTTCACGCACATGCCGGAGCTGCACTGGGTGCTGGGCTATCCCTTCGCGCTGCTGCTGATGGCGGTGGTGTGCGTCAGCCTGTACGTCATCTTCAAGCGGCGCGACTGGCTCTGACGCGGCCCGCCGAGGACCTGGGCGGCGGAAGAAGGAGTTCACCGCGTCGTGGCCGATGCTCGCCGCTGCGCTGGGGGTGCCGGAGTGAGGCCGGTGCCGTCGGGGCACGGAACGGAGCGCAGGGGACTCCCGTCCAACCCCGGACGTGTCCCGCGCCCGCCGGGCAAAGGCCCGCGGGTGAGCCGCTTCCGGTTGAACGGAGGGCCCGCCGTGGCTGCCCCCACCCCGCACAGCGCACCGGACGGCCCCGAGCGCCCGCCGGTCCCTCCCGGACTGGCCAAACTGCTGCGCGACCAGCTGGAGACCGTCGCCGACGAGGTGGAGGAGGAGGTGCGCCGGCAGGTCCCGGAGTACGCGCGACCGGCCGACGGGACGTACCGCGCGCACCTCAGATCGGGCGTCGTCCAGGCCCTGACCCTGTTCGTCGACCACATCGCCGAACCGGACCCCGGCCAGGGTGCCGCGATCACCACGACGTACTACGAACTCGGGCGCGGCGAGGCGCTGGAGGGCCGCAGCCTGGACGCGCTGCAGTCCGCGCTGCGGGTCGGCGGCCTGTGCGCCTGGCGGCTGATGGGCCGTACGGCGGAGGAACTGGGCCTGGACTCCGCGGTGGTGGCGGCCCTGGGCGAGCTGGCGTTCCGTACCGTGCACGAGGTCGCGGAGGCGGCCGCGGCCGGCTACGCGGAGGCCCGGGTGCAGAGCGCCGACGAGCTGGAGCGGCGCCGCCGCCGGCTGCTGGAACTGCTGCTGGGCGACGGGCCGGCGGCCCCGGAGGCGGTGCAGGACCTGGCGCACTCCGCCCGGTGGCCGGTGCCGGGGCAGGTCGCGGTCGTGGCGCTCGCGGCCACCCCGGACCAGCGGGAGGAGGAGTGGCCGTTGGCGGCGGCGGGGGCGCTGGTGGACATGGAGTCCCGGCCGCCCCGGATGCTGGTGCCGGTGGCCGAGGGTTCCGGCGGTTCCGGGGGCTCCGGCTCGGGCGGCTCCGGCGGGTTCGGCGGTTTCGGTGGCCGGGCGTTCGGCCTCGCGCTGCGCGGGCGGCCCGCCGCGATCGGCCCCACCGTTCCGCTCGCCGAGGCCGCCCGGTCGCTGCGCTGGGCCACCCGGGCCCTCGGGCTGATGGGCCGCGGGATCCTGCCCCGGCAGGGCGTGGTGCGCTGCGCCGACCATCTGTCGACGCTGTTGCTGCACAGCGACGAGCCCATGCTCGCCCAGATCCGCTCGCGCGCCCTCGCGCCCCTCGCCGGGGTCTCGGAGGGCCAGCGCGGGCGGCTCGCCGGAACGCTGCTGGCGTGGCTGCTCAGCGGCAGCAACGTGCCCGACGTCGCCGCGCGCCTCCACATCCACCCGCAGACGGTCCGCTATCGCCTGCGCCAGCTGGACAAGCTCTTCGGCGACGCGCTGCAGGACCCCGGCAGCCGTCTGGATCTCATCCTGGCGCTGCGCGCCGAAGCGCTCCGCAACGAATTCCCCTCACTCGGCCCCGGGCTCACGGGGCTCACGTCCGCACAAAAAGGCGAGGGATATTTGAATTCCCGTCCATAACACTCGGTCAGATCACGCGCATACCTTCGGGACGTCCTTGTTCGCGGCGCACTCCCGCGCCCCACCCTCAAAGGATTCCCATGCGCATTCGCTTGGGCCTCGCCGTGCTCTCGCTGCTCGGCGGGGCCGGACTGGTCTCCCTCTCCGCGCCCACGGCAACGGCCGCCGCCTGCGCCGACATCGACGTCGTCGCGGCCCGCGGCACCTTCGAGCCGGGCACCCTCGGCTTCATCGTCGGCGACCCCGTCTATGCGGCGCTGCAGAAGAAAATCACCGGCAAGACCCTGTCCGGTTACAAGGTGAACTACCCCGCCGACCTCTCCTTCACCTCGGCCGCGCAGGGCAACGCGGACGTGGTGAACCACGTCAAGAGCCAGGCGGCCGCCTGCCCGAACCAGCGTTTCGTGCTGGTCGGCTATTCGCAGGGCGCGAACGTCGTCGACAACTCGATCGGCATCAGCAGCGCGGGCGCGGTGGTCGGCAGCCCGATCGTGGCCACGATTCCCGCGGCGCTCGAACCCAAGGTCGCCGCCGTGCTGCTGTTCGGCAACCCGATCCGGGCCCTCGGCAGGAGCGTCACCGGCACCTACCAGAGCCGCACCATCGACTTCTGCGCCAAGGGCGACCCGATCTGTGAGAGCGGTGGGCTCGACGTGGGAGCGCACCTCGGCTACACCGCGAACGCCGACGCGGCGGCCACCTTCGCCGCGGGCAAGGTCTGATCCCCGCAGACGTTGCGGGAAGGGCCCGGGAGGATCACCTCCCGGGCCCTCCCGTGTGGGTGGCTACCGGGGTTCCCGGGCGAACGTCGCGAGGTTCGTGGAGACGGGCTCGGGGCGGCCGTCGTTCTGTACGGGCGCCGCGGTCAGCACATCGAGGTGCTGGTAGCCGTCGGCGACCACGGGGTGGAGGTCGGCCGGGATGCGGCCCGCCATCAGTCCGTCTCCCGCGAGCACGGTCAGCACCGGATGGGCGGTGAGCCCCCTCGGGTGGACGACGAGCCGCTTCACCTGCGGCGAGGTGGCCAGCTGGAGATCGGTGACCAGCTTGGTCGGGAAGTACTGCTCGGTGAAGTCCAGCGGCTGCTCGGCCAGGCTGCGGGCCAGCTCCTGGATGTCGGTGACCTCCTTGCCCGCGCCGGTGAACGGCGTCCCGTCCGCCGACCGGTACCGTCGGCCTCGCCGCCCGGGTCCCGTACGGCGCCCAGCCCGGCGATGCCCAGCAGCGTCATGGTCTCGGGGCTGAGCAGCACCGGCGCGGACAGGGAACGCGGCAGCACCCCGGTGTCGAGCCCGGCCCGCACCACGCCGTAACCGAGGCCGACATCCGGCAGGTTGGTGTCATCCGGGATGCTGCCGCTCAGATCGCCGAGCGAGGTGGACACGGTGGTGTCGAGGGCGAAGTACCCGGCGCACTGGTTGTACCCGGCGTCGGCGGTGGTGGCGGGATCGCCGTCGAAGTCGGCCGTCGCCAGACAGCCGGTGATCACGCCGCCGAGGGAGTGGCCACCGCACAGCACCTTCTGCTTGCGCACCCGCTGATCGGGCAACTCGGCCGCCAGCAGGTCGTATTCATCCCGCACGGTCTGCTCGATCCCGAGCTTCGCCATCCACCGCAGCGCGCCGTTCCCGACGTATCCGTCGAAGGTGCGGCCGTTCACCCGCTTGCCCCGGTAGGAGTAGTCGACGGCGGCGTGCTGATCGCCCGAGGCGATACCGGTGCGGTCCTCCAGGCAGTTGGACCGCCGGTCCAGCGCCCAGAACTCGATGTGCCGCCCCAGCTCAGCGGCGCGCGCCACCGTGTTGCGGGCCACGCTGTCGAACGCCCCGGCCCCCTCCAGGATCCCCGGCTGGGCCACCAGGATCCGATCGGCGTCGGCCGGGGCCTCCGGCCCGTCGGCGGCGCGGTAGCGCAGATACGACAGCCAGTCACACGCCACGGGCCGCGCCCCGAACGACGCCGGCAGCGGCGCCTTCACCCGCACCACCGACTCGGCCACCCCACCGACCGCGCTCTGCGAGTCCACCACCGCCTCGGTCCGCGCGCCTTCTCCACGGGCGTCCGGGGCGCCCATGACCAGCATCGCCATGCTCAGCAGCGCCGCCGGCGCGACGCCGCGCAGGGCTTTCGAGGTTCTTCCTCTGCTGCGGCTCGTGTCCATGCTGGGACCGTAGGACCGCGCCGAGCGGGTGCCATGCCCATGCTCACAAGAACGCAGCGACCGGCGACGCGATTGTCACCAGGGACCAACCCCTCTTCGCCCCTTTCCCGTTCTCCCCGGCCCTCGTTTGTGCTTCGATGCCGAGCGCACGGTACGAACGGGTGAGCGACGGGAGTATGCGTATGGATCGGCGAGGGTTCCTCAAGGGCGCGGCCGCACTGTCCACCGCCGGAGTGGTCACCGCGTCAGGCGGAGTCGCCGCCGCGGCGCCGAGTCGGACGTCGGCCGCTGCGGACTGGCTGTCCGGCATCGCCGACGCCACGCCCGTACAGCGGCTGACCCTTCCCGGAACACACGACTCCGGGGCCCGTTACGGCGGGCCGTGGACCGAGTGCCAGAACACCACCATCGCCGACCAGCTCAGCAGCGGCATCCGCTTCCTGGACATCCGCTGCCGGGCGTTCGAGAACGCCTTCCCGATCCACCACGGCGCCTCCTACCAGCACCTCAACTTCGACGACGTCCTCGGCGCGTGCCGCGCGTTCCTCTCCGCGCACCCGTCCGAGACCGTGCTGATGCGCGTCAAACAGGAGTACTCGGAGGAGAGCGAGGCGGAGTTCCGCCGGATCTTCGACACCTATCTCGACGGCAAGGGCTGGCGGTCCCTCTTCCGCCTCGACGCCACCCTCCCGACCCTGGGGCAGGCCCGGGGCCGGGTCGTGCTGCTCGCCGACTCCGGCAACATGCCGGGCGTCCGGTACGCGGACCCGCAGCTGTTCGACATCCAGGACGACTACATGGCGGAGCCGTTCGGCAAGTACCCCAAGATCGAGGCACAGTTCCGCAAGGCGGCGACCCAGCCCGGCAAGCTCTACATGAACTACGTCAGCACCGCCGCGCTCCTCCCGCCCCGCTCCAACGCGGACCGCCTCAACCCCCAGGTCAAGACCCTGCTGGAGAGTGCGGGCAACCAGGGCTGGACGGGCCTTGGCATCGTCCCGATGGACTTCCCGAACACCACCTCGGGGCTGGTCGACGCCCTGGTGAGGCACAATCCGGCCATTTGACGGCGGGTCGACGGCGGCTCGGCGGCGGCTCGTGGTGGATGAGCCGCCGCCGTACCGGTCCGCGGATCGCGGCGGGTGTCAGGGGGTGAGCGAGGGGCGGGCGAAGCGTACGAGTTCCTGGGCCTGGTCGGGGAACCACTGGCCCGCCTCGGGGTTCACCGTGCCGCGCACCGGGTCCGAGGGGCCGGAGGTGCCACGGAAGCAGCGGCCGTCGGACTGGCCGGGGGTCTTCACCCACAGGGCGGCGTCGTGCAGCGGGTCGCCGGTGGCGGTGGTGGGGCGGGCGCCGAGGCCGCGGCGGGGCGGGTTGCACCAGGACTGGGGGTCCGCGTGGCGGTTGTACCGGGGCGTCCAGGGGCCGCGGCCGTTGCGGCTGGTGTCGGTGACGAAGTGCTTCATCTCCGACGGGTCGTGCGGTTCGTGGGCGCGCAGCCACGCCCGGAGGTGGCGCCGCGACCAGTCCCGCTCGGGGCAGGCGGCCGGTTCGCCGCCGTCGGCGACGTAGGCCAGGCACGCGGAGATGAGCCGTCCGTACAGGGCGGTGTCCTGGTCCGTCTGGTAGTGCGAGACGTTGAGGGCGAAGCCGGTGGCCTCGTCGACACCGGCCTTGACCAGGCGCGGCACGATGCTGCTGACGGGGTGCCAGCCCGCGTGGCCCGCGTCGAGGTACACCTTGGCGTTGCCGAGCGCCATGAGGGTGTCGACCGCGTACTTGATCTCGGTGAAGCGGGCCTCGGTCAGGCTGTCCTCGCCGGTCTCCGGCTCGGCTTCGAGTTCGGGCTCGGTGGGCGCCTGATCGACGGCCTCGGGCTGCTTGTCGAGGTCGGCGGGGTCGGCGGGGAGGAACGGGGTGGGTTCCTGGGAGGGGGCCGGGGTCCCGGCGGTGACGGCCGCGCCGGGGGCGGCGACGGTGCCGGGTCGCGGTTCCGGGGAGGGGGCGGTGGTGGGCTCGGTGAGCGCGGGCCCGACCGCGGCAGCGCCCGCGCCCGCGAGTGCGCCCGTCTGCGTACCGGCGGCCACGGACGGGCCGGCCTCCGGGGTCGGTGTCGTGGCCGGGGCCGGGGTCTCGGCCGGGGTGTCCTCGCTCGCCTGCTCACCGCAGTCGGACGGCAGCAGCGCCAGCGAGTCGGGTTCGAGGACGACCGTCACCTCGCGGTCGCCGATGCCCTCGGCCACGGCGTCGATCCACGCCTCGTACTCCTCGGTGGTCCGCGCTCCCCCGGCGGAGTAGCTGCCGCAGTCACGGCCGGGCACGTTGTAGAGGGCGAGCACCGGCAGCCTGCCCCGCCGCGCCGCGTCGCTCGTGGTCATCCGGACCAGGCGCGCGACCCGGGCCGGGGACTCGTCCCCGTACCAGACCGCCTGCGGGGTGCGCACCATGGCGAGGAGCCCGGCGGCCGTGCGGTAGTCCCCCCGCCAGGCGAGCCGGGTCACCTGACGGTATGAGGCGCGGTCGGCCGGGGGGACGTAGAGGGGCAGGCCGCGCGAGGGCGCGGCGGCGCGCTCCTGTACGGCGGCCTGAACGGTCGAACCGCTCAGTACGGGAAGGGACGTTGCGGCCAGAACGGCCACCGACACGGCGAGGGTTTTCCGTCTCGTGCGCACAGGCGTACTCCAAGGGGGCGGGTCGCGTAGGTCGGATCTGAGGCTCACTCAGAACCGCGGACCCGGCAACGCGAGCGTCCGCCGAGTGGCGCAACCCGATTCCCGCCCAGGGGTGGCGCTCCGTCGGACAATCCGACGGAAACGCCCCCGGGGGCTACGTACCCGTCAGGTGCTCCGGGCGCACCGGCACCCGCCCCAGCCGGAGGCCCGTGGCGGCGCGGATGGCCGCGACGACCGCCGGGGTGGAGGAGAGGGTCGGGGCCTCGCCGACGCCCCGCAGGCCGTAGGGGGCGTGGTGGTCGGCCAGCTCGAGGATGTCGACCGGCATGGTGGGGGTGTCGAGGATGGTGGGGATCAGATAGTCCGTGAAGGACGGGTTGCGCACGCGCGCGCCGTCCGAGACCAGGATCTCCTCCATCACGGCGAGACCCAGCCCCTGCGTGGAGCCGCCCTGGATCTGGCCGACGACGGAGAGCGGGTTGAGGGCCTTGCCGACGTCCTGGGCGGCCGCCAGTTCGATGACCTTGACCAGGCCGAGTTCGGTGTCGACCTCGACGACGGCGCGATGGGCGCAGAAGGAGTACTGGACGTGGCCGGAGCCCTGACCGGTCGTGAGGTCGAAGGGCTCGGTGGGGCGGTGCCGGAACTCCTTCTCGATGTCGATGGGGTCGTCGCCGAGGAGGTCCGTCAGATCGGCGACGACCTCGCCGGTGGTCGTGACCACCTTGCCGTCCCGCAGCAGCAGCTCCGTGTCACCGCCGGGGGCGCCGCAGCGGCGGAAGACCTCCTGCCGCACCGCCTCGCAGGTGTGTTTGACGGCGCCGCCGGTCATGTACGTCTGGCGGGAGGCGGAGGTGGAGCCCGCCGAGCCGACCCGGGTGTCGGCGGGGTGGATGGTGACCTGGCTGACGCCGAGTTCGGTACGGGCGATCTGGGCGTGGACGGTGACGCCGCCCTGGCCGACCTCGGCCATCGCGGTGTGGACCAGGGCGACGGGTTCGCCGCCGATGACCTCCAGCCGGACCCGGGCCGTGGAGTAGTCGTCGAAGCCCTCGGAGAAGCCGACGTTCTTGATGCCGACCGCGTAGCCGACCCCCCGCACGACGCTCTCGCCGTGGGTGGTGTTGGACAGGCCGCCGGGCAGGGCGCGGACGTCGACCTCCCCGTCCGCCGTCTCCCAGGCACGCTCTGGCGGGAGGGGGAGATCCCGGACCCGGCGCAGGATCTCGGCGACGGGAGCCGGGGAGTCCACGATCTGGCCGGTGGGCATGGTGGCGCCCTGCGCCATGGCGTTGCGCTGCCGGAACTCCACGGGGTGCAGGCCGAGTTCCTGGGCGACGGCGTCCATCTGGGCCTCGTACGCGAAGCACGCCTGGACCGCGCCGAAGCCGCGCATGGCGCCGCAGGGCGGGTTGTTGGAGTAGAGGGCGAGCGCTTCGACGTCCACGTGCTCGACGACGTAGGGGCCGATCGCCAGGGAGGCGGCATTGCCGACGACCGCCGGGGAGGAGGAGGCATACGCTCCGCCGTCCAGGACGATACGGGCCTGGACGTAGAGCAACCGGCCGTCGCGGGTGGCGCCGTGCTCGTAGGTGAGCTTGGCGGGGTGCCGGTGGACATGGCCGAAAAACGACTCGTAGCGGTTGTAGACGATCTTCACGGGTTTGCCGGTACGGAGCGCCAGCAGACTGGCGTGCGCCTGCATGGACAGGTCCTCGCGCGCCCCGAACGCCCCGCCCACGCCGGAGAGCGTCAGCCGCACCTTGTCGGGCGGCAGGCCGAGCACCGGGGCGAGCTGGTCGCGGTCCACGTGCAGCCACTGGGTGGCGATGTAGAGGTCGATGCCGCCGTCCTCGGCGGGCACCGCGAGCCCGGACTCCGGGCCCAGGAATGCCTGGTCCTGCATGCCGACCTCGTAGTCCCGGCGGACGACGACGTCGGCGCGGGCCCTGGCGGCGGCCACGTCGCCGCGCCGCACGGGCTGGCGGTGGACGACGTTGGGGTGCGGGGCGTGGGCGGCGTGGTGGTCGGCGCGGCCGGGGTGGAGCAGCGGCGCGCCGGGCGCGGTGGCGGTGGCCTCGTCGACCACGAGCGGCAGCTCGGCGTAGTCGACCTTGATGCGGGCGGCGGCGCGGCGGGCGGTCTCCGGGTGGTCGGCGGCGACGATGGCGACGGCCTCGCCGTGGTAGCGGACCCGGTCCTTGGCCAGGACGGGCTGGTCGTGGATCTCCAGCCCGTAGTGGGTGGCGGCCGGCAGGTCGTCGTGGGTCATGACGGCGTGGACGCCGGGCAGGGCCAGCGCCCCGCTGATGTCGATGGACCGGATCTCGGCGTGGGCGTGCGGGCTGCGCAGGGTGAAGCCCCACAGCATGTCCTCGTGCCACAGGTCGGAGGAGTACGCGAACTCGCCGGTCACCTTGAGCGTGCCGTCGGGGCGGAGGGTGGATTCGCCGATGTGGCCCTTGCCCCGGCCCTCGGTCAGATGGGCCTGGGTGATCCGGGTGGGGGTGCGGTCGGGTCCCATGGTCAGCCCGCCTCCCCTTCGGCCGCGGCGGCGGTGCGGGCGGCGGCGAGGCGCACCGCGTCGAGGATCTTCTCGTAGCCGGTGCAGCGGCACAGGTTGCCGGACAGCGCCTCGCGGATGTCGGCGTCGGACGGGTCGGGGTGCCGTTCCAGCAGCTCGTCGGCGGCGACCAGCAGGCCCGGGGTGCAGAAGCCGCACTGCACGGCGCCCGCGTCGATGAACGCCTGCTGGACGGGGGCCAGCGCGCTTCCCCCGGCGCCCGCCTCGCCCCTCGTACGGCCCTCCGCGTAACTCGGAAGCCCTTCGACGGTCACCACCTCGCGCCCCTCGGCCTGCCCCGCCGCCACCAGGCACGCGCACACCGGCACGCCGTCGAGGCGGACCGTGCACGATCCGCATTCGCCCTGCTCACAGGCGTTCTTCGAGCCCGGCAGGCCCAGTCGTTCGCGCAGCACGTACAGCAGGGACTCGCCCTCCCACACGTCGTCGGCCCGCTGCGGCCGGCCGTTGACGGTCATGTTCACGCGCATGCCGCCGCCCTCCCTTCGCCCTCGCGGTACGCCTGCCAGGTCCAGCCGAGCGTGCGGCGCGCCATGACCGTCACCGCGTGGCGGCGGTAGGCGGCGCTGCCGCGTACGTCGTCGATGGGGTCGCACGCGCCCGCGCACAGCTGGGCGAACTCCCGGGCGACCGCCGGTGGAATCGTTTCGCCGCTGTCCCAGAAGGCGCCCTCCGCGAGCGCCGCGTTCAGGAAGTCCTCCGCCGCCCGGGCCCGCACCGGGGTGGGCGCGGCGGAGCCGATGCCGGTCCGTACGGTGCGGGTGCGCGGATGCAGCGCGAGGGCGAACGCGCACACCGCGATGACCATGGCGTTGCGGGTGCCGACCTTGGAGAACTGCTGCGGACCGTCGGCCTTGGCGATGTGGACGGCCCTGATCAGCTCGTCGGGCGCCAGCGCGTTGCGCTTCACCCCGGTGTAGAACTCCTCGACCGGGATCATCCGGGTGCCGCGCACCGAGGCCACCTCCACCTCGGCCCCGGCCGCCAGCAGCGCCGGATGGGCGTCCCCGGCGGGCGAGGCCGCGCCGAGGTTGCCGCCCACCGTGCCCCGGTTGCGGATCTGCGGCGAGCCGACGGTGCGCGAGGCGAGCGCGAGGCCGGGCAGCTCGGCGCTCAGCCGCTCGATGATGTGGCTGTACGGCACCCCGGCGCCCAGCCGGACCGTCCGCTCACCGGTCTCCCACTCCTCCAGTTCACCGATGCGGGTCAGATCCAGCAGCCGTTCGGGCCGCCGGTGATCAAAATTGATCTCGACCATCACATCGGTGCCGCCCGCGATGGGCACGGCGTCGGGGTGCTCGGCCTTCGCGGCGAGCGCCGCCGGCCAGTCGGCGGGGCGCAGGAAATCCATGGGCCTCTCTTCTCACCAGTCCTGAAGGAACTCGTGCACGCGGCTCCCAGTCCAGTAGACCCCCGCGGCGGGCCCCGGGGCAGTCACCGAAGGCATGAAGCAATTGGCTGGCCAGCGGCCCGGTCTTGTAGATTCGAACGAACGACGGGGAGTGGAAACCTCGCGGTATTCGACCGGTGACAAAGACGAGATCGGCTGGCATCACCATGCGGCTGCGCGCACTGCTGGAGACCGACGCCCTGGGCCTGCGCCTGCTCGGCGGCGAGGACGAGCTGGACCGCACCGTACGCGGCGTGATGACCACCGATCTGCGCGATCCGAGCCGCTATCTGTCGGGCGGCGAACTGGTGCTGACGGGGCTGGCGTGGCGGCGGGAGCCGGACGACTCCGAGCGGTTCGTCCAGATCCTGGCGGCCGCCGGGGTCGCCGGGCTCGCGGCGGGCGAGGCCGAGCTGGGCCCCGTGCCCGAGGATCTGGTGCTGGCCTGCGCGCGGCACCGGCTGCCGCTGTTCTCCGTGGTCGAGGACGTGGCGTTCGCGTCGATCACCGAGCACGTCGTACGGCAGGTCTCCGGCGAGCGGGCCGGGGACCTGGCCGCCGTGGTGGACCGGCACCGGCGGCTGATGACCCCGGGGGTCGCGGGCGGCGGGCCGGAGGTGGTGCTCAACCTGCTCGGCTCGGACCTCGACCTGGCCGCCTGGGTGCTTTCCCCCACCGGCCGCCCGATCGCCGGGCCGGCCGGCCCCACGGCCGCCGAGCTGCCGCGACCGGTCCGCGCCCGGCTGGCCGGTGAGCATCTGGCCGCCCAGCGCGCCGGGCGCCACGGTCCGCACCGGCTGACCGCCGCCGACGGCGTGACGTACTCCCTGTTCCCCATCCGCGGCGGTACGAGCGGCGGCACCGGCGTCCCGCACGCGACCCCGCTCGCCGACTGGCTGCTGGCGGTCGCCGCGGACGCCGGGGACTGGCCGGAGGAGCGGCTGGACCTGCTGTACGGGGTCACCCAGCTGATCGCTGTCGAGCGCGAGCGGCGGGACGAGGCCGGTACGGTGCGGCGGCAGCTCGCCCAGGAGGTGCTGGAGCTGGTCCAGGCGGGCGCGCCGTCCGCCGAGGTCGCGGCCCGGCTGCGGGTCGCGGCGCCGGTACTGCTGCCGGGGCTCGGCGGCGCGGCACCGCACTGGCAGGTCGTGGTGGCGCGGATGGAGGGGACACCCGGCGGCGGGAAGGGGGAGGTCGCCCAGGCGCTGCTGGAGGAGATCCTGGTGGACCCGCGCTCGACCGGGGCCGGGCCCGCGGACCGGATCGCGGTGGCGCACACCGGCGACGAGGCGGTGGCGCTCCTCCCGCTGCCCGCGCCCGCCGACGACGGCTCCGACGAGGCGGAGGACCCCGAGGCGGGGCTGCACGCGGACGCGCTGCTCGCCGCCGTCGGCGAACCGCTCGCCCGCGGGCTGGCCGATGATGCCCGGCTGACCCTGGGCGTCAGCGCCCCCGTGCACTCCGCCGAGGCGCTGCGCGGCGCGCTGGAGGAGGCCCGGCACGCCCGCCGGGTGGCCGCCGCGCGGCCGGGCCGGGTCAGCGCGGCCGGGCACCAGGAGCTGGCCTCGCACGTACTGCTGCTCCCCTTCGTCCCGGACGACGTGCGCCGCGCCTTCACCGCCCGGCTGCTGGACCCGCTGCGCGCCTACGACCGCCGCCACCGGGCCGAGCTGATCCCGACCCTGGAGGCGTTCCTGGAGTGCGACGGCTCCTGGACGCGCTGCGCGGCACGGCTGCATCTGCACGTCAACACGCTGCGCTACCGGGTGGGCCGGATCGAACAGCTGACCGGGCGCGATCTGGCCCGGCTGGAGGACAAACTGGACTTCTTCCTCGCCCTGCGCATGAGCTGACGCCGGAAGGCCCTCGAAACCACCACTCTCGCCGGTGGTTTGTGAATTCATTCACACCAACCCCTTGGCCGGGCGCTCGCTTCCGTGTTGAGATTCGGCAACGGCTTCCGGCTCGATGGCGCGCTTGGGGAGGGCAATGTGGCGGACACCGCCATGTCACCACCTGGATCGTCGAACTCCGATACCGGCCTACGGACCGGGCGGGCGGATGACCCGCTCGACACGGCGGTGTGGCGGCTGCGCTCACGGGCGTGCTGGAAGGACGCCGCCGCACTGCTCGCCCCGCACGCCGCCGGCGACGCGGCCGTGGCCCTCAAGCGCAGCGCGATCCTGATCGAGCGGTGCATGTACACCTCCCAGGGCTGGGACGCGGCCGAGGACGCGCTGCGGGCGGCGGAGGCCCTGGCCCTGACCGACGACGAGCGGGGCGCCATCGCGTGCGAGCGCGGCTATCTGGCGTACGCCTCCACCCTGCTCGGGAACCGGGACCGCGCCGACGAGGCGCGCACCGCCCTCGGCCGGGCCGCCGCGCTGCTCGGCCCCGGCTCGCCCACCCGCCCGCTGCTGGACTTCCGGCGCGGGCTGATCTCCCAGCACCTCGCCCACAACCCCACCGGCGCCCAGGCCGCCTTCCAGCGCGCCCACGCGGGCGCCGCCGCGCACGGAGACACGCTGCTGCGCTCGTTCACCTGGCGCCATCTGGCCGGGATGGCCGAGGAGGAGGGCAACGTCGCCGAGGCCCGCCACGGCTTCGCCGAATCGCTGCGGATCCGCGAGGAGCTGGGCTACCTGGTCGGCATCGCCCCCGCCCTGGCGTCCCTGGCGGACGTCGAGGACGAACCGGAGGCCCACCGGCTGCGGGCCGAGGCGGGGCGACTGGTGCGGCTGCTGGGCGGCGTCCCGGTCTGGCTGGCCGAGCAATTAGTGGCCCACCCGGACGGCGACGCATCGCCCTGACGGGCACCGCCCGCTGGGGTTTCGCTGCCGGGTGCGGGCCGGTGGCCGGGTTTGGGGGGCCCCCCGGCGCGCCCCCCCACAGGGGGGGGGACCACACGCAC
>NZ_JBEYAL010000018.1:0-173749 GCF_040631655.1 Streptomyces sp. NPDC019937
CGGGGCGCGGCCCCCGGCGGGCCCGGCGGCCCGGGCGGCCCCGGCCAGGCCCGGGGCCCGGCTGCTCCGCCCGGCCCCCGGGGCCCCGCCCCGGCGGCCGCGCTGGTCGGGGCGCTGGTCGCCGCCCCGGCCGCGGTCCCGCGCCCAGCGGGCCAGCTGGCTGACGCGCTGCACGACGAACTGGGTGTCCAGGATGCCCAGCAGACCCGCGAGATGGACGGCCGACTCGTGCTGGATGGAGCTGTTCTTGATGCCCGCGACGACCGGCGCTGCCTCGTCCAGGGCGGCGGCGCGGCCCACCGCCGTGTCGAGGTTGTGGCGGGCGACGATCTGCCGGATGGCGAACTCGAAGAGCTGGGTGCGGCTCTCGACCAGCTCCTTGACCGCGTCGTCGCCGTGCGCGAGCCGCAGCTCGCACGGGTCCATCCCGCCCGGGGTGATGGCGATGTAGGTCTCGGCGGCGAACTTCTGGTCGTCCTCGAAGGCGCGCAGGGCGGCCTTCTGGCCCGCCGCGTCGCCGTCGAAGGTGAAGACGACCTCCGCGCCGGAGTTGTCCATCAGCAGCCGCCGGAGGATCTTGATGTGGTCGCCGCCGAAGGAGGTGCCGCAGGTGGCGATGGCGGTGGTGACACCGGCCAGATGGCAGGCCATGACGTCGGTGTACCCCTCGACGACCACGGCGCGGCTGGTCTTGGCGATGTCCTTCTTGGCGAGGTCGATCCCGTACAGGACGTGGGACTTCTTGTAGAGCGGGGTTTCGGGGGTGTTGAGGTACTTGGGGCCGTTGTCGTCGTCGCGGAGCTTGCGGGCGCCGAAGCCGACGACCTCGCCGGTGATGTCGCGGATGGGCCACATCAGGCGGCCGCGGAAGCGGTCGATGGGGTTGCGGCGGCTCTCCTGGGCGAGGCCGGAGGTGAGGAGCTCCTGGTCGGTGAAGCCGCGGCCGCGCAGGAAGCGGACGAGGTGGTCCCAGCCGGCCGGGCTGTAGCCGACGCCGAAGTGCTGGGCGGCGGCCTGGTCGAAGCCGCGCTCGGCGAGGAACTTGCGGCCGATCTCCGCCTCGGGGCCGTCCAGCTGCTCGACGTAGAACTGCGCGGCCGCCCGGTGCGCCTCGACCAGGCGGGTGCGCTCGCCCTGCTGGCGGCCGGGGGTGGCGCTGCCCTGCTCGTACCGCAGGGTGATCCCGGCCTGGGAGGCGAGCCGCTCGATCGTCTCGGCGAAGGAGAGGTGGTCGATCTTCATGACGAAGTCGACGGTGTCGCCGCCCTCCTGGCAGCCGAAGCAGTAGTACAGCCCCTTGCTGGGGCTGATCTGGAAGGACGGTGACTTCTCGTCGTGAAAGGGGCAGAGCCCCTTGAGATTGCCACCGCCCGCGTTCCGCAGCTGGAGATATTCGGATACGACGGCGTCGATCGGGACCGCGTCCCGCACCGCCTTTACGTCGTCATCGTTGATCCGGCCTGCCACGCGTGAATTCTACGGCCGGGGTCCGACACCGGTGTCCGTCCCGGGTCGGGCCCCGGCGCGCTGGGGAGTCCTACGGCAGCAGGGAGCCGAGCGGGACGGACGGGTCGGCGAGGGCGCCGGGGTCGGGCCGGGCGCCGGTGCGGATGAGCCGCTGGATGGGCTCGGTGACGTCCCACACGTTCACGTTCATACCCGCGAGCAGGCGGCCGTCGCTCAGCCAGAAGGCGACGAACTGCCGCTTGCCGACATCGCCGCGGATCAGGACCTGGTCGTACGAGCCGGGCGGCGCGTAGCCGGAGTACTCCAGGCCGACGTCGTACTGGTCGGAGAAGAAGTACGGCACCCGGTCGTACGAGACGTCCTGGCCGAGCATGGCGCGGGCGGCGGCCGGGCCGCCGTTCAGCGCGTTGGCCCAGTGCTCGACGCGCAGCCGGGCGCCGGGCGGGAGGGCGGTGCGCGCCGGGGTGCCTTCGAGGAAGGCGAGCGGGGCGGAGGCGGCGTCGCCCGTGGCGAAGATGTCCGGGTCGCTGGTGCGCAGCGCGGCGTCGACGGCGATGCCGCCGCCCGCCGCCCGGTCCACCACGTCCAGCCCGGCGGCCTCGGCGAGGGCGGTGCGCGGGGCGGCGCCGATGGCGGCCAGCACGCTGTGGCAGGGGTGCTCCTCGCCGTCGTCGGTGAGGGCGGCGAGGACCATGCCGTCCTGGCCGGTGATCTCGGTGAGCGTGGCGCCGAAGTGGAAGCGGACGCCGTGCTCGCTGTGCAGGTCGGCGAAGAGGGCGCCCAGCTCGGGGCCGAGGACGGAGTGGAGCGGGGTCGGCTCGGGCTCGACGATGGTCACCTCGGCGCCGTAACCGCGGGCGGCGGCCGCGACCTCCAGGCCGATCCAGCCCGCGCCCGCGATGACCAGCTGTCCGTTGTCGCGGCCGAGGGTGGTGAGGACGCCCTTCAGCCGCTCGGCATGGGCGAGGCGGCGCAGGTGGTGCACCCCGGCCAGGCCGGTGCCGGGGATGTCCAGGCGGCGCGGCTCGGCGCCGGTGGCCAGCAGCAGCCGGTCGTAGTGGATCCGGGTGCCGTCGCCGAGGGTCACGGCCTTGGCGGCGCGGTCCAGGTGGGTGGCGGGCTGGCCGAGGTGGAGTTCGATGTCGGCCTGGGCGTACCAGCCGGGTTCGTGGACGAAGACGCTGTCGCGCTCCTGGCTGCCGGTGAGGAAGCCCTTGGACAGCGGCGGACGCTCGTAGGGGTGGTCGCGCTCGTCACAGATCAGGATCACCCGGCCGGTGAACCCCTCCGAACGGAGGGTTTCGGCGGCTTTCGCCCCGGCCAGGCCCCCTCCGACGATGACGAACGTCTGGTGTGCGTCGACCACTTGTTTTCCTCCTCGCTGCCGGGCGGTGCCTCTGCGTTTGCTTCTACCCCGGTCGCGTCGACCAGTCGCATCGGCCGGAGCCTTGGCCAAGAGAAGCCTCCGGGGAGCCTGCCGCACCAAGCGGAGCGGGGGAAGGGGGCCGTGCGGAGTGGCGGGAACGGGACGTGGGGGGGCGGGCGGGGTGGCCCGTGGTCCTACGGGGTCATACGTGGCGTACCGAGCGCGGGACCGTCAGGCGGGCGTGGAGGGAGCGGGCCGAGGCGTCCGTCAGGGCGGCGATCTGGTCCACGATCGCGCGCAGCCGCCCCGTGTCGTCGCCCGCCGCGTCGGCCGCGTCGAACAGGGCGCGGAACTGCGGGTCGAGCCCGTCCGGGGCGCGGGCGATCAGCGCCTCGCCGAGTTCGGCGATCACGACGCGCTGGTCGGCGCGGACCAGCTCCTGATCGGCGCGCTGGATGACGTAACGGTCGGCCACCGCCTTGAGCACCGCGCACTCCAGCCGGGCCGCGCGCGGCACCACCAGCTCGGCGCGGTACCGGGTGAACCGGCCCGTGCCGTACGCCGCCCGGGTGGCGGCCTCGGCGGCGAGGCAGAACCGGCCGATCAGCTGGCTCGTGGCGTCCTTGAGGCGGGCTTGGGCGACGGACGTGCCGTCGTAGCCGTGCGGCCACCACTCCTGGTCGAGCAGCCGGTCCAGCGCCTCGGCCAGCTCCTCCGCCTCGGCGCCCGGCGCGTAACGGGCGGCGGCGACCGCGAACACCTCGCGCCGCTCGGGCTCGGCGAGCAGGCTGTTCGGGTCGAGATGGCCCGCGTGCAGACCGTCCTCGACGTCGTGCACCGAATACGCCACGTCGTCCGCCCAGTCCATGACCTGGGCCTCGAACGGGGTACGCCGCTCGGGCGCGCCGCGCCGGAACCAGGCGAACACCGGGAGGTCGTCCTCGTACACCCCGAACTTCGGCGAGTCCGGGTCGCGGGGGTGACCGCCGCGCGGCCAGGGGTATTTGGTCGCCGCGTCCAGGGCCGCCCGGGTGAGGTTGAGGCCGACGCTGACCGGTTCGCCGGTCTCCGCGTCGGGGACGAACCGCTTCGGTTCGAGCCGGGCCAGCAGCCGCAGCGACTGGGCGTTCCCCTCGAAGCCGCCGCAGTCGCGGGCCACCTCGTTGAGGGCCTGCTCGCCGTTGTGACCGAAGGGCGGGTGGCCGAGGTCATGGGCGAGACAGGCCATCTCCACCAGATCCGGATCGCAGCCCAGGGCGGCCCCCAGCTCCCGGCCCACCTGGGCGCATTCGAGGGAGTGGGTCAGGCGGGTGCGGGGCGTGGCGTCCCACGCCGGGGTGCGGGCCGTGCCGCCGAGGTCCGCGTCGGTGGCCGGGGCGGCGGGCACGACCTGCGTCTTCCCGGCCAGCCTGCGCAGCGCGGCCGAGTGCAGCACCCGGGCCCGGTCCCGCTGGAACGCGGTCCGGCCGGGCCGCTTGTCGGGCTCCTGGACCCAGCGCTCCAGGTCCGCCGCGTCATAGCCGGGGGTCGTTGGTGCGGTGGTGCGGTGGGCGGTGCGATCTGTCGTACGACCTGCTCTGCGGCTCATACACCGACAGTAACCGCCCGGTCCGACAGCGGAGCACCGGCGAGCGCCTGTGCGTACCGGTGGAGCACCAGCCGGGCGACGGCCGGGTGGGCGCCGAGCGGGGCCGCCGCGATGCCGGGAGCGGCGTCCGCGCACTGGGTGGCGAAGCGGCCGGGGGCGGTGAAGTACGAGGCCACGGCGATGTCGCGGGGGTGGCCGTGTCGGGTGGGCGTGAGGGTGCGTACGGCGTCGGCCACCGTGGGGGCGGCGGCGGAGGCGTACGCCGGGACGACCGGCACGCCGCCGAGCCGGGTGCTGAGCAGGGCGGCCGTGGCGGCGGCGTCGGCGGCCGCGTCGGGGTCGCGGGAACCGGCGGCGGCGAGGACGACGGCCTGGATGGTCTTCGGGTGCTGGTGGGCGGCCTCGTTCAGGCGCGCGTGCAGGGCCTCGGCGAGGAGGGGGTGGGGGCCGAGGGGTGCGGCGATGCGCGTGGTGAGGTGGCCGGCCCTCGCGGCCGCCTCCGGAAGGTCCACCTTGACGTGATGGCCACGGCCGAGCAGCAGCGGTACGAGGACGGCTTCGCCGCGGAGTGTCTCGAGGGTGTCCGCGAGGAGCGGTCGGTTCAGCTCGATGTGCCCGAGCCGTACGGGTACGTCGGGCCGCAGGGCCCGGACCGCGTTCACGAGCGCCGTCACGGTGCGTAGCGCCGCCGGGTCCCGGCTGCCGTGCGCCACGGCGACCAGCGTCGGGGGACGCGCGCCGGTGGGGCGGCCGGAGGGGCGGGGGCGGAGCAACGCTGTCATGACGCGACTGTGGCAGGGGTGTGTTGCGCCGTCGTTGCGCGGCCGTGACGGGTGATTGCGGCGACTTCACGGCGGGGTGCGGGGCTGGGTGCGGTGCTGAGGAGCGGGGTTCGGGAGCGGGTGCGTGCGGCCCCGCCCCCTCCCGTCGTACGGCGGCCGGCCGGGGGTCAGTGGTGCCAGGCTTGGCCGTTGGTGTTGTGGATCATGCGCTGGAGGACCTTCAGGGTGGCCACGTAGTCCTCGTCGGGGATGCCGTCGTGGATGCGCCCCCGCATCGTCACCTGGTGTTCCGCCGCCCGGGCCTGGAGTGCGCGGCCCTCGGGGGTCAGGTGGAGGCGTTCGGCGGTGGTGGTCAGCAGGCCGCGCTCCAGGAGGGCGTCGATCTCGGGTTCCAGGGCGGTGCCCACGTCCAGATAGCCCTGGAGGACGGCCCGCACCTCGGCGCGGGTGCGGCCGTCCTCGCCGCCGTCGTGGACCTGGTTCAGCACCCACCACTGGGGCTGGCTGAGGCCGAATCGCGAGATCCCTTCGCGGATGTAGGTGACGACCGCCTTGGAGGCGGCCCAGCTCCAGTAGCCGATGGGCTGGCGGATCAGTTCGTCGTCGCTGTGTGAGTACTCCATGCGGACGAACGTAGAAGTTGAACCAAGGTTGAGGTCAAGACGCGTCGAGTTCCTTCAGGTACGCCGCGCGTGTCTCCTCGTCCAGGAAGGAGGCCCGGAAGGAGTTGCGGGCCAGGGTGCGCAGCGTCGCCTGGTCGAGCCCGAGGGCGTCCCGTACGGCGGTGAAGTTGTCCTCCGCGTAGCCGCCGAAGTAGGAGGGGTCGTCGGAGTTGACGGTCACCAGCAGGCCGGCGTCGAGCATCGCGGGGAGGGGGTGGTCGGCGAGGTGGTCGACGACGCGGAGGCGGACATTGGAGAGGGGGCAGACGGTCAGCGGCACCTGGTCGGCGACCAGCCGCGCGACCAGGGTGTCGTCCTCCAGGCAGCGGACGCCGTGGTCGACGCGGTCGACGCCGAGGATGTCCAGCGCCTCCCAGACGTACGCGGGCGGACCCTCCTCGCCCGCGTGCGCGACGCACTTCAGCCCGGCCTCCCGCGCCAGCGCGTACACCTCACGGAACTTCGACGGCGGGTGGCCGACCTCGGCCGAGTCGAGGCCGACGGCGGTGATCCGGTCGAGGTAGGGGCGGGCGGATTCGAAGGTGGCCAGCGCCGATTCGGCGCTCTCGTCCCGCAGGAAGCACATGATCAGGCGGGTGGTGATGCCGTGGGTGCGGGGCGCGGCGTCGAGGGCGCGGGTGAGGCCGCGGATGACGGTGCCGATGTCGACGCCGCGGGCGGTGTGGGCCTGGGGGTCGAAGAAGATCTCGGCGTGCCGGACGCCCTGCTCGCGGGCGCGGGCGAGGTAGGCGTTGGTGAGGTCGGCGAAGTCGTCCTCGGTGCGGAGGACGGTCATGAGGGCGTAGTAGAGGTTGAGGAAGTCCTGGAGGTCGGTGAAGGAGTACGCGGCGCGCAGCTCGTCCTGGGTGGCGTAGGGCAGCTCGATGCCGTTGCGCTCGGCGAGCGCGAAGGCGAGTTCGGGCTCCAGGGTGCCCTCGATGTGGAGGTGGAGTTCGGCTTTGGGGAGCGGCGGCACGGCTGGGATCACCTGCTGGTTTCGCTGGTACGGGACGACTCCCCAAGGCTATGCGGAGTGGGGCACATCGCTCGTTCGGGGTAATGCGAACGGATAACGGATACGGGTCACGCACCGTCGCTACGGTGAGGCCGAGAGTACGCTCCGTAGCAGATGGAGGATGCGGTGACCGCGATATTGGAGCGGCCGATGACCACAGATGCACCGGACGCCGGGGAGCCCCTGAAGGGGTTCGACGATCTGCTCCGGACCACGGAGGAACTGGATACCCCGGACGGCTTCAAGGCCGAGCTCATCAGGGGGAAGATCGTCGTGTCGCCGTGGTCGGGGCTGCAGTACCTGTGGCCGATGCGGGAACTTCGGCTGCGGCTGGAACCCCATGCCCCCAAGGGGCATATCGCGGAGACGTCGCCCTTCCTCTTCACCTTCCCGTCCGCCGAGCGGGCGTTCGGCCCAGATCTTTTCGTCGCGGCCGGCAGCGCTTTCCGGGGCGTTCAGGGACGACATGCCGACAGTGAGGCGCTGTCCCTCGTCGCCGAGTTGACCTCCGCCTCCACGCGCGACGTCGACTGGCGGGAGAAGCTCGAGGTCTACGGCCGCCATGTGCCGGTGTATCTCGTGCTCGACATGCAGGCCGAGGAGGTCACTGCCTTCTGGGACCCGTCGGACCACGGCTACCGGGCCCACATGACTGTCCCCTTCGGCAAGCGGCTGCCCATCCCCGCTCCGTTCGACTTCGAGTTGGAGACGGACATCTTCCTGACCTCCGAGGAGCCCGAAGAGGACGACGCCGCCGAATAGCCCGGCGCAACCGCCGCGCCCCTTGGTCGCGTCACACAGCGCGATGGTGCTGGTGGGGCCAAGGGGAGGCGGGCATGTTCGGGTGGGTACGGCGGCGGTTGCCGCGGACGCGGCGGGGGTGGCGGCGGGCGTTCCAGGTCGCCGTGCTCGTCAGCGTGCTGGCGCTGCTGCCCGCGACCTGGCTGCGGCTGAGCACCGACGGGCGGGTGGGTACGGCGGCCGGGGGCGCGCCCTCGGCGCCGGTGGGAGTGGTGTTCGGGGCGGGGCTGTGGGACGGGGAGCCGTCGCCGTATCTGGCGCACCGGCTGGACGCGGCCGTCACGCTGTACCGGGACGGGAAGATACGGGCGCTGCTGGTCACCGGGGACAACAGCCGCGACGACTACGACGAGCCGAACGCGATGCGCGCCTATCTGGTGAAGCGGGGCGTGCCGGACCGGCGGATCGTCCGTGACTTCGCGGGCTTCGACACCTGGGACTCGTGCAGCCGGGCCCGGCGCGTGTTCGGGGTGCACCGGGCGGTGCTGGTGAGCCAGGGGTTCCACATCCGCCGGGCGGTGGCGCTGTGCGGGGCGGCGGGGATCGACGCGTACGGGGTCGCGGTGGACGAGCCGCACGACGCGACGTGGGGCTTCGGCGGGCTGCGGGAGACCGTGGCGGCGGGCAAGGCGGCGCTCGACGCCACGTTCCGGCCCGACCCGCACTTTCTGGGGCCACGGGAGCGGGGTATCAGCGATGCGTTGGCGGATGGCGGATAACAGGTTGTGGATAACAGGTAGCGGGTAGCAGGTAGTGGGTAACAGATTTTGTTTTCTGTTAGTCGATTGTCGTTTCCGCTACCACCCACGCCAGATAGTCCTCGCTACCCTGTGTGATCGGCGTCGCGATCACTTCCGGCGTCTCGTAGTCGTGCGCCTCGCGGATGTGCGCCTCCAGCTCGTCGTACCGCGCGGCGGTCGTCTTGAACAGCACCTGCCACTCGGCGGCGGTCTCGACGACGTCCTGCCACCGGTAGACGGAGGTCACCGGCTGGCTGATCTGCGCGCAGGCCGCCAGCCGGGCCTCCACGGCGCCGCGCGCCAGCGCCTCCGCCTTCTCGGGGGTGTCGGTGGTCGTCAGGACGGTCAGGTAGTCGGCCACGGCTGCCTCTCTCCACGTCGCCGGGTGGTGTTTCGCGGGGTGCGAACTGGCGCGCATCACGCTAGCCGGTGACGATTGAGGGAACCCGGTGACCATCAGAGCAGGCCGATCGAGGGGCACTCATGGATGACCTCACCGCGCTCGCGCGCCACCATCTGGACCAGGCGAAGGCCGATCCGCACGGGCGCAGCGCACATCTGTTCCTGCACGACGGGCCGCTGCGGCAAAGCGTGATCGCGATGGTCTCCGGTTGTGAGCTGGACGAGCACAACGCTCCCCCGGCGGCGAGTCTGCACGTGCTGCACGGTCATGTGCGGCTGACCGGGAGCGGGGTGCGGACGGATCTGATCGCCGGGCAGGTGGAGCGCATCCCGCATGAGCGGCACGGACTGCTCGCACTGGAGGACTCGGTGGTGCTGCTGACCGCCGTGACCGCCACGGTGGGCTGTCCCACCCCCACCCAGGACGCGGCGACCGCCTGAGGGGCCCGCGGCCCGGGAGCGCGCCGCCCCGGCGTCGTACCGCGCTGGCGCCGGGGCGGGGACAGGGCCCCGGTGCGCTGCACGTCGCACCGGGGCTCATCGTGCGGTCAGCCGATGACCGGGGCCAGGTCGATGCGGTCGAGGTTCGGGGCGTACGCGCCCGGGTTGGCGAAGGTGACCGTATTGGCGCCCTTGGCGAGGTCGACGGGGACGGCCAGGGTCCAGTAGTCGTCCCAGCTCCAGGTGTTCTTGAACATCACGCGCCGGGGCTTCCCCTGGCCGATCGTGATGTCCGCGCCGCGCGAGACGATGTCGGTGTTGTACGCGTGGCCGTTGTCGCGCCGCTCGTTGTTGGCGTAGCGGACCGCCATCAGGTAGCGGCCGGCGGAAGGGGCCCGGACGGTGAGGGTGGCGGTGTTGGACGCGCCGTTGCCGAGCCAGCCGACGTAGGCGCCGCCCGAGGCGTGCGCGCCGGACTCGGACTTGGCGGTGCCGGACAGTGCGCCGCTCTCCGCCTCGTAGGCGCTGACGCCCGCCGTGTCGTCGCCCGTGCCCGTGACGTCCAGGGAGCTGAGCCGGACGGGGGCGGGTCCGGCCGGGGTGGCGGTGACGCGGTTGTTGCCTGCGGTCAGGAAGAGCCGCTGGGAGGTGGCCGTGGTCGCCCCGTGTGCGGTGAGCTTGAGCGGGCCGCCGGTCGCGCGCGGGGCCACCGTGTAGTAGCCCTCGCGGGGTGCGTAGACGTCGAAGACGGCGCCGTCCCGGCCGTCCAGGACCAGCGCGCCGGTGCCGGTGCCGCTCGCCGAGCGGTAGTCGTAGGACGGGCTGCCGGTGGTGTCCGCGAGCGTGGCCTCGTACGCGGCGGAGGGCTTGGTGGCGGCCGTGAGGTCGATGCGGTCGAGGGTCACCTCGGCGGTGTCATGGACCAGGGCGATCTCGTGGCGGCCCGCGGAGAGCCGGAGGGTGGTGTTCTCAAGGCCCCGGTAGGTCCAGTTCTCGGTGGAGGGGTAGGTGACGGTGCGGGCCGCGCCGCCGTCGACCGTGAGGCGCTGGGTGGCGGGGCCGCCGCTGTGGTTGCCGTAGAGGACGCCCAGGTCGTAGTCGCCGGAGCGGGGCACGTCCACGGTGAAGGCGACCTTGCTGGTGTCCTGGTTGAGGGAGCCGACGTCCTTGGTGCCGGAGGCGGCGTAGCCGTTGGCGTCGGAGACGGTGCCCTGGGTGTAGACCGTGCCCGCCGTGATCGCCGCGTCCTCCGCCTCGTACGCCGCGTGCCACGGCGCCCGCACGGGCCGCGGGGCACCGCTGCCCGCCGGGGTGAGCACGATCCGGTACGCGGACATCCGGTCCATCGTGGTGAGCGGCACCGTGACCGAGCCGTCGCGCCCGACCGTCAGCTTCGTCCGGGCGAGGGTGCGGGGGGCGGCGTGCGCGCCCTCGTAGCCGGACCAGGCGGCCTCCGAGACGGTGGCGGTGACCTGGCGGCCGAAGACCTTCGGGTCGACGTGGCCGATCGTCACGTCGGCGTCGCCCGCCGCCCCGCCGAGCAGCACCTGCGCCTGGCGTTTGGCGGTGTCGTAGGAGGCGAGCCCCTGGAGGGTGTCGACGGCGTTGGCGGTGGGCGGGGTGACCTTGACGGTCCGGCCGCTCATGGTGGCGTACCAGCGGAAGAACCACCACGCGCCGTTGGGGATGGAGGACTGGGCGACGCTGCCGGAGAGGTTGCCCGCGGCGTCCCAGTACGCCTGGTCGGCGTAGACCTTGTTGCGCTCGAACATGGAGACCCACTGGACGAGTTGCCCGGGGACGGACAGGTCGCGGCGGTTGGCGTACTCGTCGATGTTGACCGGGCGCGGGGTGATCCCCGCGCGCTTCTCCAGGGCGCGGTAGTCGTCGTAGTGGCTCTGGAAGTCGCGCAGGGAGTCCGGCCCCAGCTCATGCCAGGTGGTGACCTCGGGCAGCACCTTCTCCTTCTTCGCCCAAGTCAGGAAGTCGCCCATCAGGCGGGAGTGGTACGAGGACTCGTTCGGGCCCGCGATGCGGGCGTCCGGGTCGATGGCGCGGATGCGGTCGTGGACGGTCTTCCAGTCGCGGAAGAAGCGGTCGCGGTTCTTCTCGTACGTGGCCTGGTCGGCGACGCCGAGCTTGTACCAGATCTGGTCGGGCTCGTTGAACGGGACGTAGACGAAGTGCTCGCTGCCGGGGGCGTCGGCGATGTCGCGCACGACCTTGTCGACCTTGGTGAGGTAGTCGTCGATGCCCAGGTCCTCGTACGGCCACTTCGCGTAGATGTCCTGCATCATCACCAGGACGTCGCCGCCGCCGTTGCGGAAGAAGGACTTCGAGACGGTGACGGCGTCGCCGTTCGGGTGCTGGGCGCCGCCCTCCGGTTTCTGGCTGACGGTGCTGATCTTGAGCGGGGCGAGGGCGGCGTCGGTCGGCACGCCGTCGTCGCTCAGGCCGTACAGCGAGCCGTTGGCGCCGTGCAGGACGGGGCCCTCGGGGGCGGCGAGGTCGACGGCGAGGTTCTGGGCGGCTGTCGGGGACTTCGGTGCGGCCGTGGGGGTGTCGGCGCCGGCGGGGACGGCCGCCGTGAGGAGCGCGGCGGCGAGGGCGGTGGCGGTGGTGGCCGTTCGTATCCGGTATCCGGCGGATCTGCCGGTCCTGCCGGACCTCCTGGGCCTGCTGGACGTGCTCATGCGCGGGGGACCTCCGAGGGTGGGTTCGGCGGTGACGGATCCGGCGGTGGGCCGGAGCTTTCGCGGACGATCAGCAGCGGTACGGAGACGGGGCGCGGCGCGACCGGTTCGGCGTCCTCCAGCAGCCCGTACAACCGGCCGAAGGCGGCCCGGCCCAGGCCCGTGAAGTCGAGCCGTACCGTCGTCAGGGCGGGGGTGAGGAACGCGGAGTGCGGGGCGTCGTCGAAACCGGCCACGCTCACCTCGCCCGGGATCGCCCGGCCCGCCTCGTGCAGCGCCCGGATCACCCCGAGGGCGAGGTCGTCGTTGCCGCACAGGACCGCGGTGACGGACGGGTCGCGGGCCAGCCGCCGCCCCGCCCGGTAGCCGCCCGCCGGGTCCCAGCTTCCGGCCAGTGGGCGCGGCTCCGGCGCCCCGGCCGCGCGCAGCGCGTCCCGCCAGCCCGCGGTGCGCTGGCCGGTGCGGCGGGTGCTGGAGGGGATGGCGACGTAGTGCACCGTCTCGTGGCCGAGGTCCAGCAGGTGGCGGGTGACGGTGCGGGCCGCCGCGCGGTCGTCCGTCCACACCCAGGGGCGGTGCCCGGCGGGCGGCCGGGTGGGGGTCTCGACAACGCCCACGACCGGGAGTTCGGCGGGCACGGCGGCCAGTGCCCGGACCCCGGCGGTGTCGTACGCCATTACGATCAGCCCTCCGCCGGTGTCGGCGGCCCGCCGCACCTCGGCCCGTACGTCGGCCACGGTGTCGGACTCCAGGACGCCGATGGCGACGGTGTAACCGGCGGCGCGGGCCGCCTCCTCGACGCCCCGGAGGGTGGCGGCGTAGCCGTAGTGCGTGGTGTTGGCGGTCAGCACGGTGACCGATCGGGTCCGTCCGCTGGCCAGGGCGAGCGCGGTGGCGCTGCGGCGGAAGCCGAGGGTCTGGATGGCGGCGAGGACGCGTTCGCGGGTGGCCGGTCTGACGCTCGGATGGTCGTTGATCACCCGGGAGACGGTCTGGTAGGAGACGCCAGCGGCGGTGGCGACATCGCGGATGCCGGGCCGCTTGCCGCCTCTTGTGTGACCGGTCACATGCACGCCAGGATTGTGACCGGTCACACAGGAGGCGTCAAGGGACGCGTCGCGGGCGCGGATGCGCGCCAAGTGGCCGCCGACGGAAGGGGCGTGGCGTGCGGGAGACGTTCACCTGGGGCCATGCGGCGCTCACGGCCGCGTTCGCGACCGGGCCGGACGGGGTGCTCCGGCTGATGCGGCTGGGGCCACCGGGCGAGGCCGCTCCGCCGGAGGCCGCCGCACCACTGCCGGTGGTGGAGGTGCTGGCGCTCGGCTACGGCAGCGAGTGGTCGGGGCAGCGCGGCATCGAGACGGCGCTCGGCGCGCGGCTGCGCTACCGCGGCCATCGGACCGGAACGGACCAAGGCGAGAGGGGCGAACGCGACTGGCACCGGCTGACGCTGGACCTCCACGACCCCGGCTCCGGCCTCACCGCCGGGGTCCGCCTCTCCTCCCCCGACGGCCTGCCGGTGCTGCGCTCCGAGGTCCGGCTGACCAACGAGGGCACCGGCCCGCTCGTCGTCCAGGCCGTCCCCGGCCTCGTTCTCGGCGGCCTCCCCTCCCCCGACGCCCTCGACGTGCACTGGGCGCGCAACGAGTGGCTGGCCGAGTGCCGTTGGGCCGCCGTACCGCTGCGCGACCGGGTCGTGGACCTGTCGCGGAGCGCTCACGGCCGCGACAGCCGCGCCGCCCTCGTCCTGGGCGGTGTCGGCAGCTGGCCCACCGATGGCCATCTGCCGATGGGCGCCCTGACCGAGCGCGCCACCGGCCGGGCCTGGCTCTGGCAGATCGAGTCGCCGGTGGGGTGGCGGTGGGAGACCGGGGAGCGGGCCCACGGGACGTACGTGGCGCTCGGCGGCCCGACCGACGCCGAGCACCAGTGGCGGATGCGGCTCGAACCCGGCGCGTCGTTCACCACCGTCCCCGCTGCCCTCGCGCTCGCCGGCCGGGGCGGTTTCGACGCGGCGATGGCCCACCTCACCGCGTACCGCCGGGCCGTCCGGCGCCCGCATCCCGACCACTCCGCCCTGCCCGTCGTGTTCAACGACTACATGAACACCCTGATGGGCGACCCCACCACCGAGCGGCTGCTGCCCCTGATCGACGCCGCCGCCCGGGCCGGGGCCGAGTACTTCTGCATCGACGCGGGCTGGTACGACGACACCGGCGCCTGGTGGGACGGCGTCGGCGCCTGGCAGCCCTCCACCCGCCGCTTCCCCGGCGGGCTTCAGGCCGTCCTCGACCGCATCCGCTCCCTCGGCATGGTCCCCGGGCTGTGGCTGGAGCCCGAAGTCGTCGGCGTCCGCAGTCCGGTGGCCGCCGAGCTGCCGGACGACGCCTTCTTCCAGCGCGACGGCGTACGCCTCACCGAAGACGGCCGCCACCACCTCGACCTGCGCCACCCCGCCGCCCGCCGCCACCTCGACACGGCCATCGACCGCATCGTCGGCGACTGGGGCGTCGGCTACCTCAAGCTCGACTACAACATCAGCATTGCCCCGGGCACGGACTGGGATCCGGAACACGGCCACGCCGCCCCCGGCGCCGGCCTGCTCGCCCACGCCCGCGCCCACCAGAGCTGGCTGGCCGCCGTGCTCGACCGCCACCCCGCACTCGTCATCGAGAACTGCGCCTCGGGCGGCATGCGCATGGACGGCTCCTCGCTCGCCCTCACCCAGCTCCAGTCCACCAGCGACCAGCAGGACCCGCTCCGCTACCCGCCCATCGCCGCCGCCGCGCCGACCGCGGTGCCGCCGGAGCAGGGCGCGGTGTGGGCGTACCCGCAGCCCGGTTTCACCGACGACGAGATCCGCTTCACCCTGACCGGTGCGCTGCTGGGCCGGGTCCACCTCTCGGGCCACCTCGACCGGATGGCACCGGCCCAACTGGACCTCGTACGCGACGCCCTCGCGGCGTACCGGCAGATCCGCCCCGACCTGCCCTCGGCCGTCCCCTTCTGGCCGCTGGGGCTGCCGGGCTGGGAGGACGCGTGGGTGGCGCTGGGGCTGCGCACCGGTGGCGACCGGTCCGGACGGACGTACGTGGCCCTCTGGCGCCGGGGCGGCCAGGCGCCCGAACGGGCCCTGCCACTGCCCCACTTGGCGGGCCGTGCGCTGCGTATCGACCACCTCCACCCGGCCGCCGCTTCGGGTACGACGTGGTCCCCGGACCGCGCCGAACTCACCGTCGCGCTCCCCCACACCCCCGCGGCGCTCCTGCTCCGTCTGACCGCCGCCGAGGACGACGGCCAGGGGGAGCCTTGTGGAAGCAACCGGACTTATACGTAAGGGAGTTACTATCGCGGCATGTCTTCCGTTCTCCTTGTGGGCCTCGATCCGCGGCTGGCGCCCGGCGCGGACGCGGCCGCCGTTTCCTCCCTCATCGACACCGACATGGCCCGCCTGCGCGAGCGCGGCGTCGACACCGCCACGGCGCTCGTCCCGCTCGACGAGTCCACCGAGTCCACGCTCGCCGGCGCGCTGGCCGAACGCCCCTGGGACGTCGTCGTGATCGGAGGCGGCATCCGTAAGCCGGCGCAGCTCGTGACGCTGTTCGAGAAGGTCGTGAACCTGGTGCGGCAGCACGCGCCCCAGGCGGCGATCGCGTTCAACACCAACCCCGGCGACAGCGCGGAGGCCGCGCTGCGCTGGCTGTGAGGGTGCCGCCGGTCAGGCGGCGGGGCGCCGCAGGGCGCGCAGCACTTCGGCGTCGCTCGCCGGGCGCGCGGTGCGCAGCATGCGGCGCAGCTCGTCCCGGTCGGCCGGGCCGCTCGTGCCGTACGCGGTCACCGTGAGCAGCATCCCGTCGCGGTGCGCCGACAGCACCATCTCGACGCCCCCGCCGCCGAGGTGCCGGGTCATCTCGGTGATGCCGTCGCCGCCCCGCCCGCTGTCGCGGGTCACCATGAACGCCACGTCGGCCGCGCTCGGGACGTACGGGAGGTAGTGGACCCGGAAGCCGTCGACCGTCAGATTGCCGTTGCCCTCGTCCACGCGGTATCCGGCGGGCGCGTCGGGCAGCAGCAGCTCCTGGCGGGCCAGCGAGGTGCCGGACATCAGGCCCCGCATCTCCCTCTCCTGCTGGGACTTGTGGGTGACGGCCGTGCCGTACGCCACCACCCCGAGCACCGCCACTCCGGAGATCAGGCGCACCGTGACCCCCGCGATGAACAGCGCCGCCACCAGCGCGTACGGCACCCCGCACAGCGCGGCGCGCTGTGCGGGCCCGCCCACGTGCAGCGCACCGGAGCGCCAGGCCCCGATGCCCGCCGCGAGCCCGACCGTGCCGCCGAGGAACACCGTCATGGCCCAGCCGAGCCGTCCGCCCGCCGTGCGGCACGGCCGCACCACATGGCCCACCGGCGCCACGCCGACCGCGAGCACGCTGACCATGGCGGCCGCGCCGATCGCGACCGCCGGCAACCGGTCGACGTCGAGTCCGAGCCCGTGACCGAAGCCGATGCGGTAGGTGCGCGGCACCACCAGTGCCCCGGCCGCCCACACCAGCCCCAGATACAGGGCGAGATGCGTCCATCGTTTCCCCGTGGCCTTCACGCCTCGATCATGTCAGGGCGTCTCCCCCGAGGACCTGAGCACCCCTCCCTACGTCAGTCACCACCGCCGCCCCCGCCGCCACCGCAGGAGTGGTGGCCGCCGCCGGTGTCGTGGTCGTGGCCCGGCTCCCGGTCGTCGAGGGTTTCGCCCAGGCGGATCAGACGGTGGCCGAGGCCGGGCGTCGGCGTCAGCTCCTCGCTGACGTTGCGCCGCAGCGCGCCGTCCGGCAGCGCGGCGGGGCCCTCGAAGACGTACGCGGGATACGACCCGCTCCGCTCGGCCGCCTCCAGACACCGCCTGCCCGCGCGAGTGAGGCGGTAGCGCCAGGGGGTGATCAGGCCGGAGGAGATCATGCGGCGCTCGATCTCCTCCACTTCGGGCCCGGCCTCCATGGCGCCGAGCAGGGAGCGCACGCTGCGGGAGCGGCGTCGGCACAGGGCGAGGACCGCGCGCTCGACGGGGTGGGTGTGGGGGTGGGCGTCCGCCGCGTCGACGGTACGCACGCGGGATGCGCGGATCCGCACGGCGCCGCGCTCGTGCAGCGCGACGAGGGCGGCTTCCACCGCGCGCTGCGGCCCACCGGTCAGATAGGCGAGGTCGTAGAGATCCGGCGTCCGCGGTGCGGGATCGGTGGTGCGCCGGAAAATGAGCCTCATCGGAATGCCCCCTTCCACCCCAACTGATTCCTTGTCGTCAGTTTTGTCCGGGCGATGAGGTGACGAACCGTGATCGCGCCCGTTCAGAGGGAGATTTGAGGTTGACCACACCGATCCTGGATTTGCCTAAAACCATTAGGCAAATCCATAATCACTTATGCCCAAACGACGACAGACCGAGCTGACCACCCCCATCACCCCTGAACTCCTGTGCGGCGCCCTCGATCTGGAGCGCACCGCGCACGGGCTGCTGCCGCACCGGCTGCCCGCCCGGGCCCGCGCGCAGTGCGCCGATGGGCAGTTGGCCATGGCGGAGGCTCAACCCTCCGGCGTACGGCTGGTGTTCCGTACCCGGGCCACCGCCGTCGAGCTGGACGCGCTCCGCACCAAGATGGCCTACCGGGGTGCTCCGCCCCGCCCCGACGGCGTGTACGACCTGCGCATCGACGGCCGCCTGGCGGGGCGGGCCAGTGTGACCGGCGGCAACGTCCGGACGGCGGACATGACCACCGGCTCGGTGGAGACCACACCGGGTCCGGTCGGCACCGTACGGTTCTCCGGGCTGCCCGACCGCCTGAAGGACGTCGAGATCTGGCTGCCGTACAACGAGATCACCGAGCTGGTCGCCCTGCGCACCGACGCGGCCGTCGAGGCCGTGCCGGACGGGGGCCGCAAGGTGTGGCTGCACCACGGCAGTTCCCTCAGCCATGGCTCCGACGCCGAGAGCCCCAGCACGACCTGGCCCGCGCTGGCCGCCTCGCTCGGCGGCGTGGAGCTGATCAACCTCGGACTGGGCGGCAGCGCCCTGCTGGACCCGTTCACCGCCCGCGCGATGCGGGACACTCCGGCGGATCTGATCAGCGTCAAGATCGGCCTCAATCTGGTCAACGCCGATCTGATGCGGCTGCGCGCCTTCGGCCCGGCGGTGCACGGCTTCCTCGACACCCTCCGCGAGGGGCATCCGGCCACGCCGCTGCTGGTCGTCTCCCCCACGTACTGCCCCATCCACGAGGACACCCCCGGCCCGAGCCTCCCGGACTTCTCCCGGCTCAGCGAGGGGAGGCTCCAGTTCCGGGCCGCGGGCGACCCCGCGGAGCGGGCGGCCGGGAAGCTGACGCTCACCGTCGTACGGGACGAACTGGCCCGCATCGTGCGGCAGCGGGCCGCCGACGATCCGCATCTGCACTACCTCGACGGACGCGACCTCTACGGCGAGGCCGACTTCGCCGAGCTGCCGCTGCCCGACCAGCTGCACCCGGACGCGGCCGCCCACCGCCGCATCGGCGAACGCTTCGCCGACGCGGCGTTCGGCACCGGCGGCCCGTTCACCGCCGCGCTCAAGTGAGGACGGCGAACACGCCCCGGCCCTCGCCGCCGTCGGGCAGCTGCCAGGCGGCGGTGACATGGCCCTGAGCCTCGGGCGCCTGCCCGGCCGGTTCGAGGACGCGCGTCACGTCGAGGGTCAGCCGCCCCTCCGCCACCGCGAGGCGGGTGCCGTCCGGCCCGTTGGTGACGGACGCGGCGCCCACCGCGTCCGGAACGTCGGCCGCCTGGACGGTGACGGACGGGTCGGGGGTGTCGGACACGCTCTGCATCTGCGGCTCGGCGCGGCCCTGGAGGAGGGCGAACAGCTGGGCGACGAGGACCGGGTCATGGGTCCCGTCGTACACCCACCGCCGCCCCAGCACCCCGTGCTCCGACGTGCCGATCAGGGCCTGTTCGGCCCCGCCGAGCGGGGCGGCGCGGTAGCTGAGCGGCAGGTGATACCAGACGGGGCGGTCCCCGGAGTCGTCCCTGACCACCATGAACTCGATCCCCACCGCGCCCTGCGGGTCATCGAGCCGGAAGCCCCCGACCCTGGAAAGCTCCGGCTCGCGGCCCGCCCCGACGTACCACGGCTGGCGGGGAAGCCAGGGCGTCAGCAGCTCCAGCTTGGTGGGGCGCATGGTTGTTTTGTGGATGACAGACATGCCTCGTGAACCCTCCTCGCCCGCGCGGTGTTCCCTCCGGCGACATCCGGCCGGTCACCCACCGATGGCTGAAGTCGCCCCATGACCTGGAGCGAGGAGGAGTACGTCGCGTATCTGCACGACGAGCGGCGCCGCTACGCGTGGGTCATGCGCCGGTACGGCGGCCTCGCACGGGCTCAGGCCTGGGAGGCCGCCCGGGGGCATTACCCCTACGAGCCACGCGACGAGCCCTGTCGCGGGCTCGTCTTCCACGACGAGGCCTGGCACTGGGCGATGCTGACGCTCCACGGGCATCGGTACCCGGTGGAGCGCCCCGAGCTGGCCGAGCCTTCAGCCGAGTACCTGGCGCTCGACTGAGATCTCCTCACCGGTGCGGCGCGGCCGGAGAGGCCGGTGCGGCGCCGGGGGTGGCGCCGATGAGCAGGGCGACCAGTCGCTCGGTCTGTTCACGGGGGTCCGGCCCGCCTGCCCAGCTGGTCATGAGGAGATGGTGGACGGTTCCGACGAGGGCGAGGGCGACCGAGGCGGTGTCGGTGCCGTCCGGGAGGCGTCCGAGCCGCCGTTCGGCGTCCAGGTACGTGGTGATCGCGTTCTGGATCGCGGTGAAGCCCGGTGCGCCGGCCTCCAGGGCCCGGCGAATCCGGAGGGAGGCGGCGGGGCGGCTCATGGCCAGGCCGACGACGGCCGGGCCCAGGGAGTTCAGGAGTGCGAGCGCGACCGTGACGAGGTTGTCCGCCACGGTGGCCTGGCCCGCTCGCGCGGGGAGCCCACCGGCCTGTCGTGCGGTGCGGGCGAACCGATCCAGGACCAGCTCGGCGGCGAACTCGTCCAGGCCGTCGAAATGCGCGTGCAGCAGCCCCTTGGCGCAGCCCGCCTCGCCGGTGATGGCTCTGCTGGTCAGAGCGGCCGGGCCCTCGCGGGCCAGGACCCGCTCCGCGGCGTCGAACAGCCGCTCGCGAAGGTCGGGGATCGCTACTCCACGCGGGGACATGGGCCTCTCCAGGGATGGGGCGTACGGCATCGCGGCCCGCTCCGGCGCATAACCGATCGCCGGTATGGGCGCTTGCCCATACAGTATGGGCAAGCGCCCATACTAAGGCGAAGCACCACGTCCCGCAGGAGGCCCCGAACATGCGACACATCGTCAACGCCGACCAGGCTCAGGCCTGGAACGGGTACGAGGGCGAACACTGGGCCCAGAACCAGGATCGGTGGGACGCCGTGAACGACGGCTTCAACGAACCCCTGCTCGCCGCCGCCGCGATCCGGGAGCACGACCGCGTCCTGGACATCGGCTGCGGGACCGGGCGCACCACCCGCCAGGCCGCACGCCGAGCCCGCAACGGCCAGGCTCTGGGCCTGGATCTGTCGGCACCCATGCTGGCGTGCGCCCGCGAGACCGCGCGGCGCGAAGACGTCCCCGGCGTGTTCTTCGAACAAGGAGACGCCCAGACCTACGCCTTCGAGCCAGGAGCGTTCGACGTCGCCATCAGCCGCTTCGGGGTGATGTTCTTCGCCGACCCCGTCGCCGCGTTCACCAACATCCGGCGCGCCTTACGGCCCGGCGGCCGCGCGGCGTACATCTGCGCGGCCGGGGCCGAAGGCAACGACTGGCTCCAGGCCATCGCGGCACTGCGCGGCATCCTGCCCGTCGGAGAGTTCGGCGCACCGGGAAGCCCGGGAATGTTCGCCCTGGCGGACCCGGACCGCACCGGCGCGATCCTGTCCGCCGCCGGCTTCGAGCACATCGAGGCCGTGCGCGTGGACGCCTACGGGACGTGGGGGCGGGACGCAGCCGACGCGGCCGCCTTCCTGCTGGCCTCCGGCCCGGGGCGCCATCTGACCAGCCAGGCCGGACCGGAGACCCGGGACCGCGCCCACCAGGCGCTCACGGACCTTCTCCGCCCCCACGAGGAGGACCGCGCGGTGCGACTGCGCACCCCTGCCTGGCTGGTCACCGCCAACCGCCCGAAGTCACCGGTCCCGGTTCAGGACAGCCACTGGTCGTAGCCCAGCTTGACCACCAGGGAGACCACGACCAGCACCAGGATGCCGCGGACGAAGCCGCTGCCCCGCTTCAGGGCCATGCGCGCGCCCACCATGCCGCCCGCCAGGTTGAAACAGGCCAGGAGCGCGGCCAGGCGCCACAGCACCGTGCCCTGGGAGCCGAAGGTGACCAGGGCGCCCACGTTCGTGCAGACGTTGACGACCTTCGCGGTGGCCGAGGACGTCACCAGGTCCGTCCCCAGCGTCGCGGCCAGGGCGATGACCAGGAAGGTGCCGGTGCCCGGGCCGATCAGGCCGTCGTAGAAGCCGATGCCGAGGCCCACGCCCAGCACCGCGGCGAGCACGCGGTGGCGGGACAGCGGGCCGGTGAGGGCGGGGGCGGTGCCGAACGCGGGGCGGAGGAGGACGAACGCGAGAACCGCCAGCAGGACGACCATGATGAGCGGGCGCAGGACGGCGCCGTCGATGCCGGAGGCGAGGGAGGCACCGGCCAGGGAGCCGAGGGCGGCCGCGACACCGATGCGTACGGCGATCCGGACGTCCACCGGGGCCTTGCGGGTGTACGTGACGGCGGCGCCCGCCGTGCCGCAGATGGCGATCGCCTTGTTGGTGCCGAGGATGTACGTGGGCTGGAAGCCCGGCAGCCCGACCAGCAGGGCGGGGAGCAGCAGCAGTCCCCCGCCTCCCACCACGGCGTCGATCCAGCCGGCCGCCCCGGCGGCCAGACAGAGCAGGAGCAACGTCATCAGCGGTATGTCAGGCATGGTCAGGAGCCTATGAGCCGCGTCCGGCGGGTCCGGCGGGAGGGCTGTCCGGGAGGTCCGATGGCGCCGCGTTTACCGCATGTTCGGGCCGCTGTGAAGGCGTGATCCGTCACGGGTGAGAGTTTGGCAACTACCAGACGCAACTGATCAGTTGATGAGTAGTATCTGCCCGGTTCATGGCCGTGTCCCGGATGGAGGTGTCCTAGGTGCTATCGGGGACGGTGGCCGTCATCGTGGCCTTGTCCGTCGTTGTGGTGCTGGTGTCGCTCCTGGGGCTGATGTGGGTCTCCGGACTGCGCGGAGCCCTCGCCCGGGCCCGGGCGGCGACGGAGCGGGAACGGGCCGTCGCCGAGCAGGAACGCGCGACCGCCGAGCGGGAGCGGGCGCGCGCCGCCGAGCGCGCCGAGGAGATCGCCCGGCTGGCGGCCGTACGGGCGGAGCTGGACGAGGCGGCCCGCCGGGAGCGGATGCTGCGCGACTCCGTCCAGGCGTCGTTCGAGTCCGTGGCCCGGAACATGCACGCCATGTCGACCGTGCAGCAGCAGGTGCTCGACGGCCTGGAGCAGCACGTGGCCGACGCGCGGCTGATGGCCGAGGTGATGAAGGCCGACCACGCCGCCGCGCAGATGACCCGCAAGGCGCAGACCCTGCTGGTGATGTGCGGGATCTGGCCCGCCCGGCGGGAGACCCGGCCGGTGACGCTCTTCGACTGCGTGCGCGGCGCCCAGTCGCGGATCGTGGAGTTCGGGCGGGTGGAGGTGCACGGCGGGCAGACGCTGTACGCGGTGGCACCGGCCGTCGAAGGACTGATGCACGCGGTCGCCGAACTGCTCGAGAACGCGACGGTGTTCTCCCCGTCCCGCACCCAGGTGGCCGTCTCCGTCCGGGAGGTGGCGGCGGGCGCGGTCATCGAGATCGACGACGCGGGGCTCGGCATGCCGCCGGACGTCCTGGAACAGGCCACCGGACAGCTGCGCGAGGGACTGGATCTGGCCCAGCTGGGAGCGGTCCCACGGCTGGGGCTCGCCTGTGTGGGGCGCTGGTCGCGGGAGCTGGGCTTCGGCGTCGAGCTGTCGACCGCCTCGGCGTACGGCGGGACCCGGGTCGTGGTCTTCGTACCGCACCGGCTGCTGACCGAGCCGGTGGACAGCGCCCCGGAGACGGACGCCGAGCCGGTGGTCATCGAGCCGGTGATGGCGGCGCCCGCCGACGCGGACCCGGCGGCCACGGCGGGCGGCGGCGGCCTTCCGCAGCGCCGCAACCGGCGCCGTACGACCCCGCGTACGACCCCGCCCGCGCCCCCGCGTACGGCCGCCCCGGGCGCCGATGACGTCCGGCAAGCCGTCGCGGACGCCGGCCCGTGGACCCCCGAGGCCGCCCGGGCCTCGATCGCGAGCGTGGTGTCCGGCACCCGCCGCGGGCGGGCCGAGGCCGCGGACGCCGATCGGGTGCGCGTTCCCGATCACGACCGGGGCCGGGACCGGGACGGGGACGGGGACGGGGACCGAGAAAATCACGAAGACCGAGAAGGAGGCCGGTAGTGGCCGGAACCATATCCAGGCTGCCCGACGTTGGATGGATGCTGCGTCCTTTGACCCGGATTCCGGGGGTGCGGCACGCCGTCGTCGTCTCGGAGGACGGTCTGCGCATGGGGCACGGCTCCGCCGAGGGACTGACGGGAGAGGTCTCCGAACTGGGCGTCGCCGAGGCCGAGTCGCTGGCCGCGGCCTGCGCGGCGCTGACGGTGACCAGCCAGTCCACGGTGTCGCTGCTCTTCGGCGAGGAGGCGGGGGTGAGACAGCTGATGATCGAGTCGGACGGCGGCTTCGTACTGTTCACCTCGGCCGGTCAGGGCGCCTCGTTGGGAGTGGCCACCGGCACGGAGGCGGATGTCGGCCTGGTGGCCCAGCAGATGCAGGTGCTGGTGGCGAGAATCGGCGCCCATCTGAGCAGCCGGCCACGGGAGCAGACCAGCGCGCCATGACCGAGCCCGGGGAGGAACGAACCACCGCCGCGGTGCGCCCGTACGTGATCACACGCGGGCGTGCGGGTTCCTCACGGGATGCTCTGCCGCTGGAGACGCTGGTGCAGGCCTCCGGAAGCGCCCTGCCCCCGACCCTTCAGCCCGAGTACCGGCGGATCGTCCGCCGCTGTCAGGGGCTGCTGTCGGTGGCGGAGGTCGCCGCTCACCTCGGTCAGCCACCGGCCGTGGTGCAGGTGCTGCTCGCCGATCTCATCGACTGGGGGCACATCGTGGCGCGCCCGCCCATCCGGGTGGCCGAGCGCGCCGATATGGACTTGCTGAGGAAGGTGCTCGATGGGCTTGAAAGCAAGCTCTGAGATCTCGATGCCCGACACCGGCCGCACGGACGGTGCGAACGGCGTGGAGGGCGCGAACGGCGTGGACGACGACATGGATGACACCCACGGCATGAACGGCACGGACAGTGCGGCCTCCGTGGACGGCATGGACGGCATGGACGGCATGGACGACGCGACGGTCATGTACGTGCAGCCCAGCGTGTCCGGCGCGGCGAAGATCCTCGTCGTCGGGCCGATGGGGGTCGGCAAGACCACGCTGATCGGCACGGTCTCGGAGATCAAGCCGCTGTCCACCGAGGCGACCATGAGCCGGGCGGGCGCCCGGCTGGACACGCCGGTGCGGCCGACGAAGTCCACCACCACCGTCGCCCTGGACTTCGGGCGGATCACGCTGGGCGGCGAGTTGGTCCTGTATCTCTTCGGTACCCCCGGCCAGCAGCGTTTCCTGCCCGCGTGGAAGGACCTGGCGCGTGGTGCCCTGGGCGCGCTCGCGCTGGTCGACACCCGCGATCTGGAGGCGTCCTTCGACGCCATCGGCCACCTGGAGGACCTGGACGTTCCGTTCTCGGTGGCCGTCAACTCCTTCCCGGACAGCGTGCTGCACAGCGAGGACGATCTGCGCTCGGCGCTCGATCTGCTCCCCCACACCCCGCTGGTCATCTGTGACGCGCGCGAGCACAGGTCGTCGGTCAAGGCGCTGATCTCGCTGGTGAGCCATCTCATCGAGTCCGTCACGGAGGCGACATGACGGCGGCGGGCGCGGCCGGTACGGCGATGCAGCGGGTGCCGCTGCACGGGTCGGCGCTGGACGGGCCGCTGACCGAGAGTTACGAGCGGATGCGCCGCGACCACGGCAATGTGGTGCCGGTCGAGATCGCGCCCGGGATCGAGGCGTGGCTCGTCATCGGCCACCGCGAGCTGCTCCATCTCACCCGTGACGAGCAGTACTTCTCGCACGATCCGCGCCGCTGGACCCCGCTGCGCGACGGCCGGGTGCCGGCCGATTCGCCGCTGATGCCGCTGGTGGGCTGGCGGCCCGCGCTGCTGTTCGCGGACGGTGTGCAGCACCGCCGGATGCGTTCGGCGGTGGCCGACGCGCTGGGCCGGGTGAACGGGCACGAGCTGATCCGTACGGTGCGGGCCACCGCGGAGCGGCTGGTCGCCGGGTTCGCCGATCGGCACCGGGCCGACCTGGTGGAGCAGTACGCGCGCGTCCTGCCGCTGCAGGTGGTCACCGAGCTGCTGGGGCTCGACGAGGAGAGCGGACCGCGGCTGGTCGAGACGCTGACGACGATCGTCGCCCCGACCGTGGCCGCCACCGGCGCCAACAAGCGGATGGGCCGCATCCTGCTGGAGCTGATCGCCTGGAAGAAGCAGCGGCCGGGCGCGGACCTCACCTCCTGGCTGCTGGAGCACCCGGTCGGGCTGAGCGACGAGGAAGTGCTGCACAACCTGGTGGTGATCATCGTCGCGGGTAACAACACCACTGTGAACTGGATCGCCTCCACCACACAGATCCTGCTCACCGACCCCGCGTTCCGCTCCTCGCTGGCCCGCGGCCATCTCACCGTGGACGACGCGCTGGACCTGGTGCTGTGGCGCCAGCCGCCGACCCAGAACTTCCCCGGCCGCTACGCCACCCGCGATCTGCGCCTGGCCGGCCAGGACATCCGCGCCGGGGACATGCTGATCCTGGGGCTGGCCGGGGCGAACGCCGATCCGGAGGTGCTGCCGGAGGACGGCCGCCCGGTGGTCGGCAACCGCTCGCACCTCGCGTTCGGCGCGGGCCCGCACACCTGCCCGGCGCAGGACCCGGCCCGGCTGATCACCCGTACCGCCGTGGACACGCTCCGCCACCGGCTGCCCGATCTGGAGATCGCGGTGCCGGAGGAGCAGCTTCCGTGGATCACCTCGCCCTGGTCCAAGGGGCTGGCCAAGCTGCCCGTTCGGTTCTCCGCGCCGCAGCTCGCCGCCGACGCCCCGGCCCCCTCCCCGGCACCTCATGCGCCCGACTCGCCTCCAGGAGACCGCAGATGACCGACGGCCGCTGCCCCGTGCCCCATGACGGCCCCGCGCCGCACCGGATGCACCCCGACGACCAGCACGCGGTCAACACCGGGTTACGCGCACGCGGGGCCGCGGTGCCGGTCCTGCTGCCCGGTGACGTACCGGCGTACGCCGTCACCCGGCACGAGGAGCTGAAGTCCTTCCTCACCCACCCCGACGTGGCCAAGAACGCCTGCCACTTCGCCGCCCTGCGAGACGGTGGGATCCCGGCCGGCTGGCCGATGCTGACCTTCGCCACCGTACGGGGCATGACCACCGCCGACGGCGACGACCACAAGCGGCTGCGGTCCCTGGTGACCCGGGCGTTCACCCCGCGCCGGATGGAGGCGCTGCGCCCGGTCGTCCACGAGCTGACCGGCACGCTGCTGGACCGGCTGGCCGAGGCCGCCGCCGCGGACCCGGACGGGGTGGCGGACCTGCGCCGCCACTTCGCGCTGCCGCTGCCGATGAGCGTGATCTCCCGGCTCCTGGGCGTCGACGAGGCGTACCAGGACCGGCTGCACGAGCTGTCCAACGAGATCGTCTCCACCGCCACCGCGCCCGAGCGGGTCCCGGAGGCCAACCGCGAGATGGTGGCCATCCTCGGCCAGGTGGCCGCGGCCCGGATGAAGGACCCGGGCGACGACCTGACCAGCGCGCTCATCGCGACGCGCGCGGAGGACGGGGACCGGCTCAGCGAGGAGGAGCTGATCGGCACCCTGATCCTGACGATCATCGCCGGGCACGAGACCACCCTCAACCTGATCACCAACGCCGTACGGGCGCTGTGCAACCACCGCGACCAGCTGGAGCTGGTCCGCTCCGGGGCCGCGACCTGGGACGACGTGGTCGAGGAGACGCTGCGGTACGACAGCCCGGTGAGCCACTTCCCGTTCCGCTACCCCACCCGGGACCTGCCCGTCGGCGACGCGGTGATCCCGAAGGGCACGCCCGTGCTCGCCTCGTACACCTCCGCCGGGCGCGACGAGCGGGAGTACGGGCCGGACGCGGACCGCTTCGTCGTGACCCGGGCGGCGCGCCATCTGTCCTTCGGCCACGGCGCCCACTTCTGCCTGGGCGCCCCGCTGGCCCGGATGGAGGCCGTGATCGCCCTCGAAGGGCTCTTCACCCGCTTCCCCGGCCTCGACCTGGCGGTCCCGGACGATCAGCTCGTGCCGCACCGGAGCTTCGTCGGCAACAGCCCGCAGAAGCTGCCGATCACGCTCCGATAGGGCTCACAACGGCTGAGGCCGCGCGCTGAGGGCAGCGTTGCGTCCGGGAAACGATGATGATGCGGTCGGGAAACAGCGCTCCCGCACGCTTCCTGGCATGACGAAGAGCGCACCGAAGTCCGAGACTGCCACCCCCACGATCGTGCTCGTCGGGCACGGCATGGTCGGCCAGCGCTTCCTGGAGGCCCTGGCCGACCGGGGTGTGACGAGCCGCGCCCGGGTCGTGGTGCTGTGCGAGGAGCCCCGGCCCGCGTACGACCGGGTGCAGCTCACCTCGTACTTCTCCGGCCGGACCGCGGACGATCTGTCCATGGTCGAGGACGGCTTCATGGAGCGGCACGGCATCGAGCTGCACCTGGGCGACCCGGCCGAGGCCATCGACCGGGCGGCGCGCACGGTCACCGCGCGCTCCGGGCTCACCGTCACGTACGACACGCTCGTGCTGGCCACCGGCTCGTACCCGTTCGTGCCGCCGGTGCCCGGCAAGGACAGCACGGGCTGCTTCGTCTACCGCACGGTCGAGGACCTGCTCGCGATCGAGGAGTACGCCAAGGACCGGGCGACCGGCACCGTGGTCGGCGGCGGGCTGCTCGGCCTGGAGGCGGCGGGCGCGCTCAAGGGGCTCGGGCTGACCACGCACATCGTGGAGTTCAACGCGCGGCTGATGGCGCTCCAGGTGGACGAGGGCGGCGGCGCCGCGCTGCGCCGCACCGTCGAGGACATGGGGCTGATCGTGCACACCGGCGTCGGCGGAAAGGAGATCACCGCCGACGCGAGCGGCGCGGTGACCGCCATGGCGCTCTCGGACGGCTCGTCCATCGACACCGACCTGGTGATCTTCTCGGCCGGGGTGCGCCCGCGCGACCAGCTGGCCCGGGACTGCGGGCTGGACGTCGGCGAGCGCGGCGGCATCACCGTCGACGAGCGGTGCCGCACCAGCGACCCGGCGGTGTACGCGATCGGCGAATGCGCGCTGACCGCCGACGGGCGGGTGTACGGGCTGGTCGCGCCCGGGTACGAGATGGCGCAGACCGTCGCCGACGACCTGGCCGCGGTGGACTGCGAGGGCTTCACCGGCGCCGACACCTCCACCAAGCTCAAGCTGCTCGGCGTGGACGTGGCGTCCTTCGGCGACGCCCACGGCACCGCCGACGGCTGTCTCGACGTCGTCTACTCCGACGCCCGCGCGGGCGTCTACAAGAAGCTGGTGATCGGCGCGGGCGGTGAACTGCTCGGCGGGGTGCTGGTCGGCGACGCCGAGTCGTACGGCATGCTGCGGCCGCTGACCGGTTCCGTGCCGCCCGTCGCCCCCGAGCAGCTGGTGCTGCCCGCCGGGCTGGGCGCGCCCGCCGCGCTCGGCCCGTCCGCGCTGCCGGACGACGCGGTCATCTGCAGCTGCCACAACGTCACCAAGGGCACGATCCGGTCGGCGGTCACCGATCACGAGTGCGCCACCGTGCCCGAGGTGAAGAAGTGCACCAAGGCGGGCACCGGCTGCGGGAGCTGCGTCAAGACGCTCACCACGCTCGTCAACGACGAGCTGGAGGCGAGCGGGATCAGCGTCGACAAGGGGCTGTGCGGCTGCTTCGCGTACACCCGCGCCGAGCTGTACGAGATCGTCCGCACCCTGCGCATCACCACCTACGCGCGGCTGCTGGAGGGCCACGGCCGCGAGGAGGCGCGCAACGGCGACGGCTGCGAGGTGTGCAAACCGGCCGTCGGCTCGATCATCGCCTCCCTCGCCCCGACGCTGGGCACCAGCGGCTACGTCCTGGACGGCGAGCAGGCCGCGCTCCAGGACACCAACGACCACTTCCTGGCCAACCTCCAGCGCAACGGGTCGTATTCGATCGTGCCGCGCATCCCCGGCGGTGAGATCACCCCCGAGAAGCTGATCGTGATCGGCGAGATCGCCCGGGACTTCGGCCTCTACACGAAGATCACCGGCGGTCAGCGGATCGACCTGTTCGGCGCCCGGGTGGACCAGCTCCCGGTGATCTGGGCCAAGCTGGTGGACGCCGGGTTCGAGTCGGGCCACGCGTACGGCAAGGCGCTGCGCACCGTGAAGTCCTGCGTGGGCCAGACCTGGTGCCGCTACGGCGTCCAGGACTCGGTGCGCATGGCCATCGACCTGGAGCTGCGCTACCGGGGCCTGCGCTCCCCGCACAAGCTGAAGTCGGCCGTCTCCGGCTGCGCCCGCGAATGCGCCGAGGCGCGCGGCAAGGACTTCGGTGTCATCGCCACCGCGGCCGGCTGGAACCTGTACGTCGGCGGCAACGGCGGCGCCGAACCCCGCCACGCCGATCTGCTCGCCCAGGACCTGAACGACGAGGAGCTGATCCGGCTCATCGACCGCTTCCTGATGTTCTACATCCGCACCGCCGACCGGCTGGAGCGCACCTCGGCCTGGCTGGAGCGCATCGAGGGCGGCCTGGACCACGTACGGGACGTGGTGGTCCACGACTCGCTGGGGCTGTGCGCCGAACTGGAGGCGCTGATGGCCGACCACGTGGCGGGCTACCGCGACGAATGGGCCGAGACCATCAACGACCCGGAGCGGCTACGGCGGTTCGTCTCCTTCGTCAACGCGCCCGAATCACCCGACCCGACGGTCGCCTTCGTCCCCGAGCGCGACCAGGTCAAGCCGGACCTGACGCTGCTGTCCGGCCCCACCATCCCCGTCCGTACCGCACGCACTCTCGAAGGGACCTCGAGCCGATGACCATGGCGCCCGAGCGGATCGACCTCCGCGTGGAACTCCTCATCGACCAGCGGTGGTTCGCGGTCTGCGACCTCACCGACCTCATCCCGGGCCGTGGCGTGGCCGCCCTGCTGCCGGACGGCAGCCAGGTGGCGGTCTTCCTGGACCGGGCGGGCCGCCCGTACGCGATCGACAACCGCGATCCGTTCACCGGCGCGTACGTCCTCTCCCGGGGGCTGTTGGGCTCGGCGGACGGGCGGCCGTTCGTGGCCTCGCCGCTGCTCAAGCAGCGCTTCGACCTGGAGACGGGGCGGTGCCTGGACGACGAGACGGTAACCGTCCAGGCCTACGCCACGCGGGCCGGTGACGTGATGTCAGCGCAGGTCGCGTGAGACCAGCATCCCGCACTGGACGGGATCGCTCGCGCAACCGGCCGTCCCCGCGGCGAACACGCCCTTCGTCCCGGGGACGCCCGCGATGCCGAGCACCGAGGACATCTCGCTCTTCCCGGTGACGCCGGCGGGCAGCTTCTCGGTCACCCACGCGGTACCGGTCCAGCGGGACAGCACGGAGTGGGGGCCGCCCGGGGTCCAGCCGGCGATCCACAGCCGCCCGGCACCGTCCGCGCCCACGGCGTTCGCCTCCTCGACGGGGAGCGCGGGCAGCGACTCCCAGCGGCTGCCGGTCCAGCGGGTGGCCATGGTGGCCGCGGGCCTGTCCTCGTTGGTCTTGCCGACCAGGTAGACCGAGTCACGTCCGGTGGCCACCGCGTGGCCGGACGTCCAGCCGGTCGGCGACGCGCTGAGGGTGGGCACCTCGCGGACCGTCCAGCCGCTGCCGTTCCAGTGGTACAGCAGCGGTGCGGACACCGTGCCGGTGACGGCGTCGGCGGTGACCCAGACGTCGTCCGGTCCGGTGCCGGTGATCTCCGAGGGGCGCACGTCCCCGCCGCCGGGTGCGGCGGGGAGCGACACCTTCTGCCACGCGGAGCCGGTCCAGCGCTCCAGGTAACCGGTGTCGGCGCCACTGTCGGGGTCCCAGTTGAAGCCGGTCAGCCAGGCGGCCTTCTTGCCGAAGGTGGCGATGTCGGCGACGAAGCCCAGCGACCCCTCGGGCGCGGCGGGGTGGTCGGTCTTGTTCCACTTCTTCCCGTCCCAGTGCTGGAGCACGACGGAGGTGTTGTCGTCCAGCGTGCCGGCGGCCCAGGCGTCGTCGGGCGCGGAGGCGGCGACCTCCTCCAGCCACGCGGCCCTGCCACCGGTGGAGGCAGCGGGCACGTCCGTCCAGGCGGTGCCGTTCCAGTGCCTGATCAGCGGGGTGGACCCGGCGGGGCCGTCCGTCGTCCGGCCCACGGTCCAGGCGTCCCCGGCGCCGGTCGAGGCGACGTCCCAGAACTCCCGCGAGGCGGTCTCGCTCAGCGGCGTCAGCAGCTTCCACGGGGTGGCGGCGCCCGGCGCGGCGTGCGCCGGGGTGCCGAGGGTGCCGAGCGCGACCGCGCACACCGCGACCGTCGTGCGCAGCCATCCGCGGCGCGTTCCGGTTCGCCCTGTGGTTCCGGTCATGTGGTGCTCCTTCTGCTCGGTGTCGGGTTCTCAGAAGGAATTGGCCGCCACCCGGCGTTTCTTACCGGCCGTCCTGAGCGACTACTCGGGGGTCTTCACCTGCCGGTCGGTCCACTCCGCCTGCACGATGGCGGTGTAGTTGACCACCGTGCCCGCCGTGAGCCCCGCCTCGGCGGCCTTCGCGTTCGGCTTGGTCAGCGTCTGCCGGTCGGCCAGCAGGGCGCCGGTCGCCGGGTCCACGATCAGCTCCGACCGCACGGCCCCGTAACCGGGCCCCTCGACCGCGGGCAGGGCGAAGCCGGCCCCCTTGCGGCCCAGCGGGTCGGTCACCTCGCCGAGCGACCTGATGCCCGGCAGGCCCGCGATGACGCGGTACGCGGCGGCCCGGACCCCGGGCTTCACCGGCAGGGTGATCAGCCCGGCCGCCTGCTGCCACATCCACTCGGTGCGGTCCTTGACCTCGCTCCCGCCGTCCTCCGTGTACAGATCCGCCAGCACCTCCTTCAGCTTCGCGGCGTCGCCGGGGAGTTTCCGCAGGTCCGCGTAGGTCACATTGCGCGCTCCGAGGGCGGCGATCTCGTCACCGAGGTTGGTCCGGTCCACCATCGGCCGCTTCCCGCCCCGGTTCTCCATCCGCAGCGCGAGCTTGCCGCCCTCCTCGGCGGCGAGCGTCACCTCCTTGGGCAGCCCGGCGGCCCGCCAGCGCTCCCGGTCCCGCGCGGTGCGCGGTTCGACGGCGGCGTCGAGCCCCCTGATCTCCAGGCTCTCCGTGCCGGGCCGCACCCCGACGGACCGCTGCCCCCGCTCGGAGTCGACGACCGCGAAGGTCTGCCCGGAGTGCTCGACGACGCCGGTCCAGGCCGATCGCGTGGTGGTCTGCCAGTACGTGCCCTCATGCGCGGCGCGGTCCGCCCGGGCGGCCACGTTCAGCAGCGCGAGGCGGCCGTTCGCGGGGGTGTGCCGGGGGCCGTCGGTGGCGGGCCCGGCGGTGGCCCGGGGGCCGTCCACACTCTGGGGGCCCTGCGGCAGGGCCGCCACGACCACCCCGGCCGCGGCCGCCGCCACCGCGACGGGCAGCGCCCAGCGCCGGGTGAACGGCCGGGCGGAGCGGCGGGTTTCCGGCGCCTCCGGCGCACCGGCCAGGATGGTGATCAGGTCGTGCCGGGCGCGTGCGGAACCGGCCAGCCGGTCCGGGTCCAGCTCCGCGGGCCGCGCGTCCGCCAGCGTCTTCATGACATCGGGCCGCATGCGTGCCATGTCAGTACTCCTTCACTGTTGCTTTCGGGTGGGCGTCGCGAGAGAACCCGACCGCGTCCACGGCCCGTTCCAGCCGCCGCCGGGCCCGGTGCAGCCGCACCGAGAAGGTGGCGGTGGTGCAGCCGAGGACGCGCGCGGCCTGTTTCGGGCCCAGCCCGTGCCAGGCGACCAGCGTCAGCAGCTCGCGGTCGGCGGCGGACAGCCCCGCCAGCGCCTGCAGCGCCGCCGCGCGTTCGGTCACATCGGCGGCCACGTCGCCGACCCGGGCGCCCGAGGCGATGAGGCGCCGCGCCTCCTCGGCGGCCAGCGCGTACTGCCTGCCGTCGCGGCGCCGCAGCTCACGGGTCAGATTGCGGGCCACGCCGAGCAGCCACGGCAGCGGCGGCGTGGGAATGTCCCGCATCCGGCGCCAGGCGACGGTGAAGGTCTCGCTGGTGATGTCCTCACCGACCTGCCGTCCCACCAGGCCGGCGGCGTAGGCCAGCACACGGGGGTGACACTCCTCGTACAGGTCCCGGAAGCGTTGGGCGTCGGTCACGCGCCGTCTCCTCATCTTGGCTCTCTCACCTGGGAATGGCGGGGAGCCGCGATTTCTTACAGGCGCGTTTTTCAGGCGCTTCTTCGGCGCTTCTTCGGCGCTTCTTCGGCGCTTCTTCGGCGCTTCTTCAAGCGCTTTTCCAGGCGCGATCGCCCGGGCGGCGCGGCGGTGTCCCGTCCGGGCCGCCCAGACGGACAGCGGGGCGCTCAGCCCGTGGTGCAGGCCGCGCCGTTGAGGGTGAACGCGGCGGGCGCGGTGTTGCGCCGGACCAGGTGCCGTTGAAGCCGAACGACACCGAGCCACCGGCCCCGATCGTGGCGTTGTACGGGGCGTTCGCGGCCGTCACCTGGGCGCCGGACTGGGTGACGGTGGCGTTCCACCCGGACGTCACCCGCTGGCCTGAGGGGTAGGCCCAGGCCACCTGCCAGCCGTTGACCGGGCTCGATCCGGTGTTCTTGACGGTGACGTTCGCGGTGAAGCCGGTGTTCCACTGGCTGGTGACGGTGTAGCCGACCGTGCAGCCGGTCGTGGGATCGGGATCGGGGTCGCCGGGGTCACCGCCGTCGCCGGTCCAGCCGAGGGATTCGGCGATGCCGTAGTAGGCGGGCTTGGGCCGGTAACCCTCGTCGTACGGGGTGGCGGCGCCCTGGCCGTCGAAGACGTCCGGGATCCAGGAGTCGGAGTCGGTGAAGCCCCAGACGGTGACGCCCCGGCAGCGGGAGACGGCCACGCAGGCGTCGGTGACCGCCCGGTAGTCGGCCTTCTGCTGGGCCAGCTCGGCGTCGGTGGCCGGGAGTGTCATCCGGATGTCGAGTTCGGTGACGGCCACGTCGACGCCGAGGTCGGCGAAGCGCTGCAGATTGGCCTTCATCGTCGACGGCACCTGGCCGAGGATCAGGTGGCCCTGGAAGCCGACGCCGTCGATCGGCACGCCCTGCGCCTTCAGCGACTTGACCAGGTTGTACATCCCGTCGCTCTTCGCGCCGGTGCCGTCGGTGTTGTAGTCGTTGAGGTACAGCTTCGCGTCCGGGTCGGCGGCGCGGGCGGCGCGCAGCGCGTCCGCGATGTACGACGGGCCGAGCTTGGTGTACCAGAGCGACTGGCGGAAGGTGCCGTCCTCGTTGAACGGTTCGTTGACCACGTCCCAGTGCGTGATCTTGCCCTGGTAGCGGCCGACCTCGGTGGTGATGTGGTCGGTCATGAGGGTGCGCAGCTGGTCGGCGGTCCAGGAACCGCCCGTCAGCCAGCCCGGCAGCTGGCTGTGCCAGACCAGGGTGTGGCCGCGTACCTCCATGTCGTGCGCCTGGGCGAAGTTCACGACGGCGTCCGCGCCGGACCAGTTGTACGTACCGCGGCTCGGCTCGACGGACTCCCACTTCATCTCGTTGCCGGGGGTGATGGAGTTGAACTGGGAGCCCGCGATGTCGGCGTAGGTGCCGTTGAGCTTGGACGCGGTGACGGCGGTGCCGTAGTACTTCCCCTGGGCCTGGGCGAGGTCGCGCAGGACGGGGCCGGCGGCGTCCGCCGCGCCGCTCGGGGTGGCGGCGAGGCCGACCAGGAGGGCACCGGCGGCCGCCAGGCCCAGGGCGGCGGCCCCGCGGATGCCGCGGGGCCTCCCGCTGGGGTGCGGTTTCATGGCCTTCTTCCCTTCCTAGGATCCGGCGAGTCCGTCGCGGAAGGCGTTGTAGGCGGGCTTGGGCTGGTAGTTGGTGTCGTACAGGTTGGCCGCGCCCTGGCCGGGGAAGGTGCCCGGCACCCAGGAGTCCCGGTCGCCGAAGCCCCACACCGTGATGCCGGCGCAGCGGGCGACCGCCAGACAGTTCCGGGCCACCGTCTTGTAGTCGTTCGCCTGCTGCTGGAGCTTGGCGGCGTCCGCGGGGGTGGACATCCGGATGTCCAGCTCACTGAGCACGACGTCCACGCCGAGGTCGGCGAAGCGTTGCAGGTTCGCCTTCATCGTGGAGGGGACCTGGCCCACGATGAGGTGGCTCTGGAAGCCGACGCCGTCGATGGGCACGCCCTGCGCCTTCAGCGACTTGACCAGGTTGTACAGTCCGTCGCTCTTGGCGTTCGTGCCCTCGGTGTTGTAGTCGTTGATGAACAGCTTGGCGCTCGGGTCGGCGGCGCGGGCGGCCCGGAAGGCGTCGGCGATGTACGACTGGCCGAGCTGGTTGTAGAACTTGGACCCGCGGAGGGTGCCGTTCTCGTTGAACGCCTCGTTGACCACGTCCCAGCGCTGGACCTTGCCCTTGTAGCGGGTGACCTGGGTGGTGACGTGGTTGGTCATGATGGTGCGCAGCTCGGTGCTGGAGAACGAGCCGTTCTCCAGCCAGCCCGGCATCTGGCTGTGCCAGACCAGGGTGTGGCCGTACACCTTCTGGTTGTTGGCCTGGGCGAACGAGACGAGGCGGTCGGCGGCGGCCCAGTTGAACTGGCCGCGGTTCGGCTCGACCGAACCCCACTTCATGGCGTTCTCGGCGGTCACGCTGGAGAACTCGCTCTTGGCGATGTTCGCGTAGGTGCCGTCGCCGAGCCGTCCGTCGTTGACTGCCGTGCCGACGAAGCGGCCGGTGCGGGCGGCGACTTCGCGCAGCGTGGGGTTGGCGGCGTGGGCGCCGGTGTGGGCTTCGGCCCGGGCATGGGCCGGGGCGGCGAGGCCGAAGGCGAGCGCCGCGGAAACCGCCGCCAGTGCGGTGGCGTGGGCTCTGCGTAAGCTCAGGAGCTGGAGCTTCATGGGAGTGTCCCTCTCTTCTCTTCACGTCTGATCCGGTTTTCCGGAAGACTTCTGCAAGGTTCCGAGGGTGCGACCGGAAAGTTAGAGGCGGGCGTGAGGTCCGTCAACGGAGGAGGCGGAAATGGCTACGGAGAGCGCGGGCCCCGACGGCGGTACCAAGCCGAAGGTGACGATCACCGCCATCGCCCAGGAGGCCGGGGTGTCCGTCCCCACGGTCTCGCGGGTCGTCAACGGACGGTCGGACGTCTCCCCCGAGACCCGGGCCCGGGTCGAGGACCTGCTACGCCTCCACGGCTACCGCCGCCGCAACACCGCCCCCGGCGACCGCGCCGCCCTCGTCGACCTGGTCTTCAACGACCTCGACAGCCCCTGGGCCGTGGAGATCATCCGCGGGGTGGAGGAGATCGCGCACCAGGACGGGGTCGGTACGGTCGTCTCCGCCATCCACGGGCGGGCGGGCTCGACCCGGCAGTGGCTGAAGAACCTGCGGGCCCGCGCCTCGGACGGGGTGATCCTGGTGACGTCCGTCCTGGAGCCGGTGGTCCACGCCGAACTGCGGCGCCTGAACGTCCCCATCGTGGTCGTCGACCCGGCGGGCTCCCCCGCCCTCGACGCCCCGACCATCGGCGCGACCAACTGGGCGGGCGGCATGGCCGCCACCGAACACCTGCTGGGCCTCGGGCATCGCAGGATCGGCCTCATCGCGGGCCCGCCGCGGCTGCTGTGCAGCCGGGCGCGGCTGGACGGACACCGGGCGGCCCTGGAGGCGGCGGGTGTTCCGTTCGATCAGGCTCTCGTCGCACAGGGGGACTTCTACCACGAATCCGGTTTCCACGGCTGCGACCAGCTCATGGCCGCCCCGACCCCGCCCACCGCCGTCTTCGCCTCCAGCGACCAGATGGCCCTGGGCGCCATCGAGGCCCTGCGGAGGCGGGGGCTGCGGGTGCCGGAGGATGTGAGCGTGGTCGGCTTCGACGACCTCCCCGAGGTCCGCTGGTCCGCCCCGCCCCTGACGACGGTGCGCCAGCCCCTGGCCGACATGGGCAAACTGGCCGCCCGCACGGTGCTGCGGCAGGCCCGGGGCGAGGAGATCGACTCCCCTCGTGTGGAGCTGGCGACCCAGCTGATGGTGCGCGCCAGCACCGCCCCACCGACCGCCGGTTGATCCCCCGCCCCGCCCCTCCCCGATCCCGGGGCTCCGCCCCGGCCCCCGGCCCGAGCACGCGGCTCCGCCGACCTCGCTCGCGGTGAACCGGACACCCGGCGGGACGGCGGGGCCCTCCGCCCGGAGCCGGCCCTGAGCCGGCGGGCCCCGGGCAGAGCCCTGGCCGGGGCTCGTGCAGCAACCCCGGCCCGGGAGCCCGACAAGCCTCGAGGACGGGCCTCCAGCAGAGATCCAGGAGGCAACCTCCGCGGGGACCCGGTGCGGGGGCGGGCAGGGGGCTGCGCCCCAGCATCCCCCGCGGCGGGCCCGGGCGGGGACCGCAGCGCGCCCATCCCGGTGGACACCCCAGGCTCCCCGCAATGGGGGCCGCACAGGCCTGGGGCGCGGGCCGGACAGGAGGCTGCGCCCCAGGGCCCCGTGGCGGGGACCGCAGCGGGCCCGTCTCCGGCGCAGGCCGGATACTCCGTGGCCGGGGGCCGGGGGCCGGGGCTTGTCCACGGGGCGGGGAGGGGCGGGGCCCGGGCAGGACCGCGGCGCGCCCATCTCCGTGGGTAGCCCAGGACCCCGTGACGGGGGCCCGGGACCGCACAGACCAGGCCCGGGGCCACAAGGGCCGCGCCCCAGGGCCCCGTGGCGCGCCCATAACGGTGGACAGCACAGGCCCCCCGTAGCGGGGCCGCGCCCCGGGTCCCCCGTGGCGGGGAGGCGGCGGCCCGACTCCCGGGCAGGAGGGATCTCCGTGGCCGGGGTCCGGGGGCTTGCCATCGGGGCGGGGAGGGGCGGGGTGGGGAAGACGACCGGGTCGCTGCCGGAGGTATTGACACCGCATCAGGCCCCCCATACCGTCCACGCAACCGCTTCCGAGAATTATCGGGCTACTTCCGGAAGGCACGTGATGCGCATACCTCGGTCAAGGTCATCTCTCCGTGCGACGGGCCTCGCGGCGGCAGCCGCGCTCGCGTTGGGGGGAACGCTCAGCGGCTGCGGAAGCAGTGGGCCCGGAGGGTCGGGCAGTGGGGAGATCAGCGTCTGGGTCTACCAGGACCCCTCGACCAAGGTGCAGCGCCAGGTCGCCGAGCGGTTCAACAAGACCTCGAAGATCAAGGTCAAGCTCACCCAGGTGCCCGGCGACGGGTATTCGGACAAGCTGCGCACCTCCATGGGCACGCCCAACGCCCCCGACGTGTTCTTCAACTGGGGCGGCGGCAGCATCAGCGAGTTCGTCAAGAAGGACATGCTGCTGGACCTCGACCCCGCGATGAAGAAGGACCCGTCGCTGCGGAAGGGCTTCATCCCGTCGATCCTCGACGCGGGCGCCATCGACGGAAAGCACTACGGCATCCCGATGCGCGGAATGCAGCCGGTGATCCTCTTCTACAACAAGGACGTGTTCAAGAAGGCGGGCGCCGAGCCGCCCACGTCGTGGAACGACATCCTGGGGCTCATCGGCACTTTCAAGGGCAAGGGCATCACCCCGTTCGTCGTGGCCGGCACCGACCCGTGGACCGAGCTGATGTGGGTGGAGTACCTGGTGGACCGCTACGGCGGGGCCGGGGTGTTCAAGAAGATCCAGAGCGAGGGCAAGGACGCCTGGGGCGACCCGGCGGTGCTGAAGGCGGCGCAGGCCGTCAAGGACCTGGTGGACCGGGGTGCGTTCGGCAAGAACTACAAGTCGGTCAACTACACGGCCGACGGCGCGTCCACGTACTTCGCCAAGGGCAAGGCGGCGATGCACCTGATGGGCAGCTGGGAGTACGCCAACCAGAAGACCAACCAGCCCTCGTTCGCCAAGTCGGGCCTCGGCTGGACGACCTTCCCGGCCGTCCCCGGCGGCACCGGCGACCCCAAGAACGTGGTCGGCAACCCGACCAATTACTGGTCGATCAGCGGAAAGCTCAAGGGCAAGAAGCAGCAGGCGGCGATCGACTTCGTGAAGTTCGCGGCCAAGCAGGACTACGCCAAGGCGCTGATCGCCAACGGCGACGTTCCCACGACCTCCGACGCGTCGGCGCTGCTGAACGGGCACGAGAACCCCACATACGCGAAGTTCCAGTACGACATGGTGCGGAAGGCCCCGGACTTCACGCTCTCCTGGGACCAGGCGCTGCCCGCCAAGTACACCCCGCCGCTGCACACCAACGTCCAGAAGCTGTTCAACGGCCAGCTCAGCCCGGCGGCCTTCGTGGACGCCATGAAGGGCATGTGATGGCGGACACCGCCACCAGACACAAGAACGTGGGGCGGCCCAGCGCCGTCTGGGCCCTGCCCGGCGCCCTGTTCTTCGTCTTCTTCGCCGTCGCCCCCATGGTCCTGGTCGGCGCGCTGGCCTTCACCGACTGGGACGGCATCGGCACCCCGCAGTGGACGGGCCTGAGCAACTGGACCCGGCTGTGGGACGACCCCGAGACCCACCAGGCCATCCGGCTCAGCCTCGTCCTCACCGTGCTGACCTGGCTGGTCCAGACCCCGCTGGCGCTGCTGCTCGGGGTCTGGGCGGCGGGCCGGCAGCGCAACCGGGCCGTGCTGTCGGCGATCTTCTTCCTGCCGCTGCTGGGCTCGTCCGTCGCGCTCGCGCTGGTCTGGAAGTCGCTGCTGGACCCGAACTTCGGCCTGATCGCCGACATCGGCCCGGCCCTGGGGTTCGAGGACGGCGATCTGCTGGGCAGCTCCACGGGCGCGTTCGGCGCGATCCTCTTCGTCACCGCGTGGCAGTTCATCCCGCTGCACACGCTGATCTACCAGGGCGGCGCCCGGGCCGTCCCGCGCTCGCTCTACGACGCGGCGGCGATCGACGGCGCCGGCACCGTACGGCAGTTCTTCTCGGTCACCCTGCCGCAGCTGCGGAACACCATCGTCACCTCGTCGGTGATCATGGTGGTGGGCGCGCTGACCTTCTTCGACACGGTCCTGATCCTCACCAAGGGCGGCCCCGGCTCCGACACCACGATCATGCCGTACCTGATGTACAAGAACGGCTTCCAGGCGTTCGACCTCGGCTACGCGAGCGCCGTCGCGACCATCCTGGTCGTCGTCGCCACCACCGTCTCCCTGCTGCTGGTACGGCTCACCGGCTTCACCGCGATGCGCAGCACCCGGGAGGGGATGTGACGGACGTCCTGCACGGTCGCCCCCGAGACGGCGTCCACACGCCGAAAAGGACCCCGGTGGCGTCTCGCCCCCGCCGGCGCCGCCGGGGTCCGTCCCGCCGCAACTACCCCGCCGGGTTCGGCGCGCTCATCTGGCTGGTCATCGTCGGACTGCCGCTGTACGTGCTGGTCGCGGCCACCTTCCAGACCCGCAACGGCTACATCGACGACGGCCCGCTGGCCCTGCCCGACCATCCCACGCTCGCCAACTACCGGCGGGTGCTCAGCTCCGGCTTCGTCCACTACCTCCTGAACACCGCGCTGGTCACGGTCGTCTGCGCGGCGCTCGTGATCGTGCTGTCGGTGACCGTCGGCTACAGCATCGTCCGCACCCGCAGCCGCGTCTCCCGCCGGGTCTTCCAGATCTTCCTGCTCGGGCTGGCGATCCCCTCCCAGGCGGTGATCATCCCGATCTATCTGGTCATCACCAAGCTGCGACTGTACGACACCCTGCTGGCGGTCATCCTGCCGACGGCCGCGTTCTCCCTCCCGGTCAGCGTGCTGATCCTGGTGGGCACGCTGCGCGACATCGACGAGGAGATGTACGAGTCGATGGCGCTGGACGGCGCGAGCCCGACCCGGGTACTGCTCCAGCTGGTCGTCCCGCTGTCCCGGTCCGGGATCTCCACGGTCGGGGTGATGTCCGCGCTGCACGCCTGGAACGGGTTCCTCTTCCCGCTGATCCTCACCCAGTCCAAGAGCAACCGGCTGCTGACGCTGGGCCTGTACGACTACGTCGGCGAGTTCCGGGTGGACACCCCGGCGCTGCTCACCGCGGTCGTGCTGTCCATCGTCCCGATCTTCCTCGTGTATCTGTTCGCGCGGCGGCAGCTGATCAACGGCCTGATGGGCGTGGGCGGCAAGTAGACCGTCCGCACACCCGCCGCTCACCACAAGGAGCTTCATGCCTCACCCCTGGCAGGACACCTCCCTCCCCGCCGAGGACCGCGCGGACGATCTGCTCTCCCTCATGACGCTGGAGGAGAAGCTCGCCCAGCTGTACAGCGTGTGGCCGGGTTCGGAAGCCCAGGAGGGCGAGGACGTCGCCCCGCTGCAGCACGAGGTGGCGGAGGACGTGGACCTCGACGGCCTCCTCCCGCACGGCCTCGGCCAGCTGACCCGTCCGTTCGGCACGGCTCCCGTGGACCCCGCCGAGGGGGCCGCCGCGCTCGCCCGCACCCAGGCCCGTATCACCGCGGCGAACCGCTTCGGGATTCCGGCGCTCGTCCACGAGGAGTGTCTGACCGGCTTCACCGCCTGGCACGCCACCGTCTTCCCCACCCCGCTCGCCTGGGGCGCGTCGTTCGACCCGGCGCTGGTGGAGCGGGCCGCCGGACTCATCGGCGGCTCGATGCGGTCGGTCGGCGTCCACCAGGGCCTCTCGCCCGTGCTGGACGTGGTGCGGGACGCGCGCTGGGGGCGTACGGAGGAGTCGATCGGCGAGGATCCGTACCTGGTCGCGACCGTCGGCACCGCGTACGTCCGGGGCCTGGAATCCGCCGGGATCGTCGCCACGCTCAAGCACTTCGCGGGCTACTCGGCCTCGCGCGGCGCCCGTAACCACGCGCCGGCCTCGATCGGCCCGCGCGAGCTGGCGGAGGTGATCCTTCCGCCGTTCGAGATGGCGCTGCGGGACGGCGGCGCCCGCTCGGTGATGCACTCCTACAACGACGTCGACGGCGTCCCCTCCGCCGCCAATCCCTGGCTGCTGACCGAACTGCTGCGGGAGCGCTGGGGCTTCACCGGCACCGTCGTCGCCGACTACTTCGGCGTCTCCTTCCTGGAGCTGGCCCACCGCGTCGCCGACTCCCCCGGGCGCGCCGCCGCCCTCGCCCTCGCGGCGGGCGTGGACGTCGAGCTTCCGGCCGTGCGCTGCTACGGCGCCCCGCTGCGGGACGCCGTACGGGCCGGGGAGGTGCCGGAGGGGCTGGTCGACCGGGCGGTGCGCCGGGTGCTCACCCAGAAGTGCGAGCTGGGGCTGCTGGACCCGGACTGGTCGCCGGAGCCGCCCGTGTCCGCGACGGCGCCGGTCGACCTCGATCCGCCCGTGATGCGGGCCGTCGCGCGGCAGCTGGCCGAGGAGTCCGTGGTGCTGCTCGCCAACGACGGGGACGTGCTGCCGCTGGCGCCCGACGCCCGCATCGCCGTCGTCGGACCGCTCGCCGACGACCCCGCCGCCATGCTCGGCTGCTACACCTTCCCCCGCCACGTCGGCATCGAACACCCCGAGCTGCCCATGGGCGTCGAGGTGCCGACGCTGCTCGCCGCGCTGCGCGCCGAGCTGCCCGACGCCCGGATCAGCCACGCCGAGGGGTGCGCCGCGCCCGGCCCCGCCGCCCCGGCCGGGTCCGGTTCGGCGGGGGCGGCGGCGCTCACCGCCGAGAGCCGGCTGGCGCAGGCGGCGCGGATGGCGGCGGACGCCGAGGTGTGCGTGGCCGTGCTCGGCGACCGCTCCGGGCTCTTCGGCCGCGGCACCTCGGGCGAGGGATGCGACGCCGCCGACCTCGAACTCCCCGGCGAGCAGGGCGCGTTGCTCGACACCCTGCTGGCCACCGGCACGCCCGTGGTGCTGGTGCTGCTCACCGGCCGCCCCTACGCCCTCGGCCGCTGGTCGGGGCTGCTGGCGGCCACCGTGCAGGCGTTCTTCCCCGGCGAGGAGGGCGGCCCGGCGGTGGCCGGGGTGCTGGGCGGGCGGGTCGGCCCGTCCGGGCGGCTGCCGGTGAGCGTGCCGTACGCGCCGGGCGGCCAGCCCTGGACGTATCTGCAGCCCCCGCTCGGCCACCGCAACGACGCCAGCACCGTCGACCCGACCCCGCTGTTCCCCTTCGGCCACGGACTGACGTACACCTCGTTCACCTGGGACCGGCCGGGGACGGACGCCGCCGAGGTGCCGACCGACGGCGAGACGACGGTACGGCTGACCGTGCGCAACACCGGCGAGCGGGCCGGGACCGAGGTGGTGCAGCTGTATCTGCACGACCCGGTGGCCCGCACCGCCCGCCCGGTGGCGCGGCTGGTCGGCTACACCCGGGTGCCCCTGGGCCCGGGCGAGTCGGCCGAGGTGCACTTCACCTTCCACGCCGACCTCGCCTCGTATCCGGTGGACCAGGACGGCACCCGGATCGTGGAACCGGGCGCGCTGGAGCTGCGGTTGGCGTCCTCCAGCGCCGAAGCCGACGTACACCACACCGTCCCGCTGACGCTGACCGGGCCCGAGCGCCGGGTGGACCACCGGCGGCGGCTGGTGTGCGAGGCGCGCGTGAAGTAGCGGGGAGTGCCGGTCCTTCGCCTCGCGCCTTCGCGGCCGCGCGCTTAGGCTGTCGCTCCGAGCGAGGGCTACCGGCGCGTAGCGCAGTGCCGCCTCAGACCGCGAAGGAGCGCGTGATGAAGGGCTGGACCGCGAGCGACATCCCCGACCAGACCGGCCGCACGGCCGTGGTGACCGGTGCCAACAGCGGCCTCGGCTATGTCACGGCCCGCGAGCTGGCGCGGCGCGGCGCCCATGTGGTGCTGGCGTGCCGGGACGCGGGGCGCGGCAAGGACGCGGAGGAGCGGATCCGCGCCGAGGCTCCGGGCGCGGTGGTGCGGGTGGCGCCGCTGGACCTGGCGGACCTGGCGTCCGTACGGGCCTTCGCGGCCGGGTACGAGGGCGACCGGCTCGACCTGCTGATCAACAACGCGGGGGTGATGGCCCTCCCGTACCGCAAGACCGCCGACGGCTTCGAGATGCAGTTCGGCGTCAACCACCTCGGCCACTTCGCGCTCACCGGGCTGCTGCTGCCGAAGCTGCTGGCGGCCGGGGCGGGCGCCCGGGTGGTCACCGTGTCCAGCTTCATGCACCTGCTGAGCACGGTCGATCCGGCCGACCTGTCCATGCAGCGCGGATACCGGCGCTGGGCCGCCTACGCCCGCTCCAAGAGCGCCAACCTCCTGTTCACCCACGAACTGGCCCGCCGCCTGCGCAGCGCGGGCGCGCCACTGGTGGCGGCCGCCGCCCACCCCGGTTACGCCTCGACCAACCTCCAGACGGCGGCGGCGAAGATGGAGGGCCGCCGGGGCACGGAGCGGTTCATGGACATCGGCAACCGCTTCTTCGCCCAGCCCCCGGAGCGCGGCGCCCTCCCCACCCTCTACGCGGCCACCGCCCCCGGCGTCCGGCAGGACGACTACGTCGGGCCGCCCCTCCAGGGCCTCCTCCCCGGCGCCCCCACCCGTGCGGCCCGCGCCAAGTGGACCCGCAGCGACAAGGCGGCGCGGCAGCTGTGGGCGGCCTCGGAACACCTCACGGGCGTGCGGTACGCGGCCCTGGCCTGAGCCGCCATGATGCCGGGGCATCGGGTAATGTGGCCGTCACCCGTACGCACCAAGGAGGTGAGACCCATCAACGCCAGTTCAGGCTGGGTGCTCTCGCCTCAGGACCGTGCACACACGGGATAGCTGACCGCCGGGAGCGTCCTCGAGGGATTCCGAAAGGCTTCCAGGCTCCCCATGTCGGCTTCATCATCTGTCATCAGCTTTTCCACCGTCGTCACCAGGCTCCGCGCCGCCGGGTGCGTGTTCGCCGAGGACGAGGCGCGGTTGATCCTCAGCGCCTCTCGCACCGCCGCCGAAACGGACGCCATGGTCGACCGGCGCGCCGCCGGGCTCCCGCTGGAACACGTCCTGGGCTGGGCGGAGTTCCGGGGGCTGCGGATATCCGTCGACGCCGGGGTGTTCGTGCCGCGCCGGCGTACCGAGTTCCTGGTCGAGCGGGCGGCCGCGCTGGCGCCGGCCGGGGCGGTGGTGGTGGATCTGTGTTGCGGGTCGGGCGCGTTGGGGGCCGCGCTGGTGGCGGAGCTGGGGGGCCGGGCCGAGTGGTACGCGGCCGACATCGACCCGGCCGCGGTGCGCTGCGCCCGCCGCAATGTGGAGCCCGCGGGCGGCACGGTGTACGAGGGCGACCTGTACGAGCCGCTGCCCGCCGCGCTGCGCGGCCGGGTCGATGTGCTGCTGGCCAACGTGCCGTACGTCCCCACCGAGGAGGTCGGGCTGCTGCCACCGGAGGCGCGGGTCCATGAGGCGCGGGTGGCGCTGGACGGGGGCGCGGACGGGCTGGACGTGCTGCGCCGGGTGACCTCCGGGGCGCCGGAGTGGCTGGCGCCGGGCGGCAGCCTGCTGTTCGAGACGAGCGAACGGCAGGCGTCGCGCGCGCTCGGCATCGTCGCGGCCGACGGGCTCACCCCACAGGTGGTGGTGTGCGAGGAGCGGGAGGCGACGGTCGTGATCGGGACCCGCTGAGCCCGTCGGCCCGCGCGCCGGGTCAGGCCTCGATGCGCTCGACCCGGTCGATGAGCAGCGCGTACGCCACCAGCCCGACGGCGACGACGATGCCGATGTAGCCGAGCGCCCAGGCGAAGGAGCCCGTCGCGTCGACGATGAAGCCGATGACGAGCGGGGTGAGGACGCCGCCCGCGTTGGCCATGAAGTTGAAGACGCCGCCGCCGGTGCCGGTGAGCCGCCGGGGGACGGAGTCCGCGAAGAGCGCCCAGCTGTTCTGCATCAGCCCCTGGGCGAAGAACGCGATCGACATGAAGGTGATCACGAGTGGAGCGGAGTCGGTGAAGTTCGCGCAGACGATGATCGAGGCGAGTACGAATCCGATCATCACCGGAAGCTTGCGGGCGACCGTACGGGACCGGCCGTTGTTCAGCATCCGGTCCGACCAGGCGCCGCCCGCCAGCGTGCCGACCAGCGCCGCGAGATAGGGCGCCGAGGCCCAGAACCCGGCCTTGATGATGCCCATCCCCTTCTCCTCCACCAGATAGCTGGGGAACCAGGTGAGGAAGAAGAAGAGGACGGAGGCGCTGGCGAACTGGCCGATGTACATGCCCCACAGCCGCTTGTTGGTGAACAGCACCCGCAGATCGGCGCCCAGGGTGGAGAGTTCCGCCTCCGACGCCCTCTCCGCGGCGTCGGACGGCTCCCGTTCGTCGGCCTGCTGGATGTGGGCCAGCTCCGCGGCGCTGACCTTCGGGCTCTGCTCGGGACGGTCGTACACCCGGCGGAACCAGACGACGGAGAACAGCAGCCCGACCGCCCCGGTGACCAGGAACACCGAGCGCCAGCCGAAGTGCACGGTGAGCAGCGACAGGACGGGGGCGGCGACCGCGAGCCCGATGTACTCGCCGGAGGTGTACGTGGCGGTGGCCCGGCCCCGCTCGTTGCCCGGGAACCAGTTGACGACCAGCCGGTTGTTGGACGGGAACGCCGGTGCCTCGAAGGCACCGAGAGCGACCCGGATCCCGACGAGCGAGCCGAAGCCGCGCGAGAGGGTCACGGCGGCGGTCGCGAGCGACCAGCCGACCAGGGCGTACCCGAACGCCAGCTTGGCGCCGGCCTTGTCGATGAGCCGGCCGGTGGGGATCTGCAGCAGCAGATAGGCCCAGCCGAAGGAGGACAGCAGGATGCCCTGCTGGGTGGCGGTGAGGTGGAGGTCGTCCTTGATGTGCGGGAGGGCGACCGAGAGGTTCGTGCGGTCCAGGTAGTTGATCGCGGTGATGACGAAGAGGGAGGTGAGCAGCCCGTAACGGGCGCGACTGACGGCCGGGCGGGCGGAGTCGGGGACGAGGGGCGGGGACGCGGCGGGGGCGGGCGTGCCGGCGGTGCTCATGGCGAGACTCCTTCGTCTCGGGACACGAATGAGTGGTGACGGGCGGCTCAGTCGGCCGCGGTGAGCGAGATCCAGGTCTTGCCCGCGCGCTCACGGGCCCCGGCGAACGCCTCCTGCGCGCGCTCCAGCGGGAAGCAGGCGTCGATCGAGGCGCCGGGCCGTACCGCGCCCGAGGCGATGTCGGCCAGGGCGGCGGTGAAGTCGCCGGGGTGGTCGTAGATGAGCGAGCCGCGCAGGGTGAGCTGTGCGCGGACGACCTGGTTCAGGGTGAGCGGCAGCGGGTCGGCGCCCAGCCCGACCAGGACGAACGTGGCGCCCGGCACCGTGCGTCCCAGCGCGGCGCGCAGCGCGGGCTCGGCGCCGGAGGACTCGAAGACGTACCCGAACCCGCCCTCGCCCTCGCCCGCCGCGCGGGCACCCAGTTCCACGGCGCGCGCCAGGCGGAGGGGGTGGGGTTCGACGACGGCGGGGCGCACGCCGATGGCCAGCAGCGCCTGGCAGAGCAGCAGCCCCTGGGCGCCCGCGCCGACGACGAGGGTCTTGTCGTCGGCGGTGACGCCTCCGCGGCGTACGGCGGTACGGGCCACCGTGTACGGCTCGGCGCAGGCCAGGTCTTCGGCGCGGGCGGACGCCGGGACCGGGTGGACGAAGGGGGCGGGGACGGCGACGCGCTCGGCGAGGAGACCGGGCGCGTTGATGCCCACGATGGTGCGCTTGGCGCAGGCGGAGGTGAGGCCACGGGCGCAGTCGGGGCATTGGAGGCAGGCGTAGTTGGGCTCGATGACGACGCGGGTGCCGGGGGCGGGGGCCTCGGTGGCCCGGGCGCCGACGGCGGCGATCCGGCCGAAGCCTTCGTGGCCGACCGCCCAGGGGAGGGCGGGGACCTGCCGCGTGCCGTCGAAGACGGCCAGGTCGGAACCGCAGACCCCCATGCCGTCGAGCTGGACGAGGACATCGTGGGGGCCGCATATCGGTTCCGGCCAGTCGTCGGCGATCCGGAGGCGGCGGGGTGCGGTGAGAACGGCTGCTTTCACCGTGACTCCTGACATTGGTCCGCTGAATGGACCCGGAGGTCCGAGTGACGGTGACGATAGGACGTATGCTGAGTATCGACAAGGGGGGCCGTCGGCGGACCTGTCGGCGGACCGGTGCGAGGAGTGGCGGCATGGGCAAGGACGCGAGGCCGGACGGCAGCGGCGGCGGGGGCGACGGGGAAAGCGGCGGGGGCATGCGGACCGTCCAGCGGGCCATCGACATCCTCGGCCTCTTCAGCGAGCACCGCCCCGCCCTGTCCCTCCGCCAGCTCGTCGAGGCCAGCGGGCTGCCGAAGACGACCGTCCTGCGCATCCTGCAGACCCTGCGCCTCAACGGGCTGCTCTGGCTCGACGAACACGGCCGCTACACCGCCGGGCCCACCTTCCTGCGCTGGGTCCGCATGGCGGACCAGGGCTGGCGGCTGCCCGCCCCGGCCCGGCGGGCGCTGCGCGAGCTGGCCGCCGAGCACCGGGAGACGGTGCACCTGTACGTACGGCGCGATGTGCACCGCGTCTGCGTCGCCCAGGAGGAGGGGCCGCAGGCGCTGCGCCACATCGTGCAGGTCGGGGACGAGCTGCCGCTGTGGGCGGGCGGCCCCTCCAAGGTCCTGCTCCTCGGCGCCGACGACGCCCTTCTGGAGCGGATCGCCGGCCGCTCCCCCAGCGGCCCGGCCCACGCCGCGACGCTGCGCCACTGGGCGGCGGAAACGGCGCGCCAGGGGTACGCGGTGAGCCACGGCGAACACGAGGAGGGCCTGTCCTCGGTGGCCGTCCCCGTCCGTGGCCGGGGCGGCGAGGTGGTCGCGGCGCTCTCGTTCGGCGGCCCGTCGGCCCGCTTCACACCGGAGCGGCTGCCGAGGTTCGTGACCTCGCTGGCGGGCGCGGCCCGTACGGTGGCGGGCGGTCTGGGCGCGCTCCCGACGGAGGGCTGACCAGGGGTTTCACGCCGTAGGGCCGGTGGCTCCGTACGACCACCGTAGGGCCGGTGGCTCCCGTGGAGCCCGCAGCCCCTACGAGCGCAGCTCCTCCGCCGCGTCCGCCACCCGCCCGATCAGCCGGAGCAGCAGCTCCCGCTCGTCGTCGTCCAGCGGGGCCAGGAACACCCGGTTCATGCGCGCCGTCCGTGTCACCAGCTTCCGGTGCAGCCGCACGCCCTCGTCGGTCAGCTTGAGGACGTTGCGGCGCCCGTCGCGCGGGTCGCGGACCCGCTCCAGCAGCCCGCGGCGGCCGAGCCGGGCGACCACGTCGGCGATCGTGGAGCGGTCCAGATGGACGTGTTCGCTCAGGGTGCGCTGGTCGATGTCCGGCTTCTCGACCAGCGCGTTGAGCACCGCGAACTGCGGCGAGGTCGTCTCCTCGGAGACCATCGCGCCCCACAGCAGCGAATGCGCCTGCTGGAGGCGACGGGCCAGATGCCCGGGGTGAGTGTTGAGGTCGACCGCACCCATGCCCTGACCTCCCCTGTTACGAGCATTTGGTTCGCGTACTGAACGATTCTGCCCTGCGGAAGGACCCGTGTCGAGCGGCGAACATTCGCCCTAGACTCCCTTGACGAGCACACCCGGCGATGGGAGTGTTCGGAATCGGCAGGAAAATAGTCAGTGCACTGAGCATTCCGGAACGGCATGCGAACGTGCGCGATCACCGCGGAGTGACGATGGCCGACATCCGAAGCCTGCACGACGCCGTGGCGGGCCTCATCCACGACGGGGACACCGTCGCGATGGAGGGTTTCACCCACCTGATCCCGTACGCCGCCGCGCACGAGGTCATCCGCCAGGGCATCACCGACCTCACCCTCGTCCGCATGACGCCCGACGTCGTCTACGACCAGCTGATCGGCGCCGGACTCGTCCGCAAGCTGGTCTTCTCCTGGGGCGGCAACCCCGGCGTCGGCTCTCTGCACCGCTTCCGCGACGCCGTCGAGAACGGCTGGCCCCGGCCCCTGGAGCTGGACGAGCACAGCCACGCGGGCATGGCCAACCGCTATGTGGCGGGGGCGTCCAAGCTGCCGTTCGCCGTGCTGCGCGGCTACCGGGGCAGCGACATCCCGGCCCGTACGGACACCATCTCCACCGTCACCTGCCCCTTCACCGGCGAGGAGCTGGCCGCCGTCGCCGCGCTCAACCCGGACGTCACCGTGATCCACGCACAGCAGGCCGACCGCGCGGGCAACGTCCAGCTGTGGGGACTGACCGGAGTGCAGAAGGAGGCCGCGCTCGCCGCCGAGCGGGTGCTGGTGACGGTCGAGGAGATCGTCGAGGAGCTGGAGCCGCGGCCGGGCGGGATCGTCCTGCCGACCTGGGTGATCGACGCGGTCTCCGTCGTCCCCGGCGGGGCGCACCCCTCGTACGCCACCGGGTACTCGGTGCGCGACAACGGCTTCTACCAGGCATGGGACCCGATCGCCCGGGACCGCGAGGCGTTCACCCGGTGGATCGAGGAGAACGTGCGTACCGAACGTACCGAAAAGGCTGCCGCGCGATGACCGAGACCTCTGCCGAGACCCCCGCCGAAACCCCCGCCGAGGACTTCACCCGCGACGAGCTGATGGAGGTCAACGCCGCCCGCGCCCTCGCCGGGGCCCGGACCTGCTTCGTCGGCATCGGCCTGCCCAGCACCGCCGCCAACCTCGCCCGCGCCACCGTCAACCCCGGGCTGGTCCTCATCTACGAATCCGGCACCATCGGCTCCAAGCCGACCCGGCTCCCGCTGTCCATCGGCGACGGCGAACTCGCGGAGACCGCCGACTCCGTCGTCCCGGTGCCCGAGATGTTCAACTACTGGCTGCAGGGCGGCCGGATCGACGTCGGCTTCCTCGGCGCCGCCCAGGTCGACCGCTACGCCAACATCAACACCACCGTCGTGGACCGCGGCCCGGACAAGCCCGAGGGGCGGCTGCCCGGCGCGGGCGGCGCCCCCGAGATCGCCTCCAACTGCGGCCGGGTGCTGATGGTGCTGCGCCACTCCACCCGCAACTTCGTGCGGCGACTGGACTTCGTGACCACCATGGGCCACGGCAGCGGTCCCGGCGACCGCACGAAGCTCGGCATGCCCGGCGCGGGCCCCGTCGCCGTCATCACCGACCTCGGCGTCCTGCGCCCCGACCCGGCCACCGCCGAGCTGGTGCTCACCGAGCTGCACCCGGGCGTCACCGTGGAGCGGGTGCGGGCCGCCACCGGCTGGGAGTTGACCGTCGCCGACACCGTGGGCACCACCGAGCCGCCGACCCCCGACGAACTGGCGGCGCTGCGCGCGCTCAAGGCCGCCGGGAAGGAGCCCCGATGAACGCATCGCACGCCCTGCGTGACGTCTACATCGTCGACGCCGTCCGCACGCCGATCGGCCGTTACGGCGGCGCGCTCGCGGGCGTGCGCCCCGACGACCTCGCCGCCCACGTCGTCCGCGGCCTGGTCGCCCGTACGCCCGCGCTCGACCCGGCCCGTATCGACGACGTCTACTTCGGCAACGCCAACGGCGCGGGCGAGGACAACCGCGATGTCGCCCGCATGGCCGTCCTGCTGGCCGGGCTCCCCGTCACCGTGCCCGGCGCGACCGTCAACCGGCTGTGCGCCTCCGGCCTGGAGGCGGTGCTCCAGGCGGCCCGCGCCATCGCCACCGGCGACGCGCATATCGCGCTCGCGGGCGGCGTGGAGTCCATGTCACGCGCCCCCTGGGTGCTGCAGAAGCCGGAGCGCGCCTTCCCCGCCGGGCACCAGCAGATGTACTCCACCACCCTCGGCTGGCGCATGACCAACCCCGACATGCCGCCCGAGTGGACCGTCGCCCTCGGCGAGGGCGCCGAGCTGATCGCCGACAAGCACGGCATCACCCGCGAGGCGCAGGACGCGTTCGCGCTCGCCAGCCACGAGAAGGCGGCGCGGGCGTGGAAGGACGGCGCGTACGAGGCCGAGGTGCTGCCGTACCCGGACACCGATCTGCTCCGCGACGAAACCATCCGCGACACGACGTCGATGGAGTCGCTGGCCAAGCTGAAGCCCGCCTTCCGCAAGCCGGGCGGCACCGTCACCGCGGGCAACTCCTCCCCGCTCAACGACGGCGCCGCGGCCCTCCTCCTCGTCGACGACGAGGGCCTGAAGGCCACCGGACGCGAGCCCCTGGCCCGGATCGGCGCCTCCGCCGTCACCGGCATCGAACCGCAGTACTTCGGCCTCGGTCCCGTCGAGGCCGTACGCCGCGCGCTGGCCAAGGCGGGCCGTGGCTTCGACGGCCTGACCACCCTGGAGCTGAACGAGGCCTTCGCCGCCCAGGCGCTCGGGTGCCTCGCCGAATGGCCCGGCCTCGACCCCGCCCTGGTCAACCCGCGCGGCGGCGCCATCGCCATCGGCCACCCCCTCGGCGCCTCCGGCGCCCGCCTCGCCGGGGCCGTCGCCCATCAGCTCGCCGCTGCGGGCTCCGGCACGGGCGTGGCGTCCCTGTGCATCGGCGTCGGGCAGGGCCTCGCCCTCGTCCTCGAAAGGTAAGGCGCACGCTCCCCATGACACTCACCCAAGCCGACATCGACCGCGAACTCGCCGACAGCCGCGCCGCGTACGACAAGGCGCGCGCCGACGGCGCCCCCGCCGCCGACCACCCCGCGCGCGACTTCGCCCCGTACCGCAGCAGCCTGCTGCGCCACCCCAAGCAGCCGCTGGTCGCCGTGCAGGGCGACCCCGAGACCGTCGAGCTGCACACGCCCGTCTTCGGCCACACCGACATCACCGACATCGACAACGACCTCACCATCCAGCACCAGGGCGAACCGCTCGGCGAGCGCATCACCGTCTCCGGGCGGCTGCTGGACAGCCACGGGCGGCCGGTGCGCGGCCAGCTCATCGAGCTGTGGCAGGCCAACGCGGCCGGCCGCTACGCCCACCTCCGCGACCAGCACCCGGCGCCGCTGGACCCTCACTTCACCGGCGTCGGACGCACCCTGACCGGTGACGACGGGTCGTACCGCTTCACCACCATCAAGCCCGGCGCCTATCCATGGCGCAACCACGAGAACGCGTGGCGCCCCGCGCACCTCCACTTCTCCCTCTTCGGTACGGCGTTCACCCAGCGCCTCATCACCCAGATGTACTTCCCCGGCGACCCGCTCTTCGCCTACGACCCGATCCTGCAGTCCGTCACGGACGAATCGGCGCGGCAGCGGCTCGTGGCCACCTACGACCACGGGCTGTCCCAGCCGGAGCGGTCGCTGGGCTACCGCTGGGACATCGTGCTGGACGGGCCGTCGGCCACCTGGATCGAGGAAGGCCGCTGATGACCCAGCTCTCCCCCACCCCCTCCCACACCGTCGGCCCCTTCTACGGCTACGCGCTGCCCTTCCCCGGCGGCGGCGACATCGCCCCCGCGGGCCACCCCGGCACCATCACCGTGCACGGCCGGGTCCACGACGGCGCGGGCGCGCCCGTCCCGGACGCCCTGATCGAGCTGTGGCAGGCGGGCCCGGACGGCTCGCTGTCCGGCGCGCCCGGATCGATGCGCCGCGACCCGGTGACCGGCGGCTTCGCCGGGCGCAACGGTGTCGACTTCACCGGCTTCGCCCGCATCGCCACCGACGCCGACGGCCACTGGACGGCCCGTACGCTCCGCCCCGGCGCCCCCGCCCCGGCCCCCTACATCAGCGTGTGCGTCCACGCCCGCGGGCTGCTGCACCACCTCTACACCCGCCTGTACTTCCCCGAGGACGGCCGGGCCCACGCCGCCGACCCGCTCCTCGCCGCGCTGGATCCGGCGCGCCGGGAGACCCTGGTGGCGACGGCTGAGCCGCAGCCGGGGACGTACCGCTTCGACATCCGCCTGCAGGGTGAGGGAGAGACGGTTTTCCTTGAGTTCAGGTGACGACGCGGGGCTGCTGGCCCCCGTACGGGCCGGGTCCGCGGCCGAGGACGCCACCGGCGACACGGCGTTCCTCCAGGCCATGCTCGACGCCGAGGCCGCCCTCGCCCGGGCGCTGGCCCCGGCCGACGCGGCGGCCGCGGTGACGCGCGCGGCCCGCGCCGGGCTGTACGACGTGCGCGACCTCGCCCGGCGGGCCCGCTCCGGCGGCAACCCCGTCATCCCGCTGGTCGCCGACCTCACCGCGGCGGTGGCCCGTGACGACGGCGACGCCGCGGCGTACGTCCACCGGGGCGCCACCAGCCAGGACATCCTGGACACCGCCACCATGCTGGTCGCGGCCCGCACCCTGCCGCTGATCACCGCGGACCTCGACCGCACGACGGCGGAGCTGGCGCGGCTCGCCGCCGCCCACCGCGCCACGCCGATGCCGGGCCGCACCCTCACCCAGCACGCCGTCCCCACCACCTTCGGCCTCAAGGCGGCGGGTTGGCGCTCCCTCGTCCTCGACGCCCGCGCCCGTCTCTCCGCCGTGCGTCCGATGGCCCAACTGGGCGGCGCGGCAGGCACGTTGGCAGCCCTCGACGACGGCGTCCCGCTGCTGGCCCGCTTCGCGGCGGAGACCGGGCTCGCCGAACCCGACCTGCCGTGGCACACCCTGCGCACGCCCGTCGCCGACCTGGCGTCCGCGCTGGCTTTCACCACGGGCGCGCTGGGCAAGATGGCCGCCGATGTGCTGGTGTTGTCCCGTACGGAGATCGGCGAGGTGGCGGAGGGCACGGGCGGCGGCTCGTCCGCGATGCCGCACAAATCCAACCCGGTGCGCGCCACCCTCATCGCCTCCGCCGCCCGCCAGGCCCCCGGGCTCGCCGCCACCCTGCTCGGCTCCCTCGCCGCCGAGGACGAACGCCCCGGTGGGGCGTGGCACGCGGAGTGGCAGCCGCTGCGGGACCTGCTGCGGCTCGCGGGCGGCGCCGCCCGGGACGCCGCGGAACTCGCCTCCGGCCTGCGGGTCCTCCCCGAGCGCATGGCCGCGAACCTGGAGCTGACGGACGGTCTCATCGTCAGCGAACGGCTCATCGCGGCCCTCACTCCGGCGCTGGGCCGCGCGGGGGCGAAGCAGCGGCTGACGGAGGCGGCGCGGTCCGAGAACGGTCTGGCCGAAGCCCTGGCGGACCTCCTCCCGCCGGACCGCCTGCGCGAGTTGCTGACCCCCACCACCTACGTGGGCGCGGCCCCCACCCTGACAGACCGCGCCCTGACCCGCGATGCGTAACGCCTGGGCGGCGGGCCTTCCCCCACCCCCTTCCCGAAACCGGGGGACACCCCCGGGCCCCCGATGCGGGGTGGACGCGGGGCGCCCCGCACCGGGAGCTCCGCCCCGGACCCCCGCCGGGGCTCCGCCCCGGACCCCGCTCCTCAAACGCCGGAGAGGCTGGGTGGTACCGCCCGGAGGCTGGACGGCACTGCCCGGAGGGCTGGATGCACCGCCCGGTTGTGGGCAATCGTTCCTCCCCCGGCTACCGCTGGGAGGTGGCCCCCTGGCGGAACGGGTGGGCACAACCCACCCACCGGCCCACGCCCGGCCACGAACCGCCGGGCCCCATGCGCAGCGCGCACCCGAACCCCGGCGCCCGGCGGGCCGGGACCGCAGCGAGCCGGTGGGGCACGCGCCCACCGCACCCCGGGGTCCAGGGGCAGCGCCCATGGTTCGGGAAGGGGCGGGGCGGGGGCAAACACCGGTCGCAACCACCCACCCGCACAAGGAGAGCCACCCCGTGACCCGCACCCCGCACCTCCACACCACCCTGGACGGCCCCACCACCGCACCACCCCTCATCCTCGGCCCCTCCATCGGCACGTCCCTCGCCGTCTGGGAGCCCCAACTCCCCGCCCTCGCCCGCACCCACCGCACCCTGCGCTGGGACCTCCCCGGCCACGGCGGCTCACCCGCGGCGCTCCTGCCCTCCGACGGCAGCGCCACCATCGCCGACCTCGCCGCGCTCGTGCTGCACAGCGCCGACACCCACGGCTGGGACCGCTTCGCCTACGCGGGGATCTCGATCGGCGGCGCCGTCGGGCTGCACCTCGCCGCGCACCACCCCGACCGCATCGCGTCCCTCGCCGTCGTGTGCTCCTCGGCGCGCTTCGCCGAGCCCTCCGTGTGGCGGGAGCGGGCGAAGCTCGTACGGGAGCAGGGGACGGAGGCGATGGTGGCGAGCCGGCCGGGGCTCTGGTTCTCGCCAGGGTTCGCCGACACGCCCCGCGGCCGCGCGCTGCTGCAGGACCTGCGCGACACCGACCGCGCGGGGTACGCCGCGTGCTGCGACATCCTCGCCGACTACGACGTACGCGACGTACTGCCGTCCATCACCGCCCCCACCCTGGTCGTGGCGGGCCGCGACGACCCGGCCACCCCTCCCCCGCACGCGCGGGAGATCGCGGACCGGGTGCCGGGCGCGAGCCTGGTGGAGGTCGCCCACGCCGCCCACCTGGCAGGCGTGGAACGCCCGGAGGCGGTGACCTCCGCGCTGGCCACCCACTTCGCGCACACGACCACCACCGAGGCGGCCACGGACGACGCCTCCCGGCACGCCGCCGGAATGGCCGTCCGCCGCGCCGTCCTCGGCGACGCCCACGTGGACCGCGCGGTGGCCCGTACGACCCCGTTCACCGCCCGCTTCCAGGACTTCATCACCCGCTACGCGTGGGGCGAGATCTGGACCGGGGACGGTCTGGACCGGCGGATGCGCAGCGCCATCACCCTCACCGCGCTCATCGCGCACGGCCACGACACCGAGCTGGCCATGCACGTCCGGTCCGCGCTCACCAATGGCCTGACGCGCGACGAGATCGGCGAGGTGCTGCTCCAGAGCGCGATCTACTGCGGCGTCCCGGCGGCCAACTCAGCGTTCGCCACCGCCCAGCGGGTCTTCGACGAGATCGACACCGGCAAGGGCAGCGGCAGTTGATATCCGACCGCAACCATCTGTCGTGTCCGCCCGTCCGGCGGCCAGGGTGTCCTTGTCCTCCAGCATGTTGACGAAAGTCGACCATCCGGCGTCGTGCACCGACTTGGCCAGCCGGGCCCGGGCCAGGCCGGACACCGGAACGTCTTCCACATACACCGCTTGGTTGTCGCGAATGATTTGTGTGGACGCCCTGTGGTGCCAATCCCGGCGGCGGTCGGCCACGCGAGCGTGCTGCCGCGCGACTTTGGTACGGGCCTTGGCTCGGTTGTTCGCCGACTGCCGGGTGTTAAGGCAACCCGGCCGCATGGGCGTCCTTGCGGGCGCGCAGGCAGTCGTTCCACACCACACGGGCACACCCGAACGCACGCGCCAACGCTTGACACTGAACCGCATTCGGATACAACCGGTAGTTGAAACGTAGCCGCATGCACACAACCCTGCAGGGCCCGGCCCTGTCACGCCGACGATTGAACACAGGCGTGAGCAGCGTCAACTTCCGGACCGGTCCAGGGGGTCAAGCCATATGGTGGCTGGTAGTGAGCCACACGACGGAGCGAGGGGGCGCGGCCACATGTCCATCAGCCGTAGGAGACTGCTCGGCACCGGCGGCGGGCTCGTCCTGGCCGGGGCGACGGCCGCCGGGTGCGGGTCCAACACGGGGCGCGACGGGGACGACGCGGGCGGGAAGCCGGTGCTGTCGCAGTGGTACCACCAGTACGGCGAACCGGGCACCGAGCAGGCGGTGAAGCGGTACGCGGACGCCTTCGACGGCGCACGGGTCGAGGTGCAGTGGCGGCCGGGCAACTACGACCAGCAGACGGCCGCCGCGCTGCTCACGGACTCCGGCCCGGACGTCTTCGAGGTCAACGGGCCCACCCTGGACCAGATCCAGGGCGGCCAGGTGGTCGATCTGACGGACCTCCTCAAGGAGGCGAAGGACGACATCAACCCGGCCGTGCTCGCCCCGAAGACGTACGACGGCAAGATCTGGGCCATCCCGCAAGTCGTGGACACGCAACTGCTCTACTACCGCACCAGCATGCTGAAGGACGCCGGTGTGGAGCCGCCCCGGACCCTGGACGCGCTGGTGGACGCGGCGAAGAAGCTGACCACTGGACACGTCAAGGGGCTGTTCCTGGGCAACGACGGCGGCCCGGGTGTCCTCGGCGGCACCCCGCTGAACGCCGCCGGCCTGGAGCTGATCACCGAGGACGGCAAGGTCGGCTTCGACGACCCGGCCGCCGCCCGCGCGCTCGGCAAGCTGCGCCAGCTGTACGCGGAGAAGTCGCTGCTGCTGGGGGCGCCGTCGGACTGGTCGGATCCGGCCGCGTTCACGCAGGGGCTGACGGCCATGCAGTGGTCGGGGCTGTGGGCGCTGCCGCAGGTGAAGAAGGCGCTGGGGGACGACTTCGGGGTGCTGCCGTTCCCCAAGGAGGGCGCGCACGGGAAGCCCGCGGTGCCGGTCGGGGCGTACGGGGCGGCGGTGAGCGCGCGCAGCGGGCACAAGCGGCTGGCGAAGGCCTATGTGAAGTGGCTGTGGGTGGAGAAGACGGAGTATCAGGAGGACTTCGCGCTCACCTACGGCTTCCACATCCCGGCCCGGATGTCGCTCGCGCAGAAGGCCGCCAAGCTGCGCCAGGGCCCGGCGGGCGAGGCGGTGCGGTTCGCCACCGAGCACGGCCACGCCGAGCCGCTGCTGTGGACCCCGGCCAGCAAGGTCGCCTACCAGGACGCGCTGAGCCGTGTCATCAAGGGCGGCGCGAACCCGGAGAGCGAGCTGCGGTCGGTGGTCCGCACGACGGCCGCTGAGCTGCGCCGCGTACAGAAGAAGAGCTGATGCGGGGCCGTCAGGACCGCACGCTCTGGTTCTGGGTGTTCGTCGGCCCGTTCGTCCTCGGTCTGACGCTCTTCACGTACGTCCCCCTCGTCTGGAGCGCCTACCTCAGCTTCTTCGACGCGCACAACACCGTCTCGCCGACCCGCTTCGTCGGGCTGGACAACTACACGGCGATGCTGCGCGACGACGCGTTCACCGGCAGCCTGGTGACGTTCCTGGTCTTCACGGCCTTCATCGTCCCGGCGACGTACGTGCTCTCGCTCTCCCTCGCGCTGATGGTGAACCGGCTGCCACGGGCGCAGGCGTTCTTCCGGTCGGTGTTCTTCCTGCCGGTGGCGTGCAGCTATGTGGTGGCAGCGCTGATCTGGAAGATGTCGCTCTTCAACGGGGTGCGGTTCGGGCTCGCCAACACGGTGCTCGGCTGGTTCGGCGCCGACCAGGTCGCCTGGCTGTCGACCACCGATCCGCCCTGGTACTGGCTGGTGATCGTCACCGTGCGGCTGTGGCTCCAGGCGGGCTTCTACATGGTGCTGTTCCTGGCCGGGCTGCAGCGGATCTCGCCGCGGCTGTACGAGGCGGCCGCCGTGGACGGGGCCCGCCCGGGGTGGCAGGTGTTCCGGCACATCACCTTTCCGCAGCTGCGGGCGACGTCGGTCGCGGTGGTGCTGCTGCTGGTGATCAACGCGTTCCAGGCGTTCGACGAGTTCTACAACCTGCTGGCCGACTCGCGCGGCTATCCGCCGTACGCCCGCCCGCCGCTGGTCTACCTCTACTACACGGCCCTCGGGCAGGGGCAGAACCTGGGCCTGGGCAGCGCGGGCGCGGTGATCCTGGCGCTGATCATCGCGGTGGTGACGGTGATCCAGGCGCGCTGGTTCGGCCTCGGCCGGAAGGAGGACTGATGAGACCTCGCCAGAAGACGCGTGACACGCGTGACCTACGGGACGCCCTGGTCGGCGTGGGGCGCGCGGTGCGGCTGGTGCTGCTGATCGCCCTCGCGCTGCTGTTCCTGATCCCGTTCTATCTCCTCGTACGCAACGGCCTGGCCGACGAGGCCGACATCACCTCGGCCGACTGGACGTTCTTCCCCCGCGAGCTGCGCTGGTCGAACGTCACCGAGCTGTTCGACGACCCCAATGTGCCGATGGCGCACGCGCTGCTCAACTCCTCCCTGATCGCCGTCCTCACCACCCTCGGCACCGTGCTGCTCGCCTCGCTGGCCGGGTACGGGCTGGCCCGCATCCCGTACCGCTTCGCCGACGCCGTCTTCTACTGGATCCTGGGCACCCTCATGGTCCCGGCCGCGGTCACCTTCGTCCCGAGCTTCGTGCTCGTCAGCTCGCTCGGCTGGATCTCCACGCTGCGCGGTCTGGTGGTGCCGACGCTGTTCAGCGCGGTCGCGGCGTTCATCTTCCGCCAGTACTTCCTGGGCTTCCCGAGGGAGCTGGAGGACGCGGCGCGGGTGGACGGGCTCGGCTACTGGCGTACGTACTGGCGGGTCGTGGTGCCGAACGCGCGGCCGGTCTTCGCGGCGGTCGGCACGATCGTCTTCATCGGCGCCTGGAACGCCTTCCTGTGGCCGCTGGTCATCGGCCAGGACCGGGAGGCGTGGACGGTCCAGGTCGCGCTGTCGACGTTCACCACGGCGCAGAGCGTCAATCTGCACGAGCTGTTCGTGGCGGCCGCGGTGTCGATCGTGCCGCTGCTGGTCGTCTTCCTCCTCCTCCAGCGCTACATCGTCGCGGGTGTCGAGCGCACCGGCATCGACGACTGAGGTCAGCCGCACGGCCGCGGTCCGTAGCGCCGCAGCCAGACCTCGGTCTGGGACAGATGGGCGGTCGCGGCCGCGGCGGCGGCCGCCGGGTCCCGCGCGGCAACGGCGTTGATCAGCGCCTCGTGCCCGAGGTCGCTGGCCAGCCGGATGGTGTCGGCCTCGGCGGCGCCGTAGATGCTGTAGTGGCTGCCGCGTGCGCGCAGGACGTCGATGAGCGCGGCCAGCGCCTCGTTGCCGCCCGCCGCGCACAGCGTCGCGTGGAACTCCCGGTCCAGGGCGTGCCGTTCGGCCTCGGCGTCGGACTCCGCCAGCCGCTTCTGCAGCTCGCGCAGGCGGGCCACGACCTGCTCGTCGGCGCGGGCCGCGGCGAGCGCGGCGGCCTGCGCCTCCAGGGGGCGGCGCACGTCGAACAGCTCCAGCAGCCCGTCCAGGGGGAGGACGTCGACGGTCGCGGCGAACCCGGCCAGCATCTGCCCGGGGCGCAGCGCCGAGACGAAGGTGCCCGCGCCATGGCGGGACTCCAGCATGCCGAGGGCGGCGAGGGCGCGCACGGCCTCGCGGAGCGAGCCGCGTGAGACGCCGAGCCGGGCGCACAGCTCGGGCTCGGCGGGGAGCTGCGCGCCGGGGGCCAGCTCCCCGCGGGCGATCATGCCGCGCAGTCCGTCGGCCGCCGCGTTGGTTGCTGCCATCGGTCCCACCCTTCCCCCGAGTCATCTGATGACTCGATGTCATCGCGCGATGCTGTTACTGCCATTTTACGCAGGAGGCCTGTTCATGGCGGCCCTACGCCTCTACGGTTCCCCACAGCGTAATCAAAGTCATCGGACAAGTCATCGGACAACTATGCCGAGGGCCTGCCGGAAGGAGCTTATGTCCGAGCTGTCGCACTGGGCCCTGGACCCCTCGGTCCGCCATCTCAACCACGGCTCGTTCGGTGCCGTCCCCCGCGTCGCCCTCACCCGGCAGCAGACGCTGCGCGAGGAGATGGAGACCAACCCGGACGCGTGGTTCCGGACGCTGCCGGAGCGGGTGGGCGAGGCACGGGCCGCCCTGGCGCGCCGGCTGCGGGTTCCGGCGGAGGCCACCGCGCTGGTGCCGAACGCGAGCGCCGGGGTGAGCACCGTGCTGAACAGCCTCGCCCTGCCCCGCGGCAGCGAGGTGCTGGTCACCGATCACGCGTACGGCGCCGTAGCGATGGGCGTGGCCCGGGCCGCCGCCCGGGCCGGGGCCCGGACCCGTACGCTCCACATCCCGCTCACCGCGACCGCCGACGAGATCGCGGCCGTCTTCGCCGCCGCGCTCACCCCCGCCACCTCGCTGGTCGTGGTGGACCAGATCACCTCGGCCACCGCCCGGCTCTTCCCCGTCGCCGAGATCACCCGGCTCGCCCACGCCGCCGGCGCGAAGGTCCTGGTGGACGGCGCGCACGCGCCCGGGATGCTGGCCGATCCGGTCGGCGCGTCGGGGGACGCCGACTTCTGGGTGGGCAATCTGCACAAGTGGTGCTGCGCCCCGCGCGGTACGGCGGCGCTGGTCGCGCGCGGTGCGGACGCCCAGGACCTGTGGCCGCTCACCGACTCGTGGGGCGCGCCGTATCCGTTTCCGCGCCGCTTCGACGATCAGGGCACCGTGGACCTCACCGCGTGGCTCGCGGCGCCGCGCGCGCTGGAGTTCATCGAGGAGAGGTACGGCTGGGACACGGCCCGGGCCGGGATGACGAAGCTCGCCGAGGTGGCGCAGGGCATCCTCGCGGACGCCCTGGGCGCGGACCCGGCCGAGGTCGCGGGCGCCCCGGCGCCCGCGATGCGGCTGGTCCCGCTGCCCGCCGGAGTGGCCACCGACCACGAGGCGTCCCATGCCGTCCAGCGCCACATCGCGGCCGTGACCGGCTGCGAAACCGCCATCACCTCGTGGGGCGGCCGCGGCTTCCTGCGGCTGTCCGCCCACGTCTACAACACCGTCGCCGACTACGAACACCTGGCCGAACGCCTCCCGGAGTGTCTCCCGGGATGTCCCCCGGCCTGAGGGACGGGCAGAAAGCGAGCACCACCATGCGCACCAAATCCATCGAGGCGACCATCGAGGACGCCGCGGGCCCCGACACCCGGCTGGCCCGGGCCCTGGGTCCGCTGCAACTCACCCTCATGGGCATCGGCGTCACCATCGGCGCGGGCATCTTCGTGCTGACCGGCACCGCCGCCGCGAACTTCGCCGGGCCCAGCATCGCGCTCTCGTACACCATCGGCGCGGTCGCCACGGCCCTGGTCGCCCTGTGCTACGTGGAGTTCGCCAGCACCGTCCCGGTCGCGGGCAGCGCCTACACCTTCGCGTACGTCTCGCTGGGCGAGCTGGTGGCCTGGCTCATCGGCTGGGACCTCATCCTCGACATGACGATGGGCGCGGGCGCGGTGGCCAGCGGCTGGGCGCAGTACGTCACCGACTTCCTGGCCACCTTCGGGATCCATCTGCCCGCCTCGGTCTCCGGTCCGGACGCGACGGTCAACGTACCCGCGGTGCTGGTCATCCTGGTGCTCACCGCCGTACTGGCCTCCGGTGTGCGCACCACCTCCCGCATCAACACGGTCATGACGGTGGTGAAGCTGGCGGCCATCGTCATCTTCCTCGCCGTCGGCGCGTTCCACATCGACCCCGCCAACTGGTCGCCGTTCATCCCCGAGGCCAAACCGGTGGGCGGCGACGGCGACATGTGGCAGCAGCCGCTGCTGGGATGGGCCGGGCTCGGTGCGGACGCCACGTTCGGCACGGCCGGGATCCTGACCGGCGGCGCGATCGTCTTCGGCGCGTACTCCGGCTTCGACATCATGGCCAGCAACGCCGAGGAGGCCAAGCGGCCGCAGCGCACCCTGCCGATCGCGCTGATGTCCACCGTCGCCGTGTGCGCCGTGCTGTACGTGGCGGTGGCGCTCACCGTGACCGGCATGCAGCACTACACCGGGCTGGACAACGCCGCGCCCATCACCGGCGCGCTGAAGGCGGCGGGGGCCGACTGGGCGGTGCGGATCGTGGGCATCGGCGCGATCTGCGGGCTGACCACGGTGGTGATGATCATGCTGCTGGGGCAGAGCCGGGTGTTCCTCGCGATGAGCCGCGACCGGCTGCTGCCCGCCTGGTTCTCCCATGTCCACCCGGTCACCCGCAGCCCGCGCCGGATCACCTGGTCCCTGGGGCTGCTGGTGGCCTTCATGACCGCCGTGCTGCCCATCGGCGACCTCGCCGAACTGGGCAACATCGGCATGCTGACCTCCTTCATCGTCGTGTGCGCCGGCGTCGTCCACCTGCGCCGGACCCGGCCCGAGCTGCGGCGCGGCTTCCGCACCCCGTGGGTGCCGGTCGTCCCGGCCGTCGCGGTGCTGCTGTGCCTGCTGCTGGTGGGCAGCCTGCCGCTGATCACCTGGGCGCGGTTCCTCGGCTGGATGGCCGCCGGGCTGCTGATCTACTTCTGCTGGGGCCGTCGGCACAGCAAGGTGGCCACCGGCGAACTGGCCGCGGAACCGTCACGCGTGCCCTCAGCCACGCCGTGACGACCCCCGGGTCCCCGTCGCCGCGCGGGTGGCCACCTGCGGGTACGCCGCGGCCCGGTGCTCGCCGAGCGCCGCCCGGTCGGAGGGCGCGCCGCCGCGCAGCAGGGCGGCGCCCAGCGGAGTGAGGGTGTGCAGGACGGCGCCGCCCTGGCGCAGCGTGTGCACGAGCCCCGCCTCGCGCAGCACGCTGGCGTGCTGGCTGGCCGAGGCCAGCGATACGCCGACCCGGCGGGCGAGTTCGCTCGTCGTACAGCCGCCGCCGACCTCCAGCAGCACCGCCGAGCGGGTGTGGCCGACGAGCTTGCCGAGGACCCGCGTCTGGCCGGGCGCGGCGGGCGCGGGCGCCTTGCCGGCCCGGGGCTGCTGGGGAACACCGCTCCGGGCGTGCTCGACGGGGTAGACCAGGACCGGGGTCAGCTCCGGGTTGAGGTAGGTCACCGGCGTCCTCCGGCAGAAGAACGACGGCAGCAGCAACAGCCCCCGGCCGAGCAGCTTCAGGTCCCGGTCGACGGGATAGTCCACCTCCAGCACGGGCGGCCGCCACCGCATGGTCGGCGGCAGCGAGGCCAGCAGCCCATCGGCGCCCCCGTCGAGCAGGGCCCGCCCACGGACCACCCGGTCCGCCTCGATACGGGCCTGTATGTGCGTCCAGTACGGCGCCACGACGGCCTCGTGATACGACCGCAACGCGCTCACCAACCGGTCCAGCGGCCGCCGCTCCCCCTGCGCCAGCCCGCGTATCCACCCGGGCAGGGCCCGGGCGGAGGTCAGCCGGTCGATTTCGGAGTGCAGCCGCTCGGCGGGCGTCGCGTGCAGCGCGTCCATGGCGGCGTCGCACCCGATGACGCCTTCGGCGGGCGTCAGGAAGTCGGGGAAATAGCCCCGCGACGGAATGAGCGGGGCCAGCAGCCGCCCTTCGCCGTTGAGTCGGTTACGCGCCTCCGAGCGCCATTCCCCGTATACGGTCTCGGCGCGGTTCTCGCGCAGCCGGTGGAAACTTAGGACGGTCTCCCAGAGTGCGTCCGGGCGGATTGCCATCCGCAGCCGGGCCAGATCGAGTTCACTGAAATGAACACGTAGCACCAGACCCTCACAAGTGACATGGTGACCGCCCCCCGACCACCGTTGAGTATGCACGCTGGCACGGTCAGTGACCACGCCCTTTTGGCCAGATGTGAAAGGGGGAGCGCTACGAGCCGTCCAAGAGGAAAGCTGTTCTCCGGGAAAACCGGACGCGCCGGGGAAACTCCACCGACGTCCGTCCGTAATTCAACAGGCGGTGCTCTGGGCCGTATTGCTCGTTCCCGTGGGGGGTGACGAGTGTGCGACGGCGACAGGGCACTTGTTGCCGCCCGATCCGATGCCGGGCGGCAACGGCTCCCGTGGGGGGAGTGAGAGGGGGCGGCACCTCCGCACAAGGTGCCGCCCCCTTTGAGAGCCGGGGCCGGACGCCGGGTGAGGGTGGGTGTTCCCGGCGCCGACTCCGGTGGCTCTACCGGCCGTTGGCCGCCGCGCGGCCCGACTCCAGGCGGGCTACGGGGATGCGGAACGGGGAGCAGGAGACGTAGTCCAGGCCCACCTCGTGGAAGAAGTGGACGGACTCCGGGTCGCCGCCGTGCTCGCCGCAGACGCCGAGCTTGAGGTCGGGGCGGGTGGCGCGACCGGCCCGGGCGGCGTCGCGGACCAGGGAGCCGACGCCGTCCTTGTCGATGGTCTCGAACGGGCTGACGCCGAAGATGCCCTTCTCCAGGTACGCGGTGAAGAAGCTGGCCTCGACGTCGTCGCGGGAGAAGCCCCACACGGTCTGGGTGAGGTCGTTGGTGCCGAAGGAGAAGAAGTCGGCGGACTCGGCGATCTGGGCGGCGGTCAGCGCGGCCCGGGGCAGCTCGATCATGGTGCCGAGGGAGAGCTTGAGGTCCACGCCGTGGGCCCGCTCGACCTCGGCGATGATCTGCTCGGCCTCCTCGCGGACGATCTCCAGCTCCTGCACCGTGCCCACGAGCGGAATCATGATCTCGGCGCGCGGGTCGCCCTTGGCGGCCCGGCGGGCGGCGGCGGCCTCGGCGATGGCCCGCACCTGCATGGCGAACAGGCCGGGGATGACGAGTCCGAGGCGTACGCCGCGCAGGCCGAGCATCGGGTTCTGCTCGTGCAGCCGGTGGACGGCCTGGAGGAGGCGCAGGTCGTTCTCGTTGTGGTCCTTGCGGGACTCGGCGAGCGCGACGCGCACCGACAGCTCGGTGATGTCGGGCAGGAACTCGTGCAGCGGCGGGTCGAGCAGCCGGACGGTGACGGGCAGCCCGTCCATCGCCTCGAACAGCTCCACGAAGTCCTTCTGCTGGAGCGGCAGCAGCTCGCTGAGGGCGGCGTCGCGATCCTCCTCGGTGTGGGCGAGGATCAGCCGCTCGACCATCTCGCGGCGCTCACCGAGGAACATGTGCTCGGTGCGGCACAGTCCGATGCCCTGGGCGCCGAAGCGGCGGGCGCGGGCGGCGTCCTCGGCGTTGTCGGCGTTGGCCCGTACCCGCAGGCGGCGGACCCGGTCCGCGTACGCCATGATCCGGTGCACGGCGGCGACCAGCTCGTCGGCGTCGTCGGCGCCCGCGTGCATCCGGCCCTCGAAGTACTCGACCACCGGAGAGGGGACGACCGGGACCTCGCCGAGGTAGACCTTGCCGGAGGAGCCGTCGATCGAGACGACGTCGCCCTCCTCGATGACCAGGTCGTCCTTGCCGTCCGCGCTCGGCACGATCATGCGGCGGCGCTTGGTGTCGACCTCCAGGTCCTCGGCGCCGCACACACAGGTCTTGCCCATGCCGCGGGCGACGACGGCGGCGTGCGAGGTCTTGCCGCCGCGGGAGGTGAGGATGCCCTCGGCGGCGATCATGCCGTCCAGGTCGTCGGGGTTGGTCTCGCGGCGGATGAGGATGACCTTCTCACCGGAGCGGGACCACTTGACGGCCGTGTACGAGTCGAACACGGCCTTGCCGACGGCGGCGCCCGGGGAGGCGGCGATGCCGCGCCCGATCTTCCGTACGGCGTCGCCCGCCGCGGCCTCCTCGTCGAAGCGCGGGAACATCAGCTGCGCGAGCTGCGCGCCGTTGACCCGGCGCAGCGCCTCGGCCTCGTCGATCAGGCCCTGGTCGACCAGCTGGGTGGCGATCCGGAAGGCGGCACCGGCGGTGCGCTTGCCGACCCGGGTCTGCAGCATCCACAGCTTGCCGCGCTCGATGGTGAACTCGATGTCGCACAGGTCCTTGTAGTGCGTCTCGAGGGTTTCCATGATCTGCATCAGCTCGTCGTACGAGCGCTTGTCGATCTGCTCCAGGTCGGCGAGCGGAACGGTGTTGCGGATGCCCGCGACGACGTCCTCGCCCTGGGCGTTCTGCAGGTAGTCGCCGTAGACGCCCTGGTGGCCGCTGGCCGGGTCGCGGGTGAAGGCGACGCCGGTGCCCGAGTCGGGGCCGAGGTTGCCGAAGACCATGGAACAGATGTTGACCGCGGTGCCCAGGTCGTGCGGGATGCGCTCCTGACGGCGGTAGAGCTTGGCGCGGTCGCCGTTCCAGGAGTCGAACACGGCCCGTACGGCGAGGTCCATCTGCTCGCGCGGCTCCTGCGGGAAGCTGCGGCCGGTCTCCTGGGCGACGATCGTCTTGAACTCCGCGACCAGTTTCTTGAGGTCGGCGGCGTCGAGGTCGACGTCGACGGTGACGCCCTTGGCCTGCTTGGCCGCGTCGATGGCCTCCTCGAAGAGGTCGCCGTTCACGCCCAGCACGGTCTTGCCGAACATCTGGATGAGGCGGCGGTAGGAGTCCCACGCGAACCGGTCGTCGCCCGCCTGCGCGGCGAGCCCGGCGACGGACTCGTCGGAGAGGCCGATGTTGAGGACGGTGTCCATCATCCCGGGCATCGAGAACTTCGCGCCGGAGCGTACGGACACCAGGAGCGGGTCGTCGGCCTGGCCGAGCTTCTTGCCCATCTTCCCCTCGAGGGCTTCGAGGTGCGCACTCACCTCGTCGCGGAGGGCCGCGGGCTCGGAACCGCTGTCGAGGTAGACCTTGCACGCCTCGGTGGTGATGGTGAATCCCGGTGGCACGGGGAGACCGAGATTGGTCATCTCGGCGAGGTTCGCTCCCTTCCCGCCGAGGAGGTCCTTGAGATCCTTGTTGCCCTCGGTGAAGTCGTAAACGAACTTCTGCTGATCTTGTGTTTCCGGCACGGGACTCGATCTCCTCGGCTCGGCTGCCCTGACGGCGGGGAGCGTACCCAGATCGAAGGCTCCTGAGTATGTCCACTCCACCGTCATTCGGCCGTAACCACCCGCCTGCCACGTGTTCGAAAGTGCGCCGCCGAGAGGAGTGACGCGGGCCACCCCTTCAAGAGTCGAACACATGCACACGCCACGCATATGACGAGGCGGGCGATCACTACGGTGCGTTATCACTGGTTCGAGGTCTCGAACATCGATAGGGTGACACTGAGTGCCACGCATTGAGGAGGTGAGCGCAGCGGGCGACCGCCGCACCGCCCCTTCACTTCCGCTCATCTGAGCGGCACCTTGATCAGAGTGGCGAGAATCACCCCCTCCAGAATGCCTCATCTCGCCATGTGGACATAACGAGGGGATGCTCGCTCAAATGAGCGATGCGCAGGTGAGCGACGGTGACAGGGCCGGTAGGGTGCCCCTACACGCCATGCTGAGGAGGGCCCGTGACCAGCGCCCGACGTGCGCTCGCGCAGGTGGTGCCCGGCGCGCGGCGCGTCCTCGACGAGAACTGGACCGGCTCCTCCACGGTCCCCTCCCGCGGCCTCTATCCCCACCAGTGGAGCTGGGATTCGGCGTTCATCGCGATCGGATCGCGTCATCTTTCGGTACGCCGCGCCCAGCGGGAACTGGAAACGCTGCTCGCGGCCCAGTGGGACGACGGACGCGTCCCCCACATCGTCTACAACCCCGCGGTGCCGCCGGGCGCCTACTTCCCGGGCCCGGACTTCTGGCGGCCGCCCCCGGGCGCCACCGACGCCGGCCCCTCCGGCGGCGCCCCGCCCGGCGTCGCCACCTCCGGGATCATCCAGCCGCCGGTGCACGCGCTCGCCTGCCTGCTGGTGCACCGCGCCGACCCGCACGCCTCGCAGCGGTCCGGCTTCCTGGCCCGTACGTACCCCCGGCTCGCCGCCTGGCACCGCTATCTGGCCGACCGGCGCGACCTGGGCGGCGGCGGGCTGGTGTCCGTGGTCCACCCCTGGGAGCCGGGCATGGACAACAGCCCCTGCTGGGACGCCCCGCTGGCCCGCGTCGAACCCGCCCCGCCGGAGGCGTTCCGCCGCGCCGACCTCGACCACGGCGCGGCCGCCGACCGGCCCACGGACCTGGACTACGGGCGCTACGTACGGCTCGCGGCGGACTACCGGGACGGCGGCTACGAGGACCGTGCCGACGCGCTCGGCTTCGTGGTCGAGGACCCGGGCGTCAACGCCCTGCTCATCGCCTCCGAACACGCCCTGGCAGAGATCGCCCGGACCGTCGGCGCGGATCCCCGCCCGCACCGCGCCCGGGCCGCCCGCCTGACGGCCGCCCTGCTGGACCGCCTCTGGGACCCGGCCACCGGGCTGTTCCTGTGCCGCGATGTGCGCGGCGGGGACCTGATCCCCGAGCGGAGCGCGGCGGGCCTGCTGCCCCTGCTCGTCCCCGAGCTGCCCCGGGCCACGGCCGGGGCGCTGCTGCGTACGGCCACGGGCGAGCACTTCGGTCTTGGCACCTCGGTGCGCCTGGTGCCCAGCTACGACCTGCGGGGCCACGCCTTCGACCCCGCCCGCTACTGGCGCGGCCCCGCCTGGTTCAACGTCAACTGGCTCCTGGAACGCGGCCTGCGGCTGCACGGCGCCTCCCCCGAGGCGGACGCGCTGCGGTCCGCCGCCCTGGAGGCGGCCGCCGCCTCCGGGTTCGCCGAGTACGTCGACCCGTACACGGAGGAGCCGCGCGGCACCCGGGACTTCAGCTGGACGGCGGCCCTGGCGCTGGACCTGGCGGTGGCGGCCGACGGGTAAGAGGGCGCGCGGATAGGTGGGGTGGAGGAAGGAGCGGGGCGAGGGGCAAGCATGGCAAGGCGGAGGAGGGAGGCGACGCGGAGCGTCGTCGACCGACGACAACGCCGCCAGGCGCCGCCCATCGCCCCGCGACGCCGCCCCACCTATCTGCGCGCCCTCTAAGGCCGCTCAGCCCTCTCCCCCGGCCAGCCCGGCCAGCGCCTCGCGGGTCTTTTGCGTGCAGCTGTCCTCGTCGCCCAGGACCCGCTCGCTCACCTCCAGCACCGCCCGCCACTCGGCCTCGGCCTCGTCGAGGCGGCCGAGGCCCTTGAGCGCGGTGGCGAGGTTGTAGCGGGTCCACAGGGTGCCGGCGTCCTCCGGTCCCAGCACGCGCTGCCGGCTCTGCCAGGTCTCCCGGATCTCCCGCTCCGCCTCCGCGAAGCGGTCCAGCCTGAGGAGCACATAGCCGAGGCTGTGCCGAGCCGTCAGCGTCGTCACGGCCTCCGCGCCCAGCACCCGTGTACGCCCCTCGACCACCTGGCGGAACAGCGGCGCGGCCTCCTCGAAACGCTCCTGGTCACGCACCGCCATGGCCAGCTGCAATATGGTCGACAGCGCCTGCGGATCGTCACGCCCGAGCACCCTGGCCTCGGCCTCCATGGTCACGCGGAACTCGGCCTCGGCCTCGGCCGGACGCTTGAGGAGGGCCAGGGTCTTGGCACGGCCATGGCGCGTCAGCAGGGTGGCCGACGCATCGGCCCCGAGCACCCGGATCCGGTCCTGGAGCACCTGGGTGAACTGCGCCAGCGCTTCGTCATACCGCCCCGCCATGCGCATGCTGGCCGCCATGCAATGGCGCGTCGAGAGCGTGCTGGGATGCTCACCGTGGAACACGGCGGCCTCCCGCTCCAGGAGCTGACGGTACGTCGCCTCCGCTTCCTCATACCGCTGCTGGTCCTCCAGCAGGAACGCCCGCAGACGCAGATTGATCAAAGATTCGCTGTGCCGCTCCCCGAACACGCTGATCGTCTCCTCCGTCAGCGTGTCGAGCTCGACTTCCGCCTCGGCGAACCGTCCCAGATGGCGCAGCCGGTTGAAGCGGCCACGACGCGCCCGACGAGTCCGCCAGTCCCTGGGCCCCAGACGCGCGGCCGTCCGGTCGATCAGGTCGCTCCACAGCGCCTCGGCTTCCTCGTTGCGCAACCTGGCATCCAGCGTCTCCCCGAGACCGGAGAGCGCCCGCAGCAAGGCGGAGTCCACCTCCGACTCGGCCGGGCCGCAGTCTTCGACCGCGGACCGCATTTCGGCCTCGGCCTCGTCATAGCGCCCCAAGTCCCGCAACGCGCCGGCCAGCCAGTAACGCCCGTTGATGGTGCCGTAATCCCGAGGCCCCTTCAGCTCGCGCCAGCCACTCACCACGGTGCGAAACTCCTGCTCGGCCTCTTCCCGGCGATGCAACGACAGCAGGAGCGTTCCGCGCTTCCTGCGCAACGGCAGGACCGTGTCCCGGTTGTCCTCCTCCAACCGCCGTTCCCACGCCTCGATCAGGGTCCGGCACTCCTCCTCCGCCGCCGCCGTACGCTCCGCGTCGTCCAGCAGGTCGACGAGGTAGCCGCGGGCGTAAAGCGTGTAGTGGTGCTCCTCGCCATGGACCCTCCCCGAGATCTCGACCACCGCACGCAACTGGGACTCCGCTTCGTCATGCTGCCCCAGCCCGTTCAGCGTGAGCGCCATGTGTCCCCGGAGGTCCCGGGATTCGAGATCCTCAGCGGATACCAGCCCGGCGACCTGCTCCCGCACCACGACACCCAGCTCATCCGCGTACGCCCGCCACCCGGCCTCGACGAGCCTCTTGGCCAGGCCCGGCAGCGTCCGCACGCCCACCCAGCCGGTTTCCTCCCGCCATTCGTCGGCCTCGGCCAGTACCTTCTCGACGCTCTCGCGAACCGACCCCGGCAGGCCCTCGTCCGCCGCGATCCGCCGCACCACCGCCATCAGCGCCGACCGGACGCGCGTGGAGGCGGAGGAGCGGGGCGGGGAGGCGGCGGCCGGTTCCGCCGGCCGCCGTACGGGCTCCTCGACCTCCGGCGGCAGGTCCTCGTCCCGCAGCCCCAGCCGCCGCAGCAGCTCCGGGGACGCCGCCGCGAAGGGGCGTGCCTCGTCGGCGACGCGGGAGTCGCCGTGGTCGCCGGAGAGCCGGGCGCGGAACTCGGGACCGCTGCCCTGCCGGTGCAGCAGGAACTCGGTGACCTGCGCCGCCGTCTCCAGCGCGTCCGAGGTCCGGACCGCGTCCAGCAGCAGGTCCGCGACCCCCGGGTGGAACTCGTACTCCTCCGCGCCGCCCTCCCGCCCGCGCAGCAGCCCGCCCAGGAACACCTCGGCCAGCTGCGCCGGGTGGAAGCGCTCCGCGCGGACCGCGCCCGCCTGGTGGACCAGCCGCATCACCGGCAGCGTCAGCGGATGGACGGTGGCCAGCGCCCCGGCCAGGCGCTGGGCCTCGGGCGAGGCCGCCTCCCGGAAGCGGCGCAGCCGCCGCTCGGCCGTGGGCTCGGGGACATGGGCCGTGGCCCGCTCGGCCACCGGCTTCTCCGCCCCGTCCAGCAGCATCACCGGCAGCGCCGCGCCACCGCCGCCCGTCCCGGTGAGCGCCGCCCACGCGCCCAGCTCGCCCTCGGCCAGCTCCAGCACCGGCACCGGGGTCTTGCCGTCATACGACACCAGGCCGCGTGGCAGCACCGGGTGGCGCACGGACAGCGCACGGCCCGGCGCGCCCTCCCGGCCGCCCGCGTCGACCAGCAGCCGCTGGGTGGGCATGCCGCGCTCCGGCCACATCCGCGCGGGCAGCGGCTGGAGGACCGCCACCGGCGAGTGGCGGGCCCAGCGGCGCAGCAGACGCGGAATCGCGCCGCCGCGCCACCCCGGGCCCACCCCGTCCGAGAGGACCAGCATCACGGTGCGGCCGGAGGTGTCGGTCAGCTGGCGTGCGGTGCGGCGCGGGGCGCCGGGGGCGTACGGGCGCGCCGTGAGCACCGGTTGGGCGTCCTCAGCGCTGTCCAGACCGTAGGTCCGTACCGAGCGGAAGGCGCCCTGCCGCTCCAGCAGGCCGCGCACCTCGGCGGCGAGCTGCTGCCACAGGACCATCGACGGGCCGTCGTCCACGATGAGGGCGACGCTCAGCCAGCGCTCCGGGCGGGGGCGCAGCACCACGTCCGGCAGACCGGTTTCGGCGATCCACTCGGCGGTGGCGGTCTCGTCGACGCAGAAGGAGGTGCGCGACGGCACGCTGCGCCGCAGTGGTCGCAGCGCGCGGGACAGCCCGCGCGCCGCGGGCAGCGCCCGCACGCCGCGGACGCCGACGCCGCGCGCCGGGCGGGCCGGGCGGGCCGCGGTGGAGCGGGCGGCGCCCGCGGCGTAGAACCCGGCGGGGGCGAGGGGGCCGGACCCGGGGTCATCCGCGGCGTGCGCCCCGACGGGATGACGCTGGGCGGCCTTCCCCTCGTCGTCGCCGACCGCGCCGGGCGCGGGAGCGGACGCGGTCCCCGGGGACGGCGCCCGCTCCTCGCCCTCCCCCTCGCCCCGCGCCGGGGCCGTGGTCGCGGCGAACCACAGGACGTCGCGCAGCTCCTCCTCGGAGAGCTCGACCCCCGCGTCCTCCAGCAGCGCGCACAGCCGCTCGATCATTACGCGTCGGCTTCGTTCAGCGAGCGGAACAGCTTGTCGAGGACGTCGTGGTCGACGCGCACCCCGGAGGACCGCAGCCGGACCGCGTTGAGCAGTTGGTCGGTGGCCAGCTCCCGTTCGTTCCGCCGGGCCACGAAGTCGGCGATCAGCTCCTGGGCCCGTGCGCCGACCTCCTCGCCCAGATGCATGGTGACGATCTGCTGGAGCTGCCGCTCATCGGGTTGCTTGAGGTCCAGCCGTACGCAGCGGCGCAGGAACGCCGGAGGGAACTCACGCTCGCCGTTGCTGGTGATGATGACGACGGGGAAGACGCGGCAGCTGACCCAGCCGCTGGTGATCCCGGCCTTCTCCCGGGAACCGGCGATCTGCACCCGGACCGTCTTCCCCTCCCCCAGCCTGGCCAGCTCCGGAATCTCGAACTCGCCCTCCTCGAAGACGGTGAGGAGGTCATTGGGCAGGTCCACATCGCCCTTGTCCAGCTCGTCCACGAGCAGAACACGCGGTTGGCCGGCGGCCAGGAGCGCGGTGCCGAGCGGGCCGAGCCGCAGATAGTCGCCGATGTCCGGCTCGGATCCGGCGGTCTCGTCGACGTGCCGCTTGAGGGAGGCCTCGCGCAGTCGGCCCACCGCGTCGTACGAGTAGAGGCCCTCGGTGAGCGTGGAGCGGCTGTTGACCGGCCAGTGCAGCACCTCGCCCAGCATCAGCTCGCGGGCGATGGCATGGGCCAGGGTCGACTTGCCGGTGCCGGGCCGGCCGGTGACCAGCAGCGGGCGGTGCAGGTGGAGCGCCATGTTGACGACGTCGCGGTCTTCGTCGGAGATCAGATACGGCAGCCCACGCCCCTGGTCCTCGCCCCGGCGCCGCGGATCGTCGCCGAAGCGCCGCCACGGCGGGGCGGGGGGCCAGGCCGTCACCTCATGGGGCTCGGTGGCGCCGCCCTGGAAGAGCCTCCAGTCCTGTGCCATCTTCTTCGTCTCTCCTCAGGGTGCCGACAGGTCGAGTGGGTCGGGGAGCGGGCGGTGTGGATCGTCCCACAGAAGGGCCATATGCCTGCCGTGGTGGCTTTTGTAGGAGTCGCTGTCGGACCGGAGTTCGCGCAGCCGTTGGGGAAGGGACCGCAGCGGCCTCTCCTCGCCGAGCAGCTTGCGCACCTCGTCCTCCGCCAGGGACGGTTCCGCCTCGCCGTGCCATATGAGGACGGGCACACCGCCGAACAGGCAAGCGTTGAAGACATCCGGCCGGCACCGCAGAGGGGTGGCCGTCAGCGCGCCCGGAGTGTCCACGGTCTGCTGGACGGCGGCATACACCTCACCGCAGTCCATGTGGCCCGGCAGCCAGCGCAGTTCCCTGGTGTCAGCGGCGCCGACCCGCTTCCAGCGGCGCTTCCACAGATCGTGCCGCTGGGGTTCACGGAATTCGGTGCAGCGCATGACGACCGGGTAGTCCGTGCCCAGATGCCGCGTGACGGGTTGCGTCAACTGCCAGCGGTGCACGGCCAGTTCGAGGTCGGTGGAGGAGACGAAGAACTCCACCAGGGTGTCCGGGGTGTAGGGCTGGGCGTTCAGCACGGCTTCCACGCCCTGCCGTATCTCCTCCAGAGAGGCGGGGGTATCCACCTTGGCCAGGGAGTTGACCTCCTCGCCACGCCGCGCCCACACCTCGTAGGTGCGCCGCTGACCGGGCCCGTTGGACGGGTGCAGCCGGATCTGGATGCTCCCCCAGCTGCCATCCCGGGTGAGGCCGGCCGCCCTGGCTCTCTCGGCGTACTCCTCGGCTTCGCCGCGCCGCTCCTTCAGCTGGCCCTTCATATCCAGACGTTCGGCACACCGCAGCGACCAGGCGCGCAGATCGGCGGCGACCGCCCCGCCATCGACCGCCGCGAAGCGCTCCACGACCCTCAGTAGTTGGGGAAGCTGGTCCTCTTTGAGGAGCAGTTCCTCCAGCCCGTCGGCGAGCCGGGCCGGATCGTGGAACGCCAGATCGACCAGGCCGCACAGCGCCCGGGCCTCCTCGGCGACGTCGTACCGGCCCCGCTCGTCCAACCGCCCCAGCAGCGCGACCAGCTCCACGTACTCGGCGCGGGTCAGCCACTTGCCCTGGAGGGCGTGGCACGCCTTACGGATCTCCGCGTCGACCGGCCCGGGTGCGCTCAGCTCGGTCAGGAGGGAGACGGCGCCATGCGGGTTGTCCAGCGCCCAGTCGACCAGTTCATCAGCCGAGAGGGACTTCATGACGGGCGGAGCGGTGGTGAACTGCTCGCGCAGCCGGGCGGCGACCCTCGCCGCCGATCCGGCCGGATCGGCGGCGAGCAGCCCCGACACCTCCAGGACCAGGGCCTCCCGGAACGGCTGCTTCTTCGGGTCGAGGGGCGGGGCGGGCGGGCCGAGCCGGACGGTGCGCTCCTGCTGTTCCCAGTCGCTGACGTGCATCGTCGGGTACTGCCAACTGCTCCCGGCCTCGCGGAACCGGGCGAACTCGTCCCGTACGCCCCTCCCGACCCGGTCCAGATCCAGCGCCGCCCCGGCGTGGCCCGCCGCCTCGAGCTGCCGCAGCAGGACGGAGGTGAAGCGCCCGGCTCCCTCCTGCTCCATGGCGACGGCCCCGGCCTGGCAGGCCCGCATCCAGTACACCGGCCGCCCGGGTCTGGTCTGGGCCTCGGTGGTGAGCGGCTGCGGGTCGTCGGCCAGCTCATGGGTCCCGGTGGGGAGGGCCTGGCGGCAGGCGTCGATGACCACGGTGACCCGGTCCACCGCGTCGTACGGCAGGTGGTTGGTGCGCACCAGGTCGATCAGGCTGTCGGCGGCCAGCCCCTGGAGGTCGTTGTCGGTCGTCTCGGGATACAGCAGGCTCCACCGGCCGCCCCGTGCCTGCACCCCGTGCCCGGCCCAGTAGATCCACAGCCAGTCGCCGTCGATCTCGCGCAGCCCCTCCCGGAAGACCTTGCGCACATCGCCGCGCTCCGCCGGGCGGTAGCCGGGGTGCGCCGCCTCCAGGGCCGCCCTGTTGCGCTCCATGGGCGAGGCCAGTAACTGGATGTTCTCCGGCGGCACGCCCCGCCCGGTCAGCCACGTGCGCATCCCGATGGCGTCGTGCACCGGGCCGTCGAGGTTCAGCTCGTCGCTGCCGTTGTACCGCTCGACCGCCACGATCACGGCATGGGTGCGGCGCCAGTCGTGCTCCACCGCTGTCACGTCGGCAGCTCCGGGGCCAGCAGTTCGTACAGCCGCTGGTGGGCGAAGTACGAGGTGTGCGCGCGCGGGAAGGGCTGACGGGTGGTGACGCGCCAATCGGTGACCCGGTCGGGGAAGACCTTCTCCCCGACGAAGCCGAGCAGGTCCTGCTCGTCGTAGACGTTGATCCAGCGGGGGAAGGTGCCGGGCAGGGGTTCGCCGCGGCGCAGCGCGGTGAGCGCGTCCAGCTCGTAGAGGAACGGCGCCTGCGAGCCGACGGTCACCAGCAGCTCCACCTCGGGCGGCCGCTCCGTGGGATCGGCGAGCAGATCGACGCAGGCGATCCCGCCGAGGCTGTGGGCGAGCAGCACCACCGGCCCACCGCCGCCCTCGGCGGCCTCGCGCACCGCCGTGCGGATCGCGGCGCGCACCCCGGCGCCGCGCACCTGGTAGCGGAGGATGTCACCGCTCGCCGGGACGGATTTGCCGGTGATGCCGCCGCGAAAGGTGTGGGCCAGCGAGGACAGCGGCGAGAGGTAGGAGTTGAGCGCCCGTACGGCGACGCTCTTCGCGGCGCGGGCGGCGAACCCGCCCCGGCCGGTACCGCCCAGCTGGTCGGTGAGCACGCCGACGAGGGTGTCCCGGTCGGCGCCGTCCACGGCGAGCGGCTCGTCGTCGCCGTGCGGGCCCTCGGCGCGCTGGACGGCCAGGGCGTAGACGGCGCGGGCCGCGATCGCCTCGATGCCGTCGGTGGGCGGAGTGCCGCCCAGGGTGCGGGAGATCTCATGGGCGACGCGGCCGGTGGCCGGGCCGAGGTGCGGGGCGAGGTCGGACACCAGCTCGTCCAGGCTCGCCCTGCCGCCGGTCGCCGCCGGGCTCTCGCCGCCGGTCACCGCCTCCAGGCTCAGCCCGCGCACCTTGTCGGCGACGGCCTGCCAGGGGTCCTGACGGCCGGGGGCGAAACCGGGCCGGGCGCCTCCGCCGCGCCGCGCCTTCGCCGCCTCCGCGAACTCCCGCAGCTCGGCGAGCGGATCGACCTCCAGCAGCGCCCAGACGGCCAGCGGATCGTCCTCGTCCAGCACCTCGCCCAGCGGGGCGTCACCGACGCCGCGGCTCTTCGCCCGCGGCGGGACCGACGCCCCGCCGAGCCCCAGCGACGCCCCGTGCTCCTCGCCCCAGAAGCAGCGGACGACCCGGATGTCGGGTCTCACCCGCCCCAGGCCCGCGGCGACGCGCGCGAAACTGTTCTCGTACGACTTGGCCCGGACCCCCGTGCCGTGGACGAAGACGACGCTTGTCACCGATCCCCCCAGATCGTCCTGATCCCACCGCGACCACGAATCCATCACTTTAGCCCGTGATGACCCCGCGCGGCCCCCGAACCACCCAGCTCAGCCGCCCGAGGTGTCCAGCTCCGCGTCCGCGGTGACGCCCGCGCAGTCGTACGGGTCCTCCAGCCAGCCGTCCGGGAGGACCACCCGGTTGCGGCCCGAGGTGCGGCCGCGGGGGCCGTCGGCGCCGGGCGGCCACTCCTGGTCCAGGTCCAGCCCGGCCAGCAGGTCGTCCAGCTCGGCCAGGGACGAGGTGATCGCGAGCCGTTTGCGCATCTCGGAGCCGACCGAGAAGCCCTTGGTGTACCAGGCGACGTGCTTACGGAAGTCGATCACGCCGCGCTCCTCGTCCTCCAGCCACTCGGCGAGCAGCTCGGCGTGGCGGCGCATCACGGCGGCGACCTCCTTGAGCGTGGGCCGGGCGGCACCGGGTGCGCCGCCCGGTACGCCGCCGGGTTCGAACGCCGCCACCAAGTCGCCGAAGAGCCACGGCCGCCCCAGGCAGCCGCGCCCGACGACCACGCCGTCACAGCCGGTCCGGGCCATCATCCGCACCGCGTCCTCGGCGGACCAGATGTCGCCGTTGCCCAGCACCGGGATCTCCGGGACGGTCTCCTTGAGCCGCGCGATGGCGTCCCAGTCCGCCGTGCCGCCGTAGTGCTGGGCGGCGGTGCGGCCGTGCAGCGCGATCGCGGTCACGCCCTCCTCGACGGCGATCCGGCCCGCGTCGAGGTAGGTGATGTGGTCGTCGTCGATGCCCTTGCGCATCTTCATCGTCACCGGCAGCGGGCCCGCGCCCGTCACGGCCTCGCGCAGGATCGCGCGCAGCAGGTTCCGCTTGTACGGGAGCGCCGAGCCGCCGCCCTTACGGGTCACCTTGGGCACCGGGCAGCCGAAGTTGAGGTCGATGTGGTCGGCCAGGTCCTCGTCCACGATCATCCGTACGGCCTTGCCGACGGTCACCGGGTCGACCCCGTACAGCTGGATGGAGCGGGGCTTCTCGGTGCCGTCGAAGTGGATCAGCCGCATGGTCTTGGCGTCCCGCTCGACCAGCGCCCGGGTCGTGATCATCTCGCTGACGAACAGCCCCTTGCCGCCGCTGAACTCCCGGCACAGGGTACGGAACGGCGCGTTGGTGATCCCGGCCATCGGTGCGAGCACCACCGGAGGCTGGACCGTATGCGGGCCGATCTGCAGCTGTGTCTGGGTCATGGGGTGAGCTTCCTCGCGGTGCGGGTAGGGGGTTCGTATGGGTGGCCGTGCCGGACCGTCGTACGGATCGTCGTACGGACCGGACCTCTCATTGTCCCGCACCCGCGCAGGGGATCGGCCGGGCGGTTCATACCTTCGTACCCCCGACATCGTTGTAGCGTTCAACCATGCCTGAGCTCAGCCCCCGGCGGCGCATGCTCGTGCTGGCGATCTGCTGCATGAGCCTGTTGATCGTCAGCCTCGACAACACCGTGCTGAACGTCGCCCTGCCCTCGATGCGGAGCGATCTGCACGCCTCGGTCTCCGGAATGCAGTGGACGATCGACGCGTACACGCTCGTCCTCGCCGCGCTGCTGATGCTCGCCGGGTCGACGGCCGACCGGGTGGGGCGCAAGCGCACGTTCCAGACCGGGCTGGTGATCTTCACCGTCGGCTCGGCGCTGTGCAGCGTCGCGCCCAGCCTGGGGGCGCTGGTGGGCTTCCGCATGGTGCAGGCCATCGGCGGTTCGATGCTCAACCCCGTGGCCATGTCGATCATCACCAACACCTTCACCGAGCCCCGGGAGCGGGCCCGGGCGATCGGGGTGTGGGGCGGGGTCGTCGGCATCAGCATGGCGGCCGGGCCGATCGTCGGCGGGGTGCTGGTGGAGTCGATCGGCTGGCGCTCGATCTTCTGGATAAACCTTCCGGTGGGGCTCGCGGCGGTGGCGCTGACCGCCCGCTTCGTACCGGAGTCGCGCGCCCCGAAGCCCCGCAGGCCCGATCCCATCGGCCAGCTGCTGGTCATCGCCGTCCTCGGCTCCCTGACGTACGCCATCATCGAGGCGCCGGGGCTCGGCTGGGGCTCGCCGCTGATCACCGTCTGCGCGGCGACCGCCGTCGCCGGGCTCATCGCGCTGATCCGCTACGAGCGGCGGCGCGCCGAACCGCTGATCGATGTGCGCTTCTTCCACAGCGCCCCCTTCAGCGGGGCGACGGTCATCGCGGTGAGCGCGTTCGCGGCGCTCGGCGGCTTCCTCTTCATGAACACGCTCTACCTGCAGGACGTCCGCGGGCTCTCCGCGCTGCAGGCCGGGCTGTGGATGCTGCCGATGGCGTTCATGTGCTTCGTCTGCGCGCCGCTGTCCGGGCGGCTGGTGGGCCACGGCGGGCCCCGGCTGCCGCTGCTGCTGGCGGGGGTGACGATAGGAGCCAGCGGGGTGCTGTTCGCGGTCTTCGACGCCCAGTCCACCAACGCGCTGCTGCTGACCGGCTATCTGCTGTTCGGCATCGGCTTCGGCCTGGTCAACGCGCCCATCACCAATACGGCGGTCTCCGGGATGCCCCGTTCGCAGGCCGGTGTCGCGTCGGCCGTCGCCTCCACCAGCCGCCAGGTGGGCCAGTCGCTGGGGGTCGCGGTGATCGGCGCCGTGCTGGCCGCGGGCGCGGCGGCCGGGGTGTCGGGTGCGGCGGCGGGCCACAAGGCGTCGGCGGCGGCGGCCGCCGCGTTCGTGGACGCCGCCCGCCCCGCCTGGTGGATCATCGCCGGATGCGGTGCCGTCATCCTGCTGCTGGGCGCCCTGACCACCGGCCGGTGGGCGCTGGCCACCACCCGGCACGCCGCCGCGCTGTTCGAGGAGGGCGGGCCGACGGGTCAGACCTCGGCCAGTTCGAGCGCCAGGGCGTGAAGCCGGTCCAGGCGCTCACGGGACTCCGCGTCCGCCGGGGTGTAGGTGAGCAGCTTGGGCCCCTTGTTGGGTCCGGTCCACAGACTGGTCGAGGTCAGCCGCAGCACGCCCACGCTCGACTGCCGGAAGATCTTGATCCGGTCGCCGGGCCGCACCACCTCATGGCGCGCCCAGATCTCCCGGAACTCCGGTGAGGCCTCCTCCAGCCGCCGCAGCAACGCCTTCCAGGCGGGCTCGGCGACGTGCTCGGCCATGGCGGCGCGGAACTTGCCCGCCATCACCCGGATCGTCTCGTCCCGCTCGACCAGGCTCGCCCGCCAGTCGTCGTTGGTGAAGGCCAGCCACATGCAGTTGCGGTCCTCCGGCGGCAGCGCGTCCAGATCGCACATCAGCAGCCGGTAGGAGCGGTTGTACGCGAGGAGATCGAACCGGGCGTTCTGCACGCACGCCGGGAACGGCTCCAGCTGCTCCAGCATCACCTGGAGCGACTGCGGCACCCCGGAGCACTCGCTCCCGGGGTTCGGGTCGACCGCTCCGGCGAGGACGAACAGATGTGCGCGCTCGCTGCGGTCCAGGAGCAGCGCGCGGGCGATGGCGTCGAGGACCTGCACCGAGACATGGATGTCCCGGGCCTGCTCCAGCCAGGTGTACCAGGTGACGCCCACCGTGGAGAGCTGGGCGACCTCCTCGCGGCGCAGCCCGGGGGTCCGCCGGCGGCGGCCGCGGGGCAGCCCCACCTGCTCGGGGGTGATCCGCTCCCGGCGGCTGCGCAGAAAGGCCGCCAGCTCGGTCCGTCGGATGTCGGCCCCGCCGCCGACCGTGGCACCCTGCACCGTGATGGTCATGGCTCCAGAGTGCCCCATGAACTCAGCCGGTTGCCAGGTACTTCTTGTACCAGGATAAAGACACTCTGGTACCCGGCTGAGCGAGGCGCGATCGTCTGAAGCGTGACCGAAACCGAAATCCCCACCAGAACCCTCGCCCCGGCCGCCCGGGGCGCCGCCGCGACGACGCCGGTCAGGACGCCGGCTGCCGGGACGCCGACCGCCGGGACACCGGCCGGTGGGGCGCTGAGCGGCCCGGGGCTGTTCACCCTGCTGCTCGGAGCGGCCCTCCCTCTCATCGACTTCTTCATCGTCAACGTGGCCCTGCCCACCATGGACCGCGACCTGAACGCGGGCCCGGCCATCCTGGAGCTGATCGTCGCCGGGTACGGCGTGGCGTACGCGGTACTGCTGGTCCTCGGCGGACGGCTGGGCGACTCCTTCGGGCGGCGCCGGCTCTTCCTCGCCGGAATGGCGGCCTTCGGGCTGACGTCGCTGGCCTGCGGGCTCGCCCCGGACGCGTGGAGCCTGGTCGTGGCGCGCGTCGCACAGGGCGCCGCCGCGGCGCTGATGCTGCCGCAGGTGCTCGCCACCATCCACGCCTCCACCAGCGGCCCGCGCCGCGCCCGCGCGCTCAGCATGTACGGCGCGACGGCCGGTCTCTCCATGGTGGCGGGGCAGATCCTGGGCGGGGTGCTGGTGGCCGCGGACATCGCGGGCACCGGATGGCGCGCGGTCTTCCTGGTCAACGTCCCGGTCGCGCTCATCGGCCTGGCCCTGGCCCTGCGCACGGTGCCCGAGACCCGCTCGAACCGGCCCTCGCCGGTGGACGTCCCGGGCACGGTGCTGCTGGCCGTCTCGCTGATCACGCTGATGGTGCCGCTGACCGAGGGGCGGGCGGCGGGCTGGCCGCTGTGGACCTGGCTGCTGCTGGGCGCGTTCCCGTTCGCGGCGACGGCGTTCTACGTGATCGAGCGCCGTGCCGACCGGGCGGGTCTTGTTCCGCTGCTGCCGCCGAGCCTGTTCGCGCTGCGGGGACTGCGGCGCGGGCTGCCGATGGTGGTGCCGTTCTCGATCGGCTTCGGCGGCTTCATGTTCGTCATCGCGGTCGCGCTGCAGCAGGGGCTGCGGTACGGGCCGGTCGCGGCCGGCCTGGCGCTGGCACCGATGGCCGCCGCCTTCTTCGTGGCCTCGCTCATGGGCCCGCGCCTGGTGGGCCGGTACGGCAGCCGCGTGGTGACCGCCGGCGGACTGTTCCAGGCGGTGGGCCTCGGGCTGCTGATGCTGGCCGTGGCGCGCGACTGGCCGGACCTGTCCCTGGCCGGGCTGCTGCCCGGGGTCGCCCTGGCCGGCTTCGGGCAGGGGCTGCAGCTGCCGGTGCTGATCCGGATCGTGCTGGCCGAGGTGCCGAGCGAGCGGGCCGGGGTGGGCAGCGGCGTGATGGTCACGACCCAGCAGTCCTCGCTGGCGCTGGGCGTCGCCACGCTCGGCACGCTGTTCCTCGCGCTGGCGCCGTCGACGGGGATGGGTGACGCGCTGGTGATCACGCTGGTGGCGCAGCTCGCGGCGGTGGCGCTGACGGTGCTGCTGAGCCTGCGGCTGCCGCGCGTGGTGGCGTGAGCGGGGCTGGATGGGCCGGCAGACGGGCGACGGCACATGGGCGGTGACAGATAGGCGATGACATGCCCGCGGTGACGGGTAGGCGGTAACAGGTATGCGATGACAGATATTGAAATCTGTCATCGCATATGCCACGCTCGTTGACGCATACACCCACGCACCACGTCGGCCTCGCGCCCCCGAGTCCCCCGCAAGGAGCACCCCATGCAGACGCGCCAACTCGGCACCACCGGCCCCCAGGCCTCCGCGATCGGCCTCGGCTGCATGGGCATGTCCGCCCTGTACGGCCCCGCGGACCGAGCCGAATCCCTGGCCACCATCCACGCCGCGCTCGACGCCGGGGTCACCCTGCTGGACACCGGCGACTTCTACGCCATGGGCCACAACGAACTGCTCATCAACGAGGCCCTGCGCACCGCGCCCGCCGCCCACCGCGAAAGGGCCCTGCTCAGCGTGAAGTTCGGCGCGCTGCGCGGCCCCGACGGCGGCTGGGCCGGCTATGACGGGCGCCCGGCCGCCGTCAAGAACTTCGCCGCCTACTCGCTCCAGCGCCTCGGCACCGACCACATCGACGTCTACCGCATCGCCCGCGTCGACCCCGACGTCCCGATCGAGGAGACCGTGGGCGCCATCGCCGAACTGGTCAAGGCCGGGTACGTACGGCACATCGGGCTCTCGGAGGCGGGTGCGGAGACCATACGCCGTGCCACCGCCGTCGCTCCGATCAGCGATCTGCAGATCGAGTACTCCCTGATCTCCCGCGGCATCGAGGACGAGATCCTGCCGGTCTGCCGGGAGCTGGGCGTCGGCATCACCGCGTACGGCGTGCTCTCCCGCGGGCTGATCAGCGGCCACTGGAGCCGGGACCGCAAGCTCGCCGAGAACGACGTCCGCGGCTTCGTCCCACGCTTCGCCGGCGAGAACATCGACCACAACCTCGGCCTCGTCGAGGCCCTGCGCAAGGTCGCCGACGACAAGGGCGTCAGCGTCGCGCAGATCGCCATCGCCTGGGTGCTCGCCCAGGGCCCCAAGCACGCCACGGCCATCGTGCCGCTGATCGGCTCTCGCACACGCGCACAGCTGACGGAGGCCCTCGGCTCGCTGGACGCTACGCTCGACGCCGACGACCTGGCCGCGATCGAGGAGGCCGTTCCGGCCGGTGCCGCAGCGGGCTACCGCTACCGGGAGGCACAAATGGCCTTCCTCGACAGCGAGAAGAAGAAGTAGAAGAGGTACGGGACCCGATGCCGCCGCCCGAGACACCCCTGACCCCCGACCGCGTCCTCGAAGCCACCGAGGACGTGCTGCGCCGCTACGGTCCGGCCAAGGCCACGGTCGTGGACGTGGCCCGCGCGCTCGGGGTCAGCCACGGCAGCGTCTACCGCCACTTCCGCACCAAGGCGGCCCTGCGCGAGGCGGTCACCGAGCGGTGGCTCGACCAGGCACACGACGAGCTGTTCCGCATCGCCCGCGCCAAGGGCCCGGCGGCCGACCGGCTGCGCGAGTGGCTGTCCACCCTCTTCGCCGCCAAGCGGGCCAAGGCGGGGGACGATCCGGAGCTGTTCGCCACCTATCTGTCCCTCGCCGCGGAGAACAGCGGCACCGTCGCCCGGCACATCGAGACGATGATCGGTCACCTCACGAGGATCGTCGAAGGCGGCATCGCCAGCGGCGAGTTCAGGAGGTCCAACGCCCGCGACACGGCCCGGGCCCTGTGGGCCGCGACGGCCCACTTCCACGACCCGGTGTACGCGCGGGAGTGGTCGGCCCCGGACGTGGAGCTGGCCTTCGCCGACCTCTTCGCCCTGCTGCTGAACGGCCTGCGGGCCTAGGTGTGCTGTCCCTGCACGTTGGTGACAGGCGACGCGCGTGAGGAGAGCGCAGCGGCGCTGCGTGCGACGAGCGCGGGGCCGCGAGGTGCCGCCCGCCGCGGCAGCGGCTGATGTCACAGCGGCGTCGGGAGCCCGGCATGATCCACACGACACCCCCTAGCGACGCCCGGCGCTCAGCGCACCCCCAGGAACCGCAGCACCGCCAGCACCCGGCGGTGGTCCGCGTCGGCGACCGGCAGGTCCAGCTTCACGAAGATGCTGTTGATGTGCTTCGCCACCGCGGACTCGCTGATCACCAGCGCCGCGGCGATCCCCGCGTTCGACCGGCCGCCCGCCATCAGCTCCAGCACCTCCCGCTCCCGCCGCGTCAGCCGGTCCAGCGGGTCGCTGTGGCGGCGGACGAGGAGCTGGGAGACCACCTGCGGGTCCAGCGCGGTACCGCCGCCCGCCACCCGCCGCAGCGCGTCGATGAACTCCTCCACGTCCGCGACGCGTTGCTTCAGCAGATAGCCGATCCCGCTGGTGTGCGCGGTGAGCAGATCGGCCGCGTAGCGCTCCTCCACGTACTGCGACAGCAGCAGCACCGCCGTGTCCGGCCACTGCTGCCGGATGAGCAGGGCGGCCCGGACGCCCTCGTCCGTGAAGCCCGGCGGCATCCGCACGTCCACCACGGCGATGTCCGGGCGGTGCTCCTCCACCGCCGTCAGCAGGCCCTCCGCGTCCGCCGCCTCCGCGGTCACCTCGAAGCCCGCCATCTGCAACACCTTGACGAGGCCGATCCGCAGCAGAACCGAATCCTCGGCGATCACAGCACGCACGGCAGCTCCACGGTGATGACGGTCGGGCCCCCAGGGGGGCTGCTGATGCCGAACGTGCCGTCAACCGAGCCCGCCCTTTTGGCGAGCCCGGTGAGGCCGGTGCCCCGGACGGCGTCGGCCCCGCCCTCCCCGTCGTCGGTGACGACGATCCGGAGCGTGTCCCCGGTGCGCACGACCGTGACATCGGCCCGCTGCGCCCGCGCGTGCTTGGCGACGTTGGCGAGGGCCTCGGAGACGACGAAGTACGCGACGGCCTCGACGGTCGGGGCGGCTCGCTCCGGCACGTGGACGTGCAGCCGCACCGGCAGCGGGGCCCGCGCCGCGATGCCGGAGAGGGCGGCGTCCAGCCCGAGTTCGTCGAGCACGGCCGGGTGCAGCCCGCGCACCAGGCTGCTCAGCTCCTCGATGGCCTCCTTGGCCTCCCGGTGCGCCTCCGCGATCACCTGCCGTGCCTCGTCCGGCAGATCGGTCAGCGTGGCCTTGGCCAGGCCCAGGTTCACCGCCATGGAGACCAGCCGCTGCTGGGCGCCGTCGTGCAGATCGCGTTCGATGCGGCGGCGCTCGGCATCGGCGGCGTCGACCGCGCCCGCCCTGCTCTCGGTCAGGTCCTCGACCCGGCGCTTCAGTTCCCTGGCCGGCACGGTCCCCAGCAGCGCGGTCGCGGCGCGCGCGTCGAGCCGTACGAGGGCGCCGACGAGCGCGTAGGAGAGGGCCAGCAGGATCAGGCCACCGGCCGTGACGTACGCGGCCTGGGTCGAGTACCCGACGTGTTCGAGCCGCCAGGACAGCGGGACGCCCCACACCCAGATGTACACGGTGGCGGCCACGAAGCCGACGAGGGCCATGACGACGGCCAGCACTCCGCCCCACGCGACCGCCGGTCCGGCCAGCAGGTGGTACCACAGCTGCCGCGGAGCCCATGCGGGCCCGGTGATCTCGATGCCGAGCAGCTCCTCGAAGCGCCACCGCTGGACGCGCGTCAGCACAGGCGTGGCCACGGCCGGGATCGCGAGGGGGAGGGTCAGGGCGAGCATGATTTCGCCCAGCGTCGAGGTGTCCTGGTAGATCAGCCACGGCATGCTCATGGGTATCGCCCAGGCCACGAACTGCACCGCCGCGCCGACGGCACCGAAACCGAGGTCGCGCCGCAGCCGGTGAAGCGTCCGTTCGAACGCGGGCCGCAGCGCGGTGGGGAGTCTCATGCGGCGACTCTAGAGCGGCTCGGTGCGGCCGCGCGCTGGAGCACGGACCCGGAAAGGGGGTGCAACTAGTGCCACCCCACATCGGCAACTGCCATGAACGACACGGGAGGTGGCGCCGACCAGGCTGGTGGGCAGGCCCGATCGCCGGGCCGTCCGGAAGGAGACCCGCCCGATGACCGCCCTGTACGCCCCCGCCCGGCCCGGCCGGAGCACATCCCGCCCCCGGCCCCGTCCGACGTGGCTCACCCGGGTACGCCCCGAGCCGGTGCTGCTCGTCTCGGGGGTGGCGCTGGTGCCCTGGCTGTACGTACTGGCGCGGACGCTTCCCTCCACCGCCCGGGTCGCGCACTGGAACGCGGCCTGGGTGGGCCTGGACGCGCTGGAAGCGCTCGGGCTGCTCTCCACCGCCGTCCTGCGGCTGCGCGGGGACGACCGCCACCGGCTCACCGCAGCGGCCACCGGCGCGCTGCTGCTGGTGGACGCGTGGTTCGACACGGTGACGGCCGCCTCGGGCGGGGAGCTGGCCGGTGCCGTCGCGATGGCGCTGGGCGCGGAGCTGCCGCTGGCCGCGGTGTGCGCGGCGCTCGCGCTGGGCGGCACGCCGAAGGACACCCGGCAGGTCAGCCCTGGGACGCCGCCCACCACAGCATCACCGCGGCCACCGCGAAGCACACGAACATGATCAGCAGCGCCTGGCGCCGCGCCGCCGCGTCGGCCGTCATGCGCGGGGAGCCGAGGGCGCCATGGGCCTGGGCGAGGTGGTCGAGGCCCTTGTGGCGGGCCCCGCCGTAGGTGATCCGTTCCGTCCAGTCGCAGTGCCGGCAGCCGAGGAGCCGCCGCTGCCCCGGGCCGTAGCCGTAACTCACCTCGAAGACGGTGCCGTCCTCGCGGGTGGCCGTGATGTGATGCGTCACGCCTCGCATGGTTGGTGAACCCCCGTTCCTGCCGAACCCCTGCCGAAAGCGAACCTGCCAAGCCGACGGGCTCCGGCGCCGCGGCATTCCCACCGCGGTGCCGGAGCCCGTCCTCGTGCTGTGCGCCCTGCCGTAACGCGCTGGTCAGCAGCCGATCAGCCGGCCGCCCAGGTACGACTGGATCTGGTCGAGGGAGACCCGCTCCTGCTTCATCGTGTCGCGCTCGCGCACGGTCACCGCGTTGTCGTCGAGCGTGTCGAAGTCGACGGTGACGCAGAAGGGCGTGCCGATCTCGTCCTGACGGCGGTAGCGGCGGCCGATGGCGCCCGCGTCGTCGAACTCGATGTTCCAGTGCTTGCGCAGGTCCGCCGCGAGCCCCTTGGCCTTCGGGGAGAGCTGCGGGTTGCGGGACAGCGGCAGCACCGCGACCTTGACCGGGGCGAGCCGCGGGTCGAGCCGCATCACGGTGCGCTTCTCCAGCTTGCCCTTGGCGTTGGGCGCCTCGTCCTCGATGTACGCGTCGAGCATGAAGGCCAGCATGGCGCGGCCGACGCCCGCCGCCGGCTCGATGACGTACGGGGTCCAGCGCTCGCCGGCCTCCTGGTCGAAGTACGACAGGTCCTGGCCGGACGCCGCGGAGTGCGCCTTGAGGTCGTAGTCCGTGCGGTTGGCCACGCCCTCCAGCTCACCCCACTCCGAGCCGCCGAAGCTGAAGCGGTACTCGATGTCGGCGGTGCGCTTGGAGTAGTGGGACAGCTTCTCCTTCGGGTGCTCGTACCAGCGGAGGTTGGCCTCCTGGATGCCGAGGTCGCGGTACCAGTTGAAGCGCTGCTCCATCCAGTACTCGTGCCAGGTCTCGTCCTCGCCCGGCTTGACGAAGAACTCCATCTCCATCTGCTCGAACTCACGGGTGCGGAAGATGAAGTTGCCCGGCGTGATCTCGTTCCGGAAGGACTTGCCGAGCTGCGCGATGCCGAACGGCGGCTTGCGGCGCGAGGTCTGCTGCACGGCGAGGAAGTTGGTGAAGATGCCCTGGGCGGTCTCGGGCCGCAGGTACGCGACCGAGCCGGAGTCCTGGGTCGGGCCGAGGTGCGTGGACAGCAGCCCGGAGAACTGCTTGGGCTCGGTGAAGCTGCCCTTGTTGCCGCAGTGCGGGCAGTTGAGGTCGGCCATGCCGTTCTCGGGCAGCTTGCCGTGCTTGGCCTCGTAGGCCTCCTCCAGGTGGTCCGCGCGGAACCGCTTGTGGCAGGAGGTGCACTCGGTCAGCGGGTCCGTGAAGGTGGCGACGTGGCCGGACGCCTCCCAGACCTCACGGGCGAGGATCACGGACGAGTCGAGACCCACGACGTCGTCGCGCGAGGTGACCATGGAACGCCACCACTGGCGCTTGATGTTCTCCTTCAGCTCCACGCCGAGCGGTCCGTAGTCCCAGGCGGCGCGCTGGCCGCCGTAGATCTCGCTGCACGGATAGACGAAGCCACGGCGCTTGCTCAGGCTGACGATGGTGTCGATCTTGTCGGCGGCCACGGTGCTCTCTTCATTGATGACGACATTGGAGGACGCGAAGCGAATGCTTCAGGTTACCGGCGGCGGCACCCCCCGGATCAAATCGATACCGGAAGTGATCGAGAACAAGACCCTTGTTGACAACCGTTTCCATCTTTGTTGAAAATGAGAGTCATGAACATACGCCGCCTCTCCCCCGCGGCAGCCCTTGCCGGGGCCGCCGCGATGGGCTTGACCACCCTCACAGCCTGCTCCAACCACACCGGAGACGGAAGGACGGACGGCAAGCTCGACGTGGTGGCGTCGTTCTATCCCATGCAGTTCCTCGCCCAGCGCATCGGGGGGGACCACGTCCATGTCTCCACCCTGACCAAGCCGGGTGTCGAACCGCACGACCTGGAGATCAGCCCCCGGCAGACGGCCCAGCTCAGCAAGGCCGGGCTGGTGGTCTACCTCAAGGGGCTCCAGCCGTCCGTCGACCGCGCCATCGGCCAGGCCGAGCCGCGGCACGTCGCCGACGCCGCCTCGTACACCACCCTGGAGGACCACGGGACGGAGGTGGAGGGCGAGGAGGGCCACGAGCACGGGCACGAGGCCCACGAGGGTGACGCCGCCGCCGATCCGCACATCTGGCTCGACCCGGTGCGCTACGCCCAGGTCGCCGAGGGCGTCGGCAAGGCCCTGCGGAAGGCGGACCCGGACCACGCCGCCGCCTACAAGAAGAACACCGCCGCCCTGGTGAAGCAGCTCGGCGCTCTGAACGACGACTTCAGGACCGGGTTGAAGGGCCGCGGCACGGACACCTTCATCACCACCCACGCCGCGTTCGGCTATCTCTCCGAACGCTACGGGCTGCGCCAGGAGGCCATCTCCGGGCTCGACCCGGAATCCGAGCCGAGCCCGGCACGGATGCGGGGGCTGCACACGATCGCCAAGAAGGACAAGGTCGGCACCGTCTTCTTCGAAACGCTCGTGAGCGACAAGACGGCGAAGACCCTGGCGGGCGATCTCCATCTCAAGACGGACGTCCTCGACCCCATCGAGGGGATCGGCGAGGCGTCCAAGGGCCGCGACTACTTCGAGGTCATGCGGTCGAACCTGACGGCTCTGCGCAAGGCGCTCGGCGCGGGATGACGCGCGACACGACGGAGGAATCCATGGCCAAGGAACCCGACGGCAGCGCACGGCCTGCCGCGACCGCCGCCCCCTCGGCAGCCGCCGACGCCGATCCGGTCATAGCCCTGCGCGGCGCCACCGCCTCGCTCGGCGGCCGCCCGATCCTGCGCGGCGTCGACCTGACGGTGGGGCGCGGCGAGGTCGTCGCACTGCTCGGCGCGAACGGCTCCGGCAAGTCGACCGCCGTACGCGCCGTCGTCGGCCAGGTGCCGCTGACCGGCGGCGAGCTGGCGCTGTTCGGCACCCCCGGCCGCCGCTTCCGCGACTGGGCCCGTGTGGGCTACGTACCGCAGCGCACCACCGCGGCGAGCGGCGTCCCCGCGACCGTCCGCGAGGTCGTCTCGGCCGGGCGGCTGGCCCGCCGCCGGTTCGGGCCGCCGCGCAAGGCCGACCGGGCGGCCGTGCACCGCGCGCTGGAGCTGGTCGGCATGGCCGACCGCACCCGTGACCCGGTCGGCGCGCTCTCCGGCGGCCAGCACCAGCGGGTGCTGATCGCCCGCGCGCTGGCCGGTGAACCCGAGCTGCTGATCATGGACGAGCCGATGGCCGGGGTCGACCTGGCCAGCCAGGAGATCCTCGCCGGGACCCTGCGCGAGCAGGTCGCCGCGGGGACCACCGTCCTCCTCGTCCTCCATGAGCTGGGCCCACTGGAGCCGCTGATCGACCGCGCGGTGGTGCTCCGCGACGGCTGTGTCGTCCACGACGGCCCGCCGCCCAAGGCCGTCGGACAGCATGCGCTGCCCGGCCATGATCACGTCCATCCCCACGCGGCGCCCGACGCCGAACCGATCCGGACAGGGTTGCTGACCTGAGATGCTGGAAGTCCTCGACTACGCCTTCATGCAGCGGGCCCTGCTCGCCGCCGTCCTCGTCGGCATCACCGCCCCCGCCGTCGGCATCTACCTCGTCCAGCGCCGCCAGGCGATCATGGGCGACGGCATCGGCCACGTCGCGCTCACCGGGGTCGCGCTCGGCTTCCTGACCGGCACCAACCCGGTCTGGACCGCCATCCTCGTCTCCGCGCTCGGCGCCGTCCTGATGGAGCTGATCCGCTGGTACGGCAAGACCCGCGGCGACCTCGCGCTCGCGATGCTCTTCTACGGCGGCATGGCCGGCGGCGTCCTGCTGATCAACCTCTCGCCGACCGGCTCCAACGCCAACCTGACCACGTACCTCTTCGGCTCGATCACCACCGTGTCGCAGCAGGACGTCGTCGTGATCAGCCTGCTGGCCGCCTTCGTCGTACTGATCACCCTCGGGCTGCGGCGGCAGCTGTTCGCGGTCTGCCAGGACGAGGAATTCGCCCGGGTGACCGGGCTGCCGGTCCGTACGCTCAACCTGCTGCTGGCGATCACCGCGGCCGTCACCGTCACCGTCGCCATGCGCGTCGTCGGCCTGCTGCTGGTCAGCGCCCTCATGGTGGTCCCGGTCGCCGCCGCCCAGCAGGCCACCCGCGGCTTCGCGATGACGCTGGCGCTGGCGGTCGGCATCGGCGTCGTGGTCACCCTGTCCGGGACGGTCTTCTCCTTCTACAAGAACGTGCCGCCCGGCGCGAGCATCGTCGTCCTCGCCATCGGCGTCTTCGCCGTGATCACCGCGCTCGCCGCGCCCCTGGCCAAACGGCGCGCCCATCGGCCCGCCGCGGCGTCCGAGGGGCGGTGCACCCTCAAGGACGACGTACTCGTCTAGTGCACAGCTAGTCCGTAGCCGATCCGTTAGCTGGCACAATGGCCAGGCAGACGACAGACGCTTACGGGCAGGCGAGGTTGAGGAGGCAACTGTGGCGACCGCGGGTCCCCCAGTACGCGGCCGGTCCACCAGGCAGCGCGCCGCGGTGGCGGCGGCGCTGGACGAGGTGGACGAGTTCCGCAGTGCGCAGGAGCTTCACGACATGCTCAAGCACCGGGGCGACTCGGTCGGCCTGACCACCGTCTACCGCACCCTCCAGTCCCTCGCCGACGCCGGCGAGGTCGATGTCCTGCGCACCACCGAGGGCGAGGCCGTCTACCGCCGCTGCAACAGCGAGGAGCACCACCACCACCTGGTCTGCCGCTCCTGCGGCAAGGCGGTCGAGGTCGAGGGCCCGGCGGTCGAGAAGTGGGCCGACGCGATCGCCGCAGAGCACGGTTTCGTGGACGTGGCCCACACCATCGAGATCTTCGGCACCTGCGGCGACTGCGCGGCCCCCTCGGCCGGGGGCCAGGCCTGACGACCGGGCCCGGCGGCTAGCGCTTCGGCTGGTTGAAGCGCAGCAGGTTCCCGGCCGGATCGCGGAAGGCGCAGTCGCGCACGCCGTACGGCTGATCGATCGGTTCCTGCAGCACCTCGCCGCCCGCCGCCCGGATGTGCTCGAACGTGGCGTCCACGTCGTCCGTCGCGAAGAGGACGCCACGCAGCATGCCCTTGGCGAGGAGTTCCGCCATGGCCTGCTTGTCGGCGGGCGAGGCGTTGGGGTTCGCGGCGGGGGGTTCGAGGACGATGTTGACGTCCGGCTGTGACGGCGACCCGACGGTCACCCAGCGCATCCCTTCGAACCCGACGTCGTTGCGGACCTCCAGGCCCAGGATGTCGCGGTAGAAGGCGAGTGCCTCGTCATGGTCGTCGACGGCTATGAAGCACGTGGAAAGCGTGATGTTGTTCATGTCTGTCACGCTACGACCGGTCGGCGGGATCCGCTTCTCCATTCCTGACCGGGTTCCTGACCGGGCGGGTGAAGACCTTGGCGACACAGGCCGGGATGTCCGCGCCATGCTCATGATCGCGCGACCGGTAGGCGCTCGGGCTCTCCCCGACCAGTTCCGTGAACCGTGAGCTGAACGACCCCAGCGACGTACACCCGACCGCGAAGCAGACCTCCGTCACCGACAGATCCCCCCGCCGCAGCAACGCCTTGGCCCGCTCGATCCGCCGCGTCATCAGGTAGCTGTACGGCGTCTCCCCGAAGGCCTCCCGGAAGCTCCGCGCGAAGTGCCCCGTCGACATCAGCGCCCCACGCGCCAGCGCCGGCACGTCCAGCGGCTGCGCGTAGTCCCGATCCATCCGGTCCCGCGCCTTCCGCAACCGGACCACATCCTCCAGATTCACCCCCACAGGATCACACGCCGCCCCAGACGGCTTCCAGATCCCGGCAGTGCACGATGATCACCGCATCGGTCAGGGCGATCTCATGGCTGCATCCGGCGTCATGCGGAAGGATCTCGTCGAGCAGGACCGTGTCCGTCTCCATCCAGTCGATGGCGTGCGCGTAGTCGATCGAGAAGTGCCGGACCCCGGCGTAACGGATCCGCAGCCCCGTGTCGTGCTTCCACTCGCTGGGCACGAAGGTGAGCGTCAGCCCGCCGCCCTTGCGCCCGGGGATGCCGACCCCGGCCAGCCCCAGATCCTTCACGCACCGGGCGCCGGTCCCGAACCGGTAGTGCTCCTCGTCGGAAGCGAACGCCCAGGCCCCGGGGGGCAGGGCGTCCCGCAACCGCGGCAGCTCCGCCAGATAGGCGGTCGGGTCGACCCGGAACCCATGCAGCTCCGGGTCCCATGCGGCCTTCGCGAATTCCATGATCCCCAGGCTAAGCGGCTCTCCCTTCACCGCTGGTCATGGAGGGACAACGCGTCGTGTCTGCCGTGACGGCGGCATCGGCCCTGTGAAGCCCCTGAGAAGATCGCCACCAACGCGCTTCGGCACGGGCTCGTCGGGCAGGATCGGCCATCGTGAAGACAAAGCGCATCGGCCAGTTCGCCCTCTTCGGCGTCCTGGTGGCCTCCGCCTCCGTTCTGACGGCCCAGCTGATCTCCTCTTCCCCCGAGGAGACGTCCGTCGGAAAGGCCCCGTCACACGGGCCGCCCGCCAACGTGCCCACGCTGAAGGACGGAAAGATCCTGCCCGCCGGCGAGTGGCCGGACGCCTGCTCCTTGGTGACCCAAGAGGACATCGCGGCGATCCTTCCGGACGCCGAAGAGATCCGGCAGACCGACCGCCCGATCCCCGCCCGCTCGATCAAGGAGTTCCGTGCGGACTCCTCGTGGAAGCCGAGCGACCGGGCCCCGTCCGGCGAGTGCGACTACGTCATGCGGCTGCCGGGCGAGACGTACAGCGCGACCCAGGCCTGGATCCGCATCGATGCCGTGGCCGACCCCAAGCTGATAGCCCGATACTTCGAGTCCGGCGCGCCGGGAACCCCCGGCGGGAGTACGGACGGGGCGGACAAGTGCGTCATGGCCTTCGCTTTCGACCAGAACTGGACGTGCCGCAAGGGCCCGCTCCTGTTCACGGTCGGCGGGCAGACCACCGCGACGTTCGACGGCATGCCGGACGCGGCGCCCTTCGGCTGGCGCGACAAGGTGACTCCGGAGCTCGTCCGGACCGTGGCCGCGAAGATCACGTAGCGCGAGGCGGGCCGGTCGCGCGGTCGGCCCGCTCAGTGGTGCATCCGCGCGCCCTTGAGGACCTTGTCCACCGCGTTGCGCGGCCCGTAGACGGCCATTCCGACGAGGTCGAGCTGGTCGGCGCCCACCGCCCGTACGGCCGCCCGGTTGTCCCGGTCGTTGCCCGTGCCGAACAGGTCCGAGGTGAACACGGCCCTCGGCAGGGCACGTGACAGCGCGCGGCCGTGCGCGGTGGTCAGCGTCTCCTTCGTCCCCTCGAAGATCAGCACGGGCTGGCGGAACATCGGCAGGTACGCGGTGCCGTCGGCGTCCGCGTACGGCTCGCCGATCACCTCGGGGGCCACCGTGCCGAGCCCGCTGACGACGAAGGCGGTCACATTCAGCCGCTGCCAGGTCTCCAGGTCGTCGCGCAGCAGCACGGCGATCTTCGTGTCGAAGCGGACCGGGGCGCTCTCATCAGTCGTCGTTTCAGTCGTCGTTGTCATGCTCCGAGACTGGCGGCCGCGTGCCGTCGTCGTCTTGTACGTTCTTTGCATGGCGTCCCGACAGAAGATCTCTGCTTGGCGCCCGTCGGTCCCGGGCGTCAGCGAGGTCTTCCATGCCCACTTCACCGAGCACGCGTACCCCATGCACGTCCACGACGCCTGGACCCTGCTGATCGTCGACGACGGCGCGGTCCGCTACGACCTGGACCGCCATGAGCGCGGCACGCCGAACGACACCGTCAGCCTGCTGCCGCCGCAGGTCCCGCACAACGGCTCGCCCGCCACCTCGCACGGCTTCCGCAAGCGGGTGATCTACCTGGACATGACGCAGCTGGACGAAAGCCTCATCGGACCGGCGGTCGACGGCCCGGACCTCACCGATCCGCTCCTGCGGCGACGCATCGGACAGCTGCACGCCGCCCTCGCCGTCCCGGGAGACGAGCTCGAGGCGGAGAGCCGCCTGGCCCTCATCAGCCAGCGCCTGCGCGAACATTTGCGCCCCCGGCTGGCCGTGGTCGGCGCGGCACCCGACCGGGGCATCGCCCAGAACCTGCGCGACCTCCTCGACGCACGCTTCGTCGAAGCCCCCACCCTGGAGGAGGCCGCCCGCCTCCTCCACGCCCACCCCACGCACCTCGTCCGCGCCTTCAGCACCGCGTTCGGCATCGCACCCCACCAGTACGTGACCTCCCGCCGCGTCGACCTGGCCCGCCGCCTGCTCCTCGACGGGCAGCCCCCGGGAGAGGTGGCCACCGCGGTCGGCCTCTACGACCAGTCGCACCTGACGCGCCACTTCAAGCGGGTCGTAGGAGTCGCCCCGGGGCGATACGCCCGCACGGGGGCGACGCCACGCCTCGGTTCGCGCCGACTCCTCACGCCTTCAAGCTGAACCCGACGCCGCTCCTCCGCCATGCCCTCACTTCGGCCGCGAGCCGGTGCACCTCGATCTCCACGCCGCTTTCGCGCCGGGCCGCGTGGATGAGGTCACGGGATCGTGAACCAGCAAATATCTCCCGAGTCGGGCATGGTCGAGAGCTTCCGCATTTCTGACTGAATCCTGTCCAGAGCCCCCTCTTTCGCTACCGGCCACGGGGAGAACGGATGCGCGTCCGATGCGGTGAGCTCTCCGGCCCGGACTCCTCGGTCGTACAGGTCACCAACAATTCGCAACGTCATGTTCATCAATTCCTGGCGACTGGCTCCCCTCCCCAGCAGACTTGCAACCGTTCCACTGATTACCGAAAACCCCACCCAGTCGTCTCGTGCGTATTGCAGCAGATACTGGAGCTCTGCATCGTAATCGGCCCGGGCTTCCACTCTCATCAGCTCCCGTGCTGCGGTACATGAAACCTTTTCATTTCCAATCCGTCCACATCATTGTAGTCGATGGTTGGCCCACCGGATTTACTGAAGGGACGGTAAGTCACGGTGGACTTGGGGTCTTCCGACAGATGCCAAACTTCGATATCACCCTTGGGCGTATGCTTCACCTCGGGCGCACCTAGCTGTTCGTGCAACCCAGCGCGCACCCGTTTGAGCTCATCCTCGCTCACCATCCTCACACCAGGACTGTCTTCGATTCCGAGCATGTTCCCTTGTTTATCGATCGCCGTATTCCGCGCGACTCCGTGCTTCTCCGCATCCGCCGGGTCAAGGCACTTCAATCCGAGGGGATCGATCCAAGAAAATGGACTGAAAACATAACTGTGGTGGTTTGGTGCCGCTGCGAGCCCGAGAGGGTCCGGTGAGGTGTAGCGGGCGGTTTCGGGGTCGTAGTGGCGGAAGTAGTTGTAGTACAGGCCCGTTTCGGGGTCGGCGTATTGGCCGGGGAAGCGGAGGGGGCAGTCGAGGGCGGCGGGTGGAGTGGGGAGTTGGGTGCCCCAGAGGGTGGTGCGGTGTTGCCAGGCCAGTTCGCCGTCCTGGGAGACCAGTTCGGTGGGGGTGCCGACCAGGTCGGTGATGATGGCGTGGAAGCGGGTCTCCGTCGCGGGGTTGTCCGCGAATTTTGTGAGGAGCGAGGCACTCTGCCGGCGGGTCAGGGTGTGGTGGTTGGCCTGGGTGAGGGGGCGGTGGGTGCCGGGGGTGTAGTCCCAGGTTATGTGGCTGCCATCCGGGGTGGACTGTTCCGCCAGGCGCGTGTCTTCCCAGGCGAAGTGCAGGGTGTCGGCCGCGGTGCCGTCGTCGGTGAGGCGGTGCTTGGATATGCGGCGGCCCAGTGGGTCGTACGTGTAGTGCCAGCGGTCGCCGTCCGGGGTGGTCGCGTCGGTGAGGCGGTCTTCGGCGTTCCAGGTGTAGGTCCAGGTGCGGGTCCGGCCGCTCAGGAGTTTGCGGGTGCGGCGGGTCAGGCGGCCCTGGGCGTCGTGTTCGTAGGTGGTGCGGCCGGCGCGGTGGAGGATCGTGCCGGTGAAGGAGCGGTCGCCGGGGGTTTCGTGGTCCGGGGCCGTGGCGTGGGTGAGGTTGCCTGCCGTGTCGTACGCGTAGGTCTCCGTCCAGCCGTGGGCGTGGACGGCGGTGACCCGGCCGAGGGGGTCGAGGTCGAAGCGGCGGGTGCCGGAGGTGAGTTCGCGGATCTCGGTGAGGTAGCCGTCCGCTCGGTAGGCGTACGAGCGGTGTTGGAGGAGGTGGTCGGCGGCGGGCTCGGGGCCTCGGGTGAGGGTTTGGGTGGTGAGGCGGTCTGCCGTGTCCCAGGTTTGGGTCAGCGTCGCGCCGTCACCCAGGCGGCGTTCGGATTCCCGGCCCACGGCGTCGTAGGTGAAGGCCAGGGCCCCGGCGTCGCTCCGGAGGTCGACGGGACGGCCTGCGGCGTCGTGGGTCCAGGTGGAGCGCAGGCCGCTGGGGGTGGTGCGTTCGGTGCGGCGGCCGACGGCGTCGTAGGCGTAGGTGGTGGTGCGGCCGTTGACCGACTCCGACAGGACGCGGCCCAAGGGGTCACGTTCGATGGTCAGCTCGGAGTCCGGGTTGGTTGCCTGGGTCAGGCGGCCCGAGGCGTTGTAGGTGTACCGGGTGGTGTCGCCCGCGTCGGTGCGCTGTTCGACGGTGCGGCCCAGCGCGTCGCGGGTGAAGTGGAGCGTTTCGCCCGCGCCGTTGGTGCGGGTCAGGAGGCTTCCGGCCGCGTCGTGGGTGTAGGTGAGGGTACGGCCGTTGAAGTCGGTCTCGGCGGTGAGGCGGCCCGCCGGGTCATAGGTGTACGTCCAGGTCAGGCCCTGCGGGTTGGTGACCTGGGTCAGGCGCACCTCGGTGTCGTACGCGAAGGCGTAGCTCGCGCCGTCGGGGTCGGTACGGGTCGCGGGGACGTCGAAGTGGGTGTGCGGTGTGGTGGGTGGTGTTGCCCGCCGGGTCGGTGTGGCTGCGGAGGTTGCCTTCGCCGTCCCAGGTCCAGGTCTCCCGCGTGCCGTCGGCCGCCTCGCGCCAGGCGGGCCTGCCCTCGGTGGTCCAGCCCATGCGGGTGGTGTGGCCGAGGGGGTCGGTCACCTCCACCACGCGTCCGAAGCTGTCGCGGAGGGCGGTGGTGGTGTGGCCCAGGGGGTCCACGACCGCGGTCGGCAGTCCGGCCGGGTCGGGGGTGACGCGGGTGGTGTGATCGAGAGCGTCGGTCACCGCCGTGAGGTGGCCATGGTCGTTGTACGTGTAGTGGGTCCTCGCACCGGTCGGGTCGGTGGTGGTGAGGAGGTTCCCGGCGTCGTCGTAGGCGTGGCGCCAGATGGTGCCGCCCGGTCGGGTGACCTCGGTCGGCAGGCACAGGTCGTTGTACGTGGCCCGGGCCTCGCTGCCGTCGGGGAGGGTGACGGTGGTGAGGTTGCCGTCCTCGTCGTAGGCGTAGCCGGTCGTGCGGCCCAGGGGGTCGGTGACCGAGAGCCTGCGGTCTCCTCGGGCGTTCCACGTGGAGAGGGTGGTGTGGCCGAGCGGGTCGGTCTCCTCGATGACCTGGCCGTCGGCGTTGTAGCGGTAGGTGGTGCGGTGGCCGAGGGAGTCGGTGTAGATGGTCGTGCGCGCGTCGTCGTCGTATTCGAGGGTGCCGTTGTAGACGCCGTCGCTGCCCTCGGTGCGTACGACGCGGCCGTCCGGACCGTAGACGTACGCGAACGACGTGCCGTTGCGGTCGGTCCAGGACGTGACGCGGCCCTGCGCGTCGTAGGTGAAGCGCAGGGGCTCGTCGCTGGAGTTGATGACCTCGGCGAGGTTTCCGGCCTCGTCGTACGCGTAGCGCATGACGACCGTGCCGGTGCCGTCGCGGCCATGGGGGTCGTAGATCGAGGGCGCCTCGTCGAGCAGGCGCAGGGCGGTGACGCGCCGGTGGCCGTCGGTGTCGATGGCCACGTAGTAGCCGCCGGAGTGGCGGATCGCGAGGGGGTTGCCGGCCAGGGCGCGTTCGATGTCGACGCGGGTGCCGTTGCGGTCCTGGAGGCTGTCCAGCCACAGGTGGACGGCGCCGGACTCGTCGGCGGGCGCGGGACGCGTGAAGGTGCGGACGACGCCGGTCCGGGGGTCGGTGACGGTCATGACGCCGTCCGGCTTGCCGTCCCACTCCAGCGGCCAGCGCGCGCCCTTCTCCGGCAGCGTGGGCACGCCGGGCTCCGGCACCGGGTACACCAGCCGCATGCCGTCGGCGGCGGCGAAGACCACGCCCTGGGAGTCGAGCTGGATGCGCTCGTCCAGCAGGCACGACCAGGTCGGGCCGAAGCTGGTGCCGCCCCGGTAGGACGACAGATGAGTGCGCTCGAAGACCAGCGGCAGGGAGCCCGGGAGGGTCAGGTCGGTCTGGTCCATCAGCATCGCGCCGGTCGCGATGTCGATCGGCTCACCACACCTCGGGCATTCCTTCGTCGGGCGGCCGGCTGGGCCCTCCTCGATGAGGTTGGGGCGCATGCCGGGCGGCTTCAGCAGGTTGGGAACGCCACCGGTCTTGGGGAGCACGCCGGGCTTGAGCACGCCCGCTCCCGCGCCGAAGATGCCGCCGTAGATCATGCCGTCCTTGGCGGCGGCGTTCACCTCGTCCAGGCTGAAGCCGTTCTGCTGTCCCAGGATGATCTTCACGGGCTGGGCGACGGCGACGTCCACGGTCACCGAGAGAACGCTGGTGAAGGCCGCGCCGACCAGCATTTCCGCGGCGATGGTGGCGACCGCCTCCTCCACCGCGATGCCCAGCCCGGCCGCCATCGCGATGATCTCCCCCGCGACCGCGTCGGACCCCCCTCCGGTGACGGGAGTCAGCAACACGCCGCCGACGAGGGCGACGGCATCGATGCCGATCTGCGTCCACAGCTTCTCGATCGCGTCATCGACCTGGTCGGCGAATTTGTCCAACGCCTTGGCCATGCTGCGGGCGGACTTGGCGAGGTTGCTCAGCCAGCCCTCGTCCTTGCCCTTGGCGTAGCGCTCCCAGAAGGTCTCGAAGGCATCGATCGCCTCGCCCTTGTTGTGGTGGATGAGTGTCGTGGCCGCTTTGTCGGTCGCGGCGCGCACGTCATCCACACTGTCGGCGAAGGTCCGCCAGGCGTCGGCCGCGTGGCGCAGGGTGCCGGAGTTGGCGTCCGGCCACCACATGCCGAGCTTCAGCAGAAGAGCCTTGGCCTTCTCCTCTATTTCGCTTCCGAAGCTCACTTGTGGCCACCCTCACCAGGCGCGTGCTTGGCCTTGGTGAACATGCCCTCGATCAGCTTGTCGTTGTCGACGTGGCCGTCGGCCATGTCCTGCATCGCCTCATGGATGCTGGTCAGGCCGAGGACGAGGATGCCGGTGGACGACTCGATGTGCTTCTGGTTCGGCTTGTAGTGCGTCCCGAAGTCCTTGCCCGGCTTGTCGTCCCCCCACGGCTCCCCGTAGCCGTCCAGAGTGCTGATCAGGGTGGTCAGCGCCTCACTCAGCTTCACCGCCTGGTGGTGGAACGTCGGTGAGACGGACTTGATGTCCGCCACCTTGATGTCCAGGACCTTGCCCTTGCCGCGGCCGTCGCCCATGCCACGCCTCCCCCTCCGGCATACGTGTGCAAAGCCTCCAGACTAGGACGACGCTGATCATGGCCCGTTCAATGTGGGCTCTACAACGAGTAAAGAGTGCGCCGGACTCGTTCGCGGGCCGGGCGCTACCTCCGGCGCAGGCTCGCCAGGAACCGCCAGAGCGCGGAGCGCGGCCGTTCCGGCCGGGAGGCGGGCCCGGGCTCGAGGGCCGGCAGTCCGGGGACGGGCGCGGGCGCGGCGGACGGTGCGGGAGCGGGCCCGGCGGCCGGCGCGGGCGCGGGCAGCGCGGGGGACGGTGACGCCGGGGCCCGGCGCGCGCGCATCCGGAACCGGACCGGGAAGGACTTCAGGCCGCGTACGTACGTCGACGAGCGCCACGGCAACTGGTCGGCGGGCAGCCCCAGTTCGAAGTCGCACCGCTCGAACAGCTTGCCCACCGCCGTGGTAACGATCATGTCCGCGAGTTCCCGCCCCGGGCACTGGTGCGGTCCCGTGCCCCAGGCCAGATGGGCGCGCGAGCTGACCGACCGCTCATAGCTGCTGGTCGTCGTGAACAGCGGATCGCCGTGCGCGGCGGCGATCGAGGGGATGACCATGTCGCCCGCGGCGAGCCGGAAGTCCCCCAGGTCGGTGTCGGCCACCGGGAAGCGGGCGGTGAGGTTGACCCACGGCGGCGAGGCGATGTGCACGCGGTTGACCAGTTCCTCGATGGGCCCCGCCATGAGGTCGGCCTGCGCCCCCGACTCGCCGTCCAGCACCTCCAGCACACTGTTGGTGATGGCGTGGCTGACCAGCTCGGACGTGATGACGAGGATCGCGTACAGTTCGAGGCCGATCTGCTCCAGCGTCAGCGGCGGGTCGATGGCGAGCAGCCGTGTGGTCAGGTCGTCGCCCGGGTTCTCCCGCTTGTACGCGGCCAGCCCGGTCGTCGCCGCCACCAGTCGCCCGACGGCCGCACCGGCGTCCGGGCCACCGTCCACCATGCGCCACGAGTCCATGAAGACGTCGTCGCCCTGGTCGACCGGGAAGCCGAACAGCCGGTTGACGACCATCAGCGGCAGCGGACGCGCGAACTGCGCGCCCAGGTCCACCCATCCGCTGTCGCTGCCGTCCGCGAAGAACGTGATCAGTTCGTCGGCGTGCCGGGAGATGGCCTTCTCCAGATCCCAGGACTGTGGCGCCCCGGTGTCCTGGAAGGGGCCGAGCGCCTCGTCGACGGCGGCGCGCGTCGCCTTGCGCTCCTGGTCGTCGCTCAGCAGCAGGTGGCTGACCTGATAGGCGGGCAGATGCGGCCAGTCGGACGGCACTCCGCCCTCACGCAGCAACGTCCAGTGGTCGACGTCCTTCTTCCACGTGCTCTCGTCACGCAGGACTTCCCGCACCTCGCGATAGCCGAGAACCAGCCACACCGGGACCCCGTACAGCTCTACGGGCGCCACCGGCCCGTACCGCCCCCGAAGCCGTGCGTAGACCGACGCGGGCCGGGTCTCGAACTCCCGGGTCATCAGCGGTTCGACGGCCAGGGAGGCCAGCTCGGACGGGGGGTGTTCCATGTGCGATGTCCTTAGTGCGGCCCGTTGCGGGGCAGCCACACTATAGGCCGAAAGCGCTGGCTGAACAGCGACCTTACGCGGGCTGCGGGCCGCCCTCCTGCACGTCCTTCTCCAGGTCCTTCTTCATCTGGTCCTCGTTCGGGATCGCCCCGCCGAAGCGGCGGTCGCGGGAGGCGTACTCCAGGCAGGCGCGCCACAGGTCGCGACGGTCGAAATCCGGCCACAGGACGTCCTGGTAGACCATCTCCGCGTACGCGCTCTGCCAGATCAGGTAGTTCGAGGTGCGCTGCTCGCCGGACGGGCGCAGGAAGAGATCCACGTCCGGCATGTCGGGGTAGTAGAGGTACTTCGCGAAGGTCTTCTCGTTCACCTTCGACGGGTCCAGCTTGCCCGAGCGGACGTCCGCCGCCAGCGCCTGCGCCGCGTCCGCGATCTCGGCGCGGCCGCCGTAGTTCATGCAGAAGTACAGCGTCATGGCGTCGTTGTCCTTGGTCTGCTCCTGCGCGACCTGGAGCTCCTGGGCCACCGACTTCCACAGCTTCGGCATCCGGCCCGCCCAGCGGATGCGGATGCCCAGCTCGTCCATCTCGTCGCGGCGGCGGCGGATGACGTCACGGTTGAAGTTCATCAGGAAGCGCACCTCGTCGGGCGAGCGCTTCCAGTTCTCGGTGGAGAAGGCGTAGAGGGAGAGGTTCTTGACGCCGATCTCCAGGCAGCCCTTGAGCACGTCCAGGACGACGCCCTCGCCGACCTTGTGCCCCTCCGTGCGCGGCAGCCCGCGCTCCTTGGCCCAGCGGCCGTTCCCGTCCATCACGCAGGCCACGTGGTTCGGCACCAGCTCGCCGGGGATCTTCGGCGGGCGGGCGCCGGACGGGTGCGGGTCCGGGGCCCGGTACTCGCGCCGCTGTCGGCCCAGAATCCCGCGTCGTGCCATGGCTTTCGCGTCTCCTCGTGTACTTCGTTGCCGTGTTGCTTCGTGCTACTTCTCTACGTACCGGAGCGACCTCAGGCCCCGCTCCAGGTGCCAGTGCAAGTACGCCGCGACGAGCCCGCTGCCCTCCCGGGCGTGGCGCGGCTCGCATGCGTCCGCCGTCTCCCAGTCCCCGGTCAACAGCGCGCCCAGCAGCGTCAGCGACTCCGCAGAGGGTACGACGCTTCCGGGCACCCGGCACTCCCCGCAGATGACCCCGCCCGCGCCGACCGAGAAGAACCGGTTCGGACCGGGCATCCCGCACTTCGCGCAGTCGTCGAAGCTGGGTGCGTAGCCGTTCACGGCGAGTGAGCGGAGCAGGAACGCGTCCAGGATGAGATGCGGCTCGTGCTCCCCGGAGGCCAGGGTACGCAGCCCGCCGACGAGGAGCAGATACTGCTGCACGGCGGGCTCGCCCTCATGATCGGTGAACCGCTCCGCCGTCTCCAGCATCGCCGTCCCGGCGGTGTAGCGGGCGTAGTCGGCGACGATTCCGCCGCCGTACGGAGCGATGGTCTCACTCTGCGTGCACAGCGGCAGCCCGCGGCCGATCAGCTCGCCACCGCGGGCGAAGAACTGCACGTCCACGTGGGAGAACGGTTCGAGGCGCGCGCCGAACTTCGACTTCGTACGGCGCACCCCGCGGGCCACGGCCCGGACGCGGCCGTGGTTGCGGGTGAGCAGGGTGATGATCCGGTCCGCCTCGCCCAGCTTCTGGGTGCGCAGCACGATGCCGTCGTCGCGGAACAGACTCATGCGGCTCATTGTCCCTCAGCGGGACAGGTGGTCGATCCGCCCGGCCTTGGCGGCCCGGGCCAGCGCCCGGAGGGCGGCGGGGTCGTGGCGATCACGGTCCGGACAACGTCGCACCCGTGCGGGGTGGGCCCAGGTCGCGGTAGGCCGCGCTGCCGCGGGCCGTGGCGGCCACGGCCCTACCGCTTGCCAACGTCAGAAGGTGGGGTAGCCGGCGCAGCTGGCCGTGCTCAGGCGACGCACCGAAGAGACCTTGTCGCCGAAGTTCCACGGCTCGCTGTGCAGATCACGGATGTACCGGCCGGGGGTGAGGCAGTAGCGCCGGTCCTTGTAGTTCTTGTCGTCGTAGAGAACCCACGCGAGGGAGTCCTCGTTCTTGGCCGAACTCGCCTTGTCGCCTTCCGAGGAGCCGAGGTTGGCGATGCTGGAGCTGTGGGCCCACACCGTCCCCGTGAGGCTCTGGTCCCTTCCGAGCAGCAGGTGTCCCGCGGCCGCTTCGGCTTGTGCGGCCGGGGCCGTCGCCAGAATCGCCGTCGTCGCGGCGGCCGCGACCAGCAGTGCGGTCATCGTCTTCATGCGCGTGCTCCCCTTCGTGGACTGGCCGGATCATCTCGGCTACATGTCCTATTGCGTTGATTCATCACGAATTCTGCCGCAGAGCATTCCTCCCGATGGATAGGTATACCGGCCAAAATGGGATGACCGGGACGGCCCGCCGGTCAGCTGCGGTTCAACATCCGCGTGACGCCCGCCACGACCGCCGTCGTCAGCACCCAGCCCGCCGCGATCAGCACGTAGGCGAGCCATTGGACGGGGGCGGACGGCCAGTACCAGGCGTTGCGCTGGCCCAGGCCGCCGACGGGGATCAGCAGGTCGAGGGTGTAGACGAGGGGACTGAACGGGGCACCCTCGCCCGGCTTGACCGGTTTCGGGTGCGCGGCGCGGAAAACCGCCGTGCCGAGCAGGGTGAGGGCCGTGAGCCAGAGCCCGGCGAGCCAGGGGCGGTATCCGTAGCCGACCGTCGCGTCCAGCAGTCGGCCCCAGGCGCGGCCGAGGGGGCGCAGGGTGGCGCGGCGGCGGCGCTGCTTGGCCAGCAGGACGGCGCGCGCGTCGTCGTCGTGGCCGATGGCCTGGTAGATGGCGGCGAGTTGCTGGTACGGCTGCGGGCGGTAGCCGTCGGGGTCGCGCTCGACGAGGGCCAGGCAACGGTCGGCGGGCAGGTGCGGCTCCAGCGCCCGGTAGGTGAGGCCGTCGAGGCGGAGGGCGGGCGCGGACGGGCCGGTCGGGAGGTGCGGTACGTCGAGGCGGCCGTGGCGCAGATCGATGGCGCCGTCCCAGTGCGTGGCGCGCAGGTCCAGTTCGGGTACCTGGAGATGCCCGGCGGCCAGCGCATGTCCCGTGGGGTGCTCGACCGTGGCGTCCCGGAAGCTGACGGCCCGGCCCACGGTGGCGTCCGTCAGGACGATCGCGCCCTCGGCGCGGAAGCCGTCGCCGCAGTCGATACGGGTGCCGACCTGGATGCTCTCGGCGCACAGGGCGTCGCCGCCGGGGTGGTGGAGGTACGCGCCCTCCAGACGCAGCGCCTCCCCCACCCGCGCTTCCCGCAGCCGTATCTCGCCCTCGGCGCGGAACCCCTCCCGGCCGACGATGCCGCTGGCGGCCTCCAGCCGCGAGCCGTCGAGGGCCACCCCGCCCGGGTGGGACAGCCACGCGCCCTGGAGGAGCAGGCTGCCGTCGATGCGGGCGTTCGCCAGGTTGACCATGCCCCGGATGCGGGTCCGCATCAGGTCCAGGTTGCCCGCGACCGTCGCGGTGTTGATCGCGAGCCCCGGCAGATACGACCCGCCGAATCCGGTGACGCGCAGCGCGGCCCCGTACAACTGGGGCGCCTGCTCGAACCAGCACTTCTCCAGCCGCAGCACGCAGCACGCCTCCGCGAAGACCAGCTTCAGCCGCCCCGTCACCCGGGCGCCGACGAGGTGGACGACCGGGGTCTCGCCCGGTCGGGTGTCGGCGCCGCCGAGGAGCAGGGTGCGGATGACCTCCGCCCGTACGGTGCGCTCGGGGCCCCAGCCGGGGCCGTCCGTCTCGGGCTCCTCCGCCGTCGCGGCGCCCCGGACATCGACCTTGGCGCCGGTCGCGAACGCTTCACGGAGTCGCCGCTCCGGCTCGGTGAGCACCATGAGGCAAGTACGCCTTGACAATTGGGAATTGTCAAGGCGTACTTGCCTCATGACGCTTCCAGACCTGGACGATCTCATCGCGGAAGTCGACCGGATCTGCGACACCGCACACCGCCCCGGCGGCCAGGAACAGCCCGACTGGCTCGCGCTGCTGACCGCGGCGGCCGGAGTGTCCGGACAACTACAGGCGCTGGCCGACGACTTGGTCGAGGATTACGTCGAACACTGCCGCATGCACGGCTGCTCGTGGACCGACATCGGGACGGCGCTCGGCGTGACCCGGCAAGCGGTGCAGCAGCGCTTCCACGCGCCCCACAAGCGCTACGCACCGGAGAACATGACCGACGGCCTGCGCCAGGCGATGACGCATGTGAAACGGGCTGCGGTGCAGCACCGCAACAACTACATCGGGACCGAGCACCTGCTGTGGGGGCTGACCGCCGAGGAGAACAGCGCCACGCGGCTGCTGTCCTCGGCGGGGGCCTCCCCCGCCGAGGTGCACCGGCGGGTCGGCGCCCGGCTGAGCATGGGCGCGTCACAGGCGGCCGAACGGATCGCCTGGACCCCGTACTCCCGTAAGGCCATGGCCATCGCCGAGGAGCGGGCGGAGAAGGCGGGGTCGGCGCGTATCGACTGCGACCATCTGCTGCTGGGCCTCGCGCGGATCGACCGCGGGGTGGCCGTGGCGGTGCTGAGCGAGGCGGGCGCCGACACAGCGGCCCTGGGCGGGGGCGGGGTGGAGGCCGAGGGGCTTCCGGCGTCGGACGCGTAACGGCTTCGGCGGGGCCGTCACCGGTCCGCCGCGGCCGCGGCGGACTCCCGGCCCGCGCCCGGGGTTCGTTCCGCGGGGCGCTGGAGCTGCCAGACATCGGCCGGGGGCAGGTTGGCCCACACCGTGCTGCGGCCGGTGGCGTAGTGGCGCTGGTAGTCGGCCAGCACCTCTTCAGCGGCCTGCTGCCGCCGCGCCTGGGCCCGGGAGGCCAGCGAGAGCAGGGTGCGGGCCTGGCGGCTGCCGCGGTACGCGAAGTAGGCCAGGACGCCGCCGGGGCGCAGCAGCTCCAGATACCGGCCCATGATCGCTTCCACCTGGTGGGGGGCGAAGTTGGCGAAGGGCAGGCCCGAGATGATCGCGTCGTAGCGGTGGCCTGTGTCCAGCTCCTCGACATACGCGTGGTGCACCCGGGCCTGGCCGGGCTGTCCGGCCAGGCTCGGGTGGGTCCGGACGAGGTGGCGCAACCGGTCGGTGAAGCGGGAATTAGCCTCGACGATGTCCAGGCGGCTGCCCGCCGGGAGCTGGTGGATGAGGGAGCGGGTGACCGAGCCGGTACCGGCACCGGCCTCCAGGACGTTCAGCCGCCGCCCCGCCTGAGAGCGCACCGGTTCGGTCAGCGCATGGGCGAGCGCCCTGCCGCTGGGGGCGAGGGCCCCGGTGGTGCGGATGTCCCGGGCTGCCTCGAGGAAGAACATCCAGCCCCCGGCAGCGCTCTGCGCGAGGACACGATCGTGCGAGGTGGTGGTCGAGTCGTCCATGGCACGACGCTACAAACCGGCCAGGTTTTGGCCATTGCTTCGACGTGTGACGGTGCCCACCCCCGGCAGCGGGCGTGTCGGTACGGAAGACCACCCCAGGGTATCCGGACGGGCGACTTCCGGTCGCTCCGGGGCGAGTTGGCGGGGAATCCCGAGGGACGGGTACGCGGGCGCGCACGGGCACCGCGCCGGTGGCCCTCCTCACACTGGCCCCGGTCACGACGGTCCATCGACCCACCGTGTCCCCTACCTCACGGTACGCACGGCCGCCCCGGTGCCGAGGGAGATGTCACGGCCTCGTGCCGGACCGGGCCTCGTCCGGTCACAATCCGTGCCGGGCGGGACTTGGGAGGCGGTGGAGCGGGGCGGGTTGCGCACACTGGATGCCACGGAACCGATACCGGGGAGGGCGCCATGGCGGCTGGTTGCCGCGATTGTGCGAGGTGTACGAAGTCCTGGCTGGGACGGGTGCTGGAGAACGCGGCCGTGGGGCTGATGCATCTGTGCACGATCGGCATCAGCTATCTGATCAAGAGGGGCTTAAGGCGGCACTGTCCGCAGTGCGGGCACCTGCTGTCCCGGCACGCGCGCAGGGCGGACGGCTCCTTCCGGGACTAGAGGGCCGCGGTCCGCTCCGCGATCCAGCCCGCCATCGCCCGTACGCCGAGGCCGATGGCGCGCTCCTCCGGGGCGAAGTCGGGGAAGTGCGGGTAGGCGGCCGTGATGGGTGCGCCGGGGGTACGGACGCCGAGGAAGGTGTACGTGCCGGGCACGCGGTCCAGGTAGAGGGCGAAGTCCTCGCCGCTGAAGGGCGGGAACGCGGCATGAAGCTCGATCACCGCGTCCCTGCCGACTGAGCGGCGCAGACGGCGGGCGAGCCGGTGGGCGTCGGGTTCCGGGCAGACCATGGCGGGGAACGGCTCGGCCGGAAAGCTCACCCCGGCCCCCGCGTACGACGTGGCCAGTCGGCGGATATCCGCGCGGACCTCCCGGTACCGCTCCTCCGGCCGGCAGCGGGAGGACACGCTCACCGTGTCGTCCCGCGCGGTGGCCCGGACGGCGACGAACCGGGCCAGCGGCCCGCCCGGCGCCTGGGCGTCGGCGACCAGCCGCTCCAGCTGCGCCACCGCCGCCTGCGCCACCGGCTGCTGCCGGCCGCCCGCGGCGGCCCGCCCCGGGGCCGGCCACCGCGCAGGGGTGGGGGCAGCCCTTCGTCGGGGGCGCGTCGGGGTGGTGCCGGGGGTGGGTCAGGGATCTTCCGGAGGCCGCGGGGGCGCGGCTTCGGCAGAGTCCTGATCAGGCCGGAGCGACCGGCCGATCATGAGCCCCGTGGAGCGCCCCGACGTGAATCCGCCCGTGAATCCGTCCTTACGCCGTCCCTCACGCCGTACCTCGTGGAGAGCCCTCGCGACGGCCACCGCGCTGCTGGCCGTCGTATCGGCAGGTGCCGCCGCCCCGGCCATGGCGGCGCCTGCGGTCACGTCCGCGCACCACGCGCCCGTGCCGCCGCTGGACGGAAAGGCGCTCCAGCGGGCGCTGGACGAGTTGCCGAAGCACGAGGTCAGCGGGGCGCTCGCCCGGGTCTCCGGCCGTGACGGGCGGTGGACGGGGACGTCCGGCGTCGGGGATCTGCGGACCGGGAAGCCCGTGCCGTCGAACGGGTCGTTCCGGATCGGCAGCGCCTCCAAGGTGTTCGCCTCGACCGTGGTGCTCCAGCTGGCCGCCGAGCACCGGCTGAGCGTGGACGATTCCATACAGGACCATCTGCCCGGCCTGCTGCCCGACAGGTTCGACAAGGTGACCATCGGCCAGCTGCTGAACCACACCAGCGGGCTTCCCATCGACGCGGACGCCGGCAAGGAGTTCTGGGGCGACGGGACGAGCCGGTGGTTCGTGGACCACCGCTTCGATAGCTGGCCCATCGAGCACATCGTCAAGACGCTCGTCGGCGACAACGCCCCGATGTACACGCCGGGGAGCGCCCAGACCTACAACGGGGTCAACACCTTCATCGCCGGGCTGGTCGTCGAGAAGGTCACCGGGCATTCGTTCGCCGACGAGGTACGGTCCCGGATCACCCGGCCGCTGGGGCTGAGCCGGACCTACGTCCCCAAGATCGGCGACGCGCGGCTGCCCGGGCCGCACTCCCATGGCTATCTCACGGTCACCGGGGCGGACGGCGGCAGCCGCCGGGCCGACATCAGCGAGCAGGCGGCCTGGCCGTGGGCGGAGGGCGGCATGATCTCCACCGCCGCCGACCTGGACCGTTTCATGACCGCGCTCTTCCGCGGCCGTCTGCTGCCGCCCGCCCAGCAGAAGCTGCTGTTCACCGTCCCGGATGTGCCCAACGTCGAGAACAAGAACTGCGCGCAGAACCCCGACCCCGAGCAGAACAGGGCCTGCTACAGCATGGGGTTGATGAGGGTCAGGCAGGACGGCCAGGAGATGTGGGGCAAGACCGGCTCCCGCCCCGGCTACACCAGCGGCATGTTCGCCACCCGTGACCTCAGCCGCCGCCTGGTCTACTCGGTCAACCCCACGACCCTGACCGGCGCCGAGAGCCCGTACGTCACCCGGCTGGTCCTGGCCGCCTTCCTGCCCACCGATCAGACGCGGCCTCAGACGCGGTCGAACGGCTCGGCGTAGGCGAACGGCCCCTTGAGGGTGGGCTGATACGCGGTCAGGGGGCGGACCTGGAAGTAGTCGCCCCAGGCCGGGTCCGGGGCGCTGATGCCGTACGCGGCCGCCGGGCGGAAGCCGAAGCGGCCGTAGTACGCGGGGCTGCCGAGGAGGGCCACCAGGGACTCGCCGAACGCGTCGGCCGCACCCAGGACCGCGTGCATCAGCGCCAGGCCCACGCCCCGGTGCTGGTGGGCGGGGTGGACGCTGAGGGGGCCGAGCCCGAGAGCGAGATCCGGGCCGACGTGGCCGCGGGTGCACACCACATGGCCGACCACCTCACCGCGATCGTCGGCCGCGACGAACGACAGGGCCGGTAACCAGGCGTCGCAGGTGCGGAGTTCATCGAGGAGGGTGACCTCGACCGGGACCGCGGCCTCCGATTTGCCGAACGCCGCCGCCGTGACGTCGCGGATACCGGCGATGTCGGAGGGGGTTTCTCGTCGGATCAGCATCGGCACAGGATGCGTGTCCATCGGTGGTCGGGGCAAGCACATTTGTGCGGTGCGGAACTTCCCCGGGCATCTCAGCTCGCCCGGGCGCGGGCGTCGAGGGCGCGTTCGGCCCGGACGTACGTCACGTCGTGATCGGCGAGGACGTTCGCGGCGACGCCGGGGCGGGCGAGGAGGGCGAGCAGCAGGTGTTCGTCGCCGATGTGCTTGTCGCCGCGGCCGAGCGCGATCCGCAGCGACCGTTCGAGCACCGACTTGGCCTCGGGGTCGAAACGGCCGCGGGAGCGGCGGCGGCGCGGGGCGGCGGCCAGGGCGCCGACGCCGTGTTCCTCCTCCACGCGGGAGACGATCGCGTCCACATCGATGCCGAGCCCCGCCAGCGCCTCCGCGTCGGCCTGCGAGATGCCGCCGCGGCGGCGGACGTCGGCGAGGGCGCGTTCGATCGAGGCGCGCCGCGCGGTGGCGCCCAGGGTGGCCAGGACGTCGGCGGCCGGGCTGTCCGTACGGTCCGCGCGCTCCGTACGGTCCAGGAGTGCGAGCAGCAGCTCGGGCTCGCCGACCGTGGCGCCGCCCGTCGCGTCCGCCCGCCGTACGGCTCCGCGGACGACCTCGCGGGCACTGGTGGTGAGCCTCTCGAACATCAACGCCTCCCATGCTTCTTGTGAACCGCCTGGCGGCTGACGCCCAGTTCGGCCGCGATCTCCTGCCACGACCAGCCCTTGGCGCGGGCGCTGCGCACCTGTACGGCCTCCAGCTGCTCCAGCAGCCGGCGCAGCGCGGCGACGGCGCGCAGTCCGACGCGGGGGTCCCGGTCGCCGGCGCGTGCGGCGAGATCCGTTGCTTCGGTCATGCCGTCAATGTATGTTGACACTCGGATGGCGTCAACCCTGATTGACAACCGTGGCGGTAATTGGTTCGACGCGGCATCGGCGGCTCCGGCAACCTCTCGCCATGGACCCCCACCACTGGCCCCTCTACGGGCTCCGCCTCCGCACCCCGCGCCTCGAACTGCGACTTCCCGACATCCCCCGCACCGACGAGCTGGCCGCCGTCGCCGCGAGCGGGGTGCACGATCCGGCGGAGATGCCGTTCAGCGTGCCGTGGTCCGACGCCGCCCCGGAGGAGCGCGGGCGGGCGACGTTCCAGCATGTGCTGCGCACGATCGCCGAGTGGCGGCCGGAGGACTGGACGCTGAGCCTCGCCGTGCTGCACGAGGGCACGGTGATCGGACGGCAGGACCTGCTCGCGGCCGACTTCGCGGTGACGCGGGAAGCGGAGACCGGCTCCTGGCTCGGCACCGCCCACCAGGGGCGGGGCTTCGGGACGGAGATGCGGGCGGCGGTGGCGCACCTGGCGTTCGCCGGGCTGGGGGCGCGCAGCCTCACCTCGGGCGCGTTCGTGGAGAACGGGCGCTCGCTCGGCGTCTCGCGCCGCCTCGGCTACCGCCCTGACGGCCTGCGGACGCTCGCCGTACGGGGCGAGGCCCGGACGCTCCAGCGGCTGCGGCTGGACCGCGCGGCCTGGGAGGAGCGGCGCACCGTGCCCGTCGAGGTGCGGGGGCTGGAGCCGTGCCGGGAGATGTTCGGCGCGGCCCCAGCCCCCGAGCGCCCCTGATGCGATGATGCATGGCCCGATTTACGGTGGTTCGAGGGGGCCGCGACGACCCGTGGAGGTGGCATCACATGGCGGGCAAGTTCGAAATCTATGAGGACAAGCGCGGCAAGCACCGCTTCCGTCTGAAAGCGGGCAACGGCGAGATCATCGCGGTCGGCGAATCGTATGACTCCAGGTCCGCGGCCCAGAAAGGCGTCGAGTCGGTCAAGAAGAACGCGCCCTCGGCCGAGGTCAAGGAGATCCCGACCGAAAAGGCGTAGGACCGTGCGCACGGCCCGCGAAGCCGCGGGAAGCGCGGCGGGGCCGCGGTAGCCGCGCCGTACGGCCGACGGCGTCCGTACGGCGCTCGCTACGCTCCCGTGCGTGACCGAACCCCCGATATCCCAGGCTTGGACGGCGGCTCGCGCCCGGCTCCGGCGGGTCCGCACCGCAACCGCGCGCTCCTGGTCGCATCCCCGGCTGAGGTGGCCCAAGCGCGTCGTGGCGGCCCTCGCGGGGTGTCTGCTGCTGTCCCTGCTCGCCGCCGGGATCGCGCTGCGGGTGAACTACGCGGGCGATCCGGAGCCCGGCACCCGCACCCGCGGCCGGGACGCGGTGTGGCTCGGCCACGCCTGGGTGGACGGCCGCAACGGCGACGCCGAACTGGCCTCCCTGGCCCGGCGGATACGCGGCACCGGCATCCGCGACCTCTACGTCCACACGGGCCCGCTACGGCACGACGGCGCCCTGCCCGCGCAGCGCTACCCGCGCGCCGGGTGGCTGCTGAAGGCCGTCCACCGCGAACTGCCCGGCGTCCGCGTACAGGCGTGGCTCGGCGACGTCCTGGCCACCGAGGGCCCGACCGGGCTGCGGCTCACCGACCCGCACAGCCGGGCCCACGTGGTGCGCTCCGCCCGCCAGGTGCTCGACGCGGGCTTCGACGGCGTCCACTTCGACTTGGAGCCGCTGCACTCCGGCGACCGCGACTACCTCACCCTCCTCGACGACCTCCACGCCCTCACCCGCGCTCGCCGCGCCCCGCTCTCCGTCGCCGCCCACCAGATCGACCCGCTGCCCGCCCTGCACTCGGTGGCGGGCTTCTTCACCGGCCACCCCAAGTGGTGGTCACAGGCGTTCTTCGGACAGGTGGCGCGGCGGGTCGACCAGATCGCGGTCATGTCGTACGACACGTCGACGCCGCTGGAGAGCCTGTACGGCGGCTACGTGGCCCAGCAGACGGAACTCGCCCTCCAGGCCACCCCACCGGGAACCGACCTCCTGATGGGCCTGCCCGGCTACCACACCAACAACTGGACCCACCACGCCTGGGCCGAAACCGTCCCCGCCGCCCTCCGCGGCACCCGCCTCGGCCTCGGCCGCGAGGACCGCCGGCGGCAGCGGTTCGGGGTGGCCCTGTACGTGGACTTCGCCGCCACCCCCGCGGACTGGGCGGCGTACCGCGAGGATTGGGGCACGCCGGAGGCGGACTGAGGGCCCTAGAACGCCGCCCGGGTGGCGGCCAGGAGGCGGGACGTGTCGTCGGGGCAGATCATGAGGGCGCGGCCGACCGTTTCGAGGACCGCGCGCTCGGCGGGGCGGTAGGGGCCGTCGGCCACGGCGATGCGGGCGCCCTGGAGGAGGATCGCCTCGCGGCCGGTGGGGGCGAGGTGGGGGGCCAGGGGTTCCAGGGCCTCGTGCAGTTCGATGGCCAGCGTCGTACCGCAGGGGTCGAGGCCGTCGCGCTCGCCGGTGGCGGCGCCGGGCAGGCGGCCAGTGTCGGCGGCGAGCGCCTCGATGAGCGCGAGGAGCTGGCCCTCGTCGCAGTCGGCGAACCCTGCGGCGCGCACGGCGGAGACCGCCACCTGCCGCACCGCCGTGGCCTCGGTGCCGCCCGCGGCGAGGACCGCGAGGGCGACGGTGTGCACGGCGTCGCGCAGCATCGCGGAGAAGCGGGTGGTGGTGGGGTGGTCCAGGGCTTCGGTGCCGAACCGGGTCGCGCAGGCGGCGCATTCGACGACCGGCGCGACCGCCCCTCGGGGCAGCAGCGGCAGGCCGAGCACCACGATGCGGCGGCGGCCGGTGCGGCGGCGGTAGTTGCGGTCGCCTCCGCAGTCGGGACAGAAGAACTCACCATCGCCGACCGTCCGCCACAGGGTGCGGACGCCTACCACACACCGGTCCCGGTCACGGTGGGCTCGCGCGTGCACCACGTCACACCTCCATAACGCTTCGGCCACGTTGCCGCGTTGACGTGATGCTAGCCACATCCATGATGTGCCGTCAGTACCCCGAACGGAGACAACAGGCCAAACACGAGGCCCCGCCCACCTCTCGCGGCGAACGGGGCCCCTTGTGGGTGACAGGGTCAGTGGGTGTTCACCGCCGTGCGCGGTTGACCGCCGAGACGACGGCCTTGAGGGAGGCGCGCACGATGTTGGCGTCGACGCCAACGCCCCACAGCACCTTGCCGTCGATCGCGCATTCGATGTACGCGGCGGCCTGGGCGGCCGCGCCCTCGCTCAGGGTGTGCTCGGAGTAGTCCAGCAGCCGTACGTCGATGTCGATGGCGGCCAGCGCGTTGAAGAAGGCGGCCAGCGGGCCGTTGCCCGTGCCGGTCAGGACGGTCTCGGCGCCGTCCACGACGGCCTCGACGGTGAGCGCGTCGGTGCCCTCGCTGGTGGTGGAGGTCTGGGCGGTGCGCAGCGCGATCCGGCCCCACTGGTTGTCTTCCGTCGGCAGGTACTCGTCCTGGAAGGTCGCCCAGATCTGGGCCGGGGTGACCTCGCCGCCGTCGGCGTCGGTCTTGGCCTGAATCGTCTTGGAGAACTCGATCTGCATGCGGCGCGGCAGATCCAGGTTGTGGTCGTTCCGCAGGACATAGGCGATACCGCCCTTGCCGGACTGCGAGTTGACCCGGATGACGGCCTCGTAGGAGCGGCCGACGTCCTTGGGGTCGATGGGCAGGTACGGGACGGCCCATTCGATGTCGTCGACCGTCTTGCCCTGCTCGGCCGCGCCGGCCTCCATCGCCTCGAACCCCTTCTTGATGGCGTCCTGGTGGGAGCCGGAGAAGGCGGTGTAGACCAGGTCGCCCGCGTAGGGGTGGCGCGGGTGGATCTGCATCTGGTTGCAGTACTCGGCGGTGCGGCGGATCTCGTCGATCTGCGAGAAGTCGATCTGCGGGTCGACGCCCTGGGAGAACAGGTTCATGCCCAGGGTCACCAGGTCGACGTTGCCGGTGCGCTCGCCCTGCCCGAACAGGCAGCCCTCGATGCGGTCCGCCCCGGCCATGATCGCCAGTTCGGCGGCGGCGACGGCCGTGCCGCGGTCGTTGTGCGGGTGCACGGACAGGCAGATGTGCTCGCGGCGGGACAGGTTCCGCGACATCCACTCGAACCGGTCGGCGTGGGTGGAGGGCGTCGAGCGCTCGACGGTCGCGGGCAGGTTGAGGATGATCTCGCGGCCGGCCTCGGGCTGCCAGACGTCCATGACGCCCTCGCAGACCTCCAGCGCGAAGTCCAGCTCGGTGTCGGTGAAGATCTCCGGGCTGTACTGGTAGCCGAAGACCGTGTCGTCGCCCAGGATCTTGTCGGCGTACTCGACCACCAGCCGGGTGCCGTCCACCGCGATCTGCTTGACCTGCTCACGCGTGCCGCGGAAGACGACGCGGCGGAAGGTGGGCGCGGTGGCGTTGTACAGGTGCACGGTGGCCTTGTGCGCGCCGCGCAGCGACTCGACGGTGCGCTCGATCAGCTCTTCGCGGGCCTGGGTGAGGACGGAGATCGTCACGTCCTCGGGGATCGCGCCCTCCTCGATGATCGACCGCACGAAGTCGAAGTCGGTCTGCCCGGAGGAGGGGAAGCCGACCTCGATCTCCTTGTACCCCATGCGGACCAGCAGGTCGAACATCTCGCGCTTGCGCACCGGGGACATCGGGTCGATCAGCGCCTGGTTGCCGTCCCGCAGGTCGGTGGACAGCCAGCGCGGCGCGGCGGTGATGCGGTTGTCCGGCCAGGTGCGGTCGGGGATGTCGACGGCCTCGTACGGGCCGTACTTGTGGATCGGCATGCCCGAGGGCCGCTGGGTGACGGTCGCGGCGGTGATGGGGGTGGGACGGCCTACGGCGCGCTGACCGGGATTGTCGGACGTGCTCATGATGCGTGGGCTCCTCTGATGTCCGCTCGGACGAAAGTCCATGGGGCGGCCGACGGGGCGTAATCACCGCAACACCGAACTCCGCGGGGAGGGGGTCGGCCTACGACTACAGGCCCTCGCCGCGGCAGCTAAGAAGAAGCAGCCCGAAACGCATGATGTCCAGAAGCGTAACCGAGACGCGCGCGGCGTGAGGCCCCGTATCACTATGCGGACCACGGCATCCCGCGCGGAGGAATGGCCATCAACCACTCGATTTCATCAATCATGACCGCAAGGCGTGACAAGCAGTGGACACAGTGCGACATTGCCTGGATGGATGTCAACGCGAACTCCCGCAGCCGCGGTGTCTTCTGCACGATCGTGCCGCCGCATGTCCTCGACAAGCTGTCCCAGGCCGAGGACTCCGCCCTCGCCGACCCCGCCCGCCGCACCCTGGAGCGGGACGCCCTGGAGCGCACGCGCCGCCGGATCACCACCGTCCGCGGGATCGCCGCCCCCACCCTGGAGGGCGCGCCCTCCGACCGGCCCCAGCGCACGATCTACGACTCCCAGCACCAGGACGCGCTGCCGGGCAAGAAGGTGCGCGGCGAGGGCGACACGGCCACCTCGGACGACTCGGTGACCCGCGCCTACAACGGGCTGGGCGCGACCTTCGAGCTGTTCCTCAAGGCCTACGGCCGCCACTCGATCGACGACGCGGGCCTCGCGCTGGACGCGAGCGTCCACTACAGCGAGGACTACAACAACGCCTTCTGGAACGGCGAGCAGATGGTCTTCGGCGACGGTGACGGCGAGGTCTTCCTCGACTTCACCATCCCCGTGGACGTCATGGCCCACGAGCTGACCCACGGCGTCACCCAGTACACCGCCAACCTGGAGTACTTCGGCCAGTCCGGGGCGCTCAACGAGTCGATGTCCGACGTCTTCGGCTCGCTCGTCAAGCAGCACGTGCTGGGCCAGAGCGCCGACGAGGCCGACTGGCTGATCGGGGCCGGGCTGCTGGCGGAGCGGGTCACCGGGGTGGCCCTGCGCTCGATGAAGGCCCCCGGCACGGCGTACGACGACGACGTCCTCGGCAAGGACCCGCAGCCGGCCACGATGGACGACTACGTGCGCACCTCACGTGACAACGGCGGCGTCCACATCAACTCCGGCATCCCCAACCACGCCTTCTACCTCGCCGCCACGGCACTCGGCGGCAACGCGTGGGAGAAGGCCGGGCGGATCTGGTACGACGTGCTGACCGGCGGCGAGCTGTCGCAGGAGGCGCAGTTCGCCGACTTCGCCCGGCTCACGGTGGCCGCGGCGCAGGCCCGCTACGGCGACGGCGAGGAGCGGGACGCGGTGCGGGGGGCCTGGGAAGGCGTCGGAATCACCGATCTGGACGCGCGCTGATCCTCACCCTCGGGGTACTGATGGACCTATGCGTATCTCCGTGACCCGCTCCGGCGGATTCGCCGGAATCGAGCGCCGGGCCGATCTGGACACCACCGGACGGCCCGACGCCACCCATCTGTCCGCCCTGGCCCACCAGGCCGTCGAATCCGGCGCCCCGGAGGCCACGCGCGGTGTCCCGGACGGCTTCCACTACGAGATCACGGTGGACGGCCGCACGGTCCACGCCGCGGACCCTCACCTCAGCGACGCCCAGCGCGAGCTGGTGCGGACGGTGCTGAAGGAGGGCACGTAGCGCGCGGGCCCTTGAAGCCCCGCTCTCAGAAGCCCAGCCGTCGCAGCTGCTTCGGGTCGCGCTGCCAGTCCTTGGCGACCTTCACATGAAGGTCCAGGAAGACCGGCGTCCCGAGCAGGGCCTCGATGTGCTTGCGGGACTTGGAGCCGACGTCCTTCAGGCGGCGGCCCTTCGGGCCGATGATGATGCCCTTCTGGCTGGGGCGCTCGATGTAGAGGTTGGCGTGGATGTCCAGCAGCGGCTTGTCCGCCGGGCGGTCCTCGCGCGGCAGCATCTCCTCCACCACCACCGCGATGGAGTGCGGCAGCTCGTCCCGTACGCCCTCCAGCGCCGCCTCGCGGATCAGCTCGGCGACCATCACCTGCTCCGGCTCGTCGGTGAGGTCGCCCTCGGGGTAGAGCGCCGGGCCCTCGGGGAGCAGCGGGACGAGCAGATCGGCCAGCAGGCCCACTTGGCCGGCCCCTCTCCCACCACCACCCTCATCCGAGGGACTGCGTCCCGCCCTCTCTTTTTCCGCGCCCACGGCCGAGACCGGGACGATCTCGGCCCACTCGATGCCCAGTTCCTTGCCGAGCCGGTCGATGGCCAGGAGCTGCTGGGCCAGTTGCTCGGACTCGACCAGGTCGGTCTTGGTGACGATCGCGACCTTGGGCGTCTTCTTGATCCCGGCCAGCTCGGCGGCGATGAAGCGGTCGCCGGGGCCCAGCTTCTGGTCGGCGGGCAGGCAGAAGCCGATGACGTCGACCTCGGCCCAGGTGGTCCGTACGACGTCGTTCAGCCGCTCGCCGAGCAGGGTGCGCGGCTTGTGCAGACCGGGGGTGTCCACGAGCACCAGCTGTGCGTCGGGGCGGTGCACGATGCCGCGCACGGTGTGCCGGGTGGTCTGCGGGCGGTTGGAGGTGATCGCGACCTTCGTCCCCACCAGCGCGTTGGTCAGGGTCGACTTGCCCGCGTTGGGGCGGCCGACGAAGCAGGCGAAACCCGAGCGGTGCGGGGTCTCCCGCTGCTCGGTCGGGGACGGAGTACCGGCAGTCATGGCCACCATTCTCCCCGATGCCCCGCCCCGCTCCGACCAGCAGTCCGCCCGCCCCGCCCCCGGGCCGGTGCATCAGACGGGCAGCGTGGTGCGCAGGGTGCCGTCGGTGCCCGCCAGCAGGAGGGGGGTGCCGGCCCCGCCGAGGTCGCGTACGGCCGCGCGGTCCTCGTCCGAGGCGGTCTCCGCCTCGGTCACCACGGCCGCGGCCTCCAGCGACTTCGCGCCGCTGGCGACCGCCATCGCGACGGCGGTGCGCACCGCGCTGAGGCGGAGCGAGTCGAGGGCGACGGTGCCGGCGACGTACGTACGACCCGTCTCGTCGCGTACGGCGGCGCCCTCCGCGACGCCGTTGCGGGCCCGCGCGGAGCGGGCCAGCGTGATGATCTTGCGGTCTTCGGGGTCCAGCTGCGCTGCATCGCTCATACGGATGAGCATAGGACGGGGCGCTGACAGTGCGCTGACCGGGCGTGACACCGGTTGTGCGGCTCGCGGGCGCGCATGGGCCCGCGCCGGGCCGCAGTGGCGACGGCCCGGCGCGGGGGTACGGGTTCCGCTACGGGAGCAGCGGCACCGGCTGGAACGTCAGCGAGGCCGACGCCGTGGCCGGGCTGAGGCCGGGGGCGCCCGCGAACGAGGCGGTGTAGGTGTTGGCGGTCAGCACCGTCGGCGGGACGGTGACGTTGGTCAGCGTCGCCGTGCCGGAGGCGTTGGTGACGGCGCTGCCCAGGGTGATCGGGCCGAGCGCGGTGTTGGCCCTGAAGGTGATGGTCTGGCCGGGGACGGGGTTGTTGAACTGGTCCTTGAGAGTGGCGCTGAGGGTCGGGATGACGAGCTGGCCGTTGAACCGCAGCCGGATGACCGCCGGGGTGGCGGTCAGGGTCGTGGTCGCCCCGCCGGACACGGTCTGGGTGAGCGACCCCGTCGACGGGCTGTAGCAGCCGTCACCGCTGTAGGTGGCGGTGACGGTGTGCGAGCCGGTGGTGAGCGCGTTGGTGGTCACGGTCGCCTGTCCGGCCCCGTTGAGCGTTCCGGTCAGGGTCGGGCCGCCGCTGATCACGAACGTGACGGTGCCGGTCGGGGTGCCGGTCCCCGGCGCCACCGGGGCCACGGTGGCGGTGAAGGCCACCGTCTGGCCAGGGGCGGAGGGGTTGGGGGTGGAGGTGACCGTGGTGGTGGTGCTGGTCGTGTTCACCGTGGCCGTACCGGTGGCCGTCGACCCCGCGACGCCGGTGCTTCCCGCGTACGTGGCGGTGACCGTGTGCGTCCCCACGCCGAGCCCGGTGGTGGTCACACAGGCCTGACCGCTCGCGTTGAGTGTTCCGGTCAGGGTGGGGCCACCGCTGATCGCGAAGGTGACGGTGCCGGTCGGGGTGCAGGTGCCCGGGGACGCGACCGTCACCTGGGCGCAGAGCGTCACCGACTGGGCGCACACGGCCGGGTTGGGCGTGATCGTCAACGCCGTCGAGGAGGTGGCCTGGTTGACGGTGACCGAGCCGGTGCCCGTGGAGGGCGCGACGCCGCCGCCTCCCCCGTAGGTCGCCGTCACGGTGTGGGTGCCGACGGGGATGGCGCTGGTGGAGACGCAGGCCTGGCCGGTGGCGCCGACCGTGGCCGTGAGGGTCGGGCCGCCCGAGATCACGAAGGTCACCGTGCCGGTCGGGGCGCAGGTGCCCGGCGGCACGGTCGCCACCTGGGCGCAGATCGTCACCGGCTGACCGCAGACCGAGGGGGAGGGCGTCACGGACACCGTGGTGGTGGACGACGCCGGGTTCACCGTGACCGGGGTCGAGGCGGTCGAGCCCGCGACGCCGGAGTCCCCCGCGTAGGTGGCCGTGACCGTGTGCGTGCCGACCGGGATGGCGCCGGTGGTCACGCAGGCCATGCCGGTGCCGTCCAGGGTCGCCGTGAGCGTCGGACCGCCCGAGATCACGAACGTCACGGTCCCGGTCGGGACGCACGTGCTGGGCGGAGCCACCGTCACCTGGGCGCAGATGGTGACCGCCTCACCGCATACGGACGGGCTCGGCGACACCGACAGCGACAGCGCGGACGTGCCCTGGAGGACGGTGACCGTCCCGGTGCCCGAGGAGCCCGCGACGCCGGTGTCGCCCGCGTACGTGGCGGTCACCGTGTGCGTGCCGACGGGGATGGCGCTGGTGGTCACGCACGCCTGACCGGTGCCGTTCACCGTCGCCGTCAGCGTCGGACCGCCCGCGACCACGAAGGTCACCGTGCCGGTCGGCATGCAGGTGCCGGGTGCCACGGTCGTCACCTGCGCGCACAGGGTCACCGGCTCACCGCACACGGTGGGCAGGGAGGAGAGAACCGTGGTGGTCGACGCTGCCTGGCCCACCGTCACGGTCGTGGTCCCCGTGGAGCCCGCCACGCCGGTGTTGCCCCCGTAGGTGGCCGTGACGGTGTGCGTCCCCACCGGGATGGCACTGGTCGTCACGCACGCCTGGCCGCTCGCGTCGAGCGTCCCGGTCAGCGTCGGACCGCCCGCGACCACGAACGTCACCGTACCGGTCGGCGTACAGGTGCTGGGCGCTCCGGTCGTCACCTGCGCGCACAGGGTCACCGGCTCACCGCACACCGACGTGGCGGGGGACACTGTGACGGTCGTGGTCGACGTTCCCTGGCCGACCGTGACCGTTCCCGTGCCCGTCGAGCCCACGACGTTGGTGTTGCCCCCGTAGGTGGCCGTGACGGTGTGCGTCCCCACCGGGATGGCACTGGTCGTCACGCACGCCTGGCCGCTCGCGTCGAGCGTCCCGGTCAGCGTCGGACCGCCCGCGACCACGAACGTCACCGTACCGGTCGGCGTACAGGTGCCGGGCGCCACGGTCGCCACCTGCGCGCACAGGGTCACCGGCTCACCGCACACCGGCGCGGCGGGGGACACCGTGACGGTCGTGGTCGAGGACGCCGGGTTGATGGTGAGCGGCGTCAAGGGCGAGTTGGACGCGGCGAAGTTGGTGTCGCCGTTGTAGAACGCGGCGACCTGGTGAGTGCCCACGCTCAGGGCGGGGACGGTGACGGAGGCGTTCCCGGAGGCGTCGAGGGTCCCGGTCAGCGTGGGCCCGTCCGCGCTGATGATGAAGGTGACCGTACCGGTGGGTGTGCCGCTGCCCGGGGGCACCGCCGCCACGTTGGCGGTCAGCGTCACGGTCTCTCCACAGACGGGCGTCGGCGGGGTGACGGTGACGGTGGTGATGGTCGCCGCCTGGTTGACCTGCTGGATGGTCGTGCCGGACGAATTGTCCAGCGGGTCGGTGGCGTTGACGAAGTTCGCCGTGACCACATGGGAGCCGACGGCGAGCGACGAGTCGGTCACGCTGGCCGTGCCGGAGTCGGGCCCGGTGGGGGTGAGCGTCACGGGGCCGATGGTCGGTCCGCCGGTGATGACGAAGGTCACGTCACCGAACGGAGCGGTGCCGGCGGTGATGCCGGTGACGGTGGCGGTGTAGGTGACGGATTGGCCGAAAACGGAGGGATTCGGTGTGGAGGTCACCGTGGTGGTGGACATGGAGACGGCCGCCCTTCCTGTTCTCAGGGGGAGGTGAGCCGCCCGGCTCCGCGCGGCGTGTACGCCGCGCGGAGCCATGGCCTCTGTCCGGGGGTGCCCATACGGCCGGCCTGCCTACGTCGGAACGACAAGCCGACTGTCCCCCGACAGGGGTATGGGCGGCCCACCGGTCGGTATCTGCAAGTAAGCCGGTGCCTACGGCATATGGGCCAGACCGCAGAGGGGGAATGCATCCGTATGGCGCAGCGCGACCCCGCGCTTGGCGGCGCCGCCCCGCGCGGGCGTGATACGGGGCGCCCCCGCGCCCCCGGACGCCCCGCCCTCGCCCCCGGGGGCCCTACGACTCGGCCGCCGCCGTCTCCCGCACCGGCTCCACCAGCACCGTCACGATGCGGTTGCGGCGGCCCGCCGGGGATTCGGCGGTCAGCCGCAGCGCCTTCAGGGCCGGGTCGGTGCCGCCCTCGGGGATGTCGACCTGGGCCGTGGCGCCCGCGATCGGCACCCGGCCGAGCGACTTGGCGAGCAGCCCGCCCACCGTCTCGACGTCCTCGTCCTCCAGGGCCGTGCCGTACAGCTCGCCGAGGTCGCCGAGGCCGAGCCGGGCGGTGACCCGGTGGGTGCCGTCGCCGAGGTCCTCGACGGGCGGCAGTTCGCGGTCGTACTCGTCGGTGATCTCGCCGACGATCTCCTCGAGGATGTCCTCGATGGTGACGATTCCGGCCGTGCCGCCGTACTCGTCGATCACCACGGCCACATGGTTGCGCTCCTGCTGCATCTCGCGCAGCAGGTCGCCCGCGTTCTTGGTGTCGGGGACGAAGGCGGCGGGCCGCATGGCGGTGGAGACCAGCTCGGACTCGGACTCCCGGTTGATGTGCGTCTTGCGGACCAGGTCCTTCAGATAGACGATCCCGACGATGTCGTCCTCGTTCTCCCCGGTGACCGGGATCCGGGAGAAGCCGGAGCGCAGCGCGAGGGTGAGCGCCTGCCGGATGGTCTTGAAGCGCTCGATGGCCACCAGGTCGGTGCGCGGCACCATCACCTCGCGCACCAGGGTGTCGCCCAGCTCGAAGACGGAGTGCACCATGCGCCGCTCGTCGTCCTCGATCAGCGACTCCTGCTCGGCGAGGTCGACCAGCGCGCGCAGCTCGGCCTCGGAGGCGAACGGGCCCTTCCGGAAGCCCTTTCCGGGCGTGAGCGCGTTACCCAGGAGGATCAGCAGCGGCGGGATGGGGCCCATGATGCGGGCCAGCGGGATCAGCACATAGGCCGCGACGGTCGCGGTGTTGAGCGGATGCTGGGCGCCGATGGTGCGCGGTGAGACACCGACCGCCACGTACGACACCAGGACCATCACGCCGATCGCGACGGTCAGCGCCTTCCACGTCTCCGGGAAGGCGTGCACACAGGCGAACGTGACGACGGCGCCCGCCGCCACCTCGCACGCGACGCGCACCAGCAGCGCCACGTTGAGGTAGCGGGTGGGGTCCTCGGCGACCAGCATCAGCTTGGCGCTGCCCCGCCGCCCGTTGCGCACCGCTTCCTCGGCGCGGAACCGGGTGGTGCGGGCGAGGCCCGCCTCGGCACAGGCCGCCAGCCAGGCGACCACCACCAGCAGGACCGCCGCCGTGAGGAGCTGCCCGTTCATCGTGTGGTGGGGGCCGGGGAGGGCCCGGTCAGACCGTACTCGGCCCGCCAGCCGTCGATGATCGCCGCCTGGAGGCCGAACATCTCGGCGCGCTCGTCCGGCTCCTCGTGGTCGTAGCCGAGGAGATGGAGGACGCCGTGGACGGTGAGCAGTTGCAGCTCCTCGTCCATGGAGTGCCCGGTCGGCGCCTCCTCCCCCTGCTTCTTGGCCACGTCGGGGCAGAGCACGATGTCCCCGAGGAGGCCCTGCGGGGGCTCCTCGTCGTCCTTGACGGGCGGCCGCAGCTCGTCCATCGGGAAGGACATGACATCGGTCGGCCCCGGCAGGTCCATCCACTGGATGTGGAGCTGCTCCATGGCGTCGGCGTCGACGACGATCAGCGACAGCTCGGAGAGCGGGTGGATACGCATCCGGGCCAGGGCGTAGCGGGCGACGTCCAGGATCGCGCGCTCGTCGATGTCCGTACCGGATTCGTTGTTGACGTCGATCGCCATGGGGTGGTTCGTCTTTTCTCGGGGTTCTCGGAGTGCTCGGGTCTGCTCGGCCTGCTCGGGGAGGGTCACTGCCCGTTGCGGCTGTCGTACTGCTCGTACGCGTCGACGATACGGCCGACCAGCTTGTGCCGGACCACGTCCTTGCTGGTGAGCAGGGAGAAGTGGACGTCGTCGACGCCGTCCAGGATCTCCCGCACCTGGCGCAGACCGCTCTTGGTCCCGCCCGGGAGGTCGACCTGGGTGACGTCACCCGTGATCACGATCTTCGAGTCGAAGCCGAGCCGGGTGAGGAACATCTTCATCTGCTCGGGGTTCGTGTTCTGGGCCTCGTCGAGGATGATGAACGCGTCGTTCAGCGTGCGGCCGCGCATGTACGCCAGCGGGGCGACCTCGATCGTGCCCGCGGCCATCAGGCGCGGGATGGAGTCGGGGTCGAGCATGTCGTGCAGCGCGTCGTACAGGGGCCGCAGATACGGGTCGATCTTCTCGTAGAGCGTGCCCGGCAGGAAGCCGAGCCGCTCCCCCGCCTCGACCGCGGGCCGGGTCAGGATGATCCGGTTGACCTGCTTGGACTGCAGGGCCTGGACCGCCTTGGCCATGGCGAGATAGGTCTTGCCGGTACCGGCGGGGCCGATGCCGAAGACGACGGTGTGCTTGTCTATCGCGTCGACATAGCGCTTCTGGTTCAGCGTCTTGGGGCGGATGGTGCGGCCGCGGTTGGAGAGGATGTTCTGCGTGAGCACCTCGGCGGGCGTCTCGGCCGCCTCGCCCTCGCCGTTCTCGGCTGCGCGCAGCATGGAGATGGAGCGCTCCACCGCGTCCTCCGTCATCGGTTGACCGGTGCGGAGCACCAGCATCATCTCATCGAACAGACGCTGGACCAGGGCCACTTCCTCAGGGTCCCCGGCCGCGCTGACTTCGTTGCCCCGGACATGGATATCGGTCGACGGGAACGCCTTTTCGATCACACGCAGCAGCGAGTCACCGGACCCCAGGACCATGACCATCGGATGCTTGGTCGGGACCGTGAACTGCGCATGCGCCTGCGGTGCTGTGGTTGGTTGCGTCATGGGCTCGGCTCTACGGCCTGCTCCTACCTCCTGCGACAAGGGTTCTCGCTGCTCGACAACCTTGGGATACCAGGGTACGACGGGCCACCGACAACACCCGAGTGGTTTTGCTCCCTTCCGTTCATCACACCGGGCCCCGAACGCTTAAGTGCCTGGTACGGGGCACGGGTGTTCACGCCCGGCGGAAGCCGATCGTGGGGACCGCCCGGCGCAGGAGGCTCGGGCGGGCGGCGGTGGGCAGCAGACGGTCGAGGAAGGCATAGCGGCGCAGCGCGCTCGGGATCTGGTCGTCGTAGGAGCGGGCGTGCTGCCACCAGGCGCCGATCTCGCACCAGCCGGGCGCGGAGAGCGAGCCGCCGAACTCCTGGACGGACAGCGCGGCGGTCAGCCCGGCGAACGCGAGCCGGTCGGCGAGCGGCCACTCGGCGAGGGTGCCGGTGACGAAGCCCGCGACGAACACGTCCCCGGCGCCGGTCGGGTCCAGGGCCTCCACGGCGATCGCGGGCACCTCGGCGGTCTCGCCGGTGCGGCCGTCCACCGCGTACGCCCCCTCCGAGCCGAGGGTGACCACGGCGAGCGGCACCCGGTCGGCGAGGGCGCGGGCGGCGGCGCGCGGGCAGTCGGTGCGGGTGTAGGACATCGCCTCGGCCGCGTTGGGCAGGAACGCCTCGCAGTGCTCCAGGTCGGCGAGGTCCGCCGGGTCCCAGCGGCCGGTGTCGTCCCAGCCGACGTCCGCGAAGATCCGGCTGCCGTGCCGGGCGGCCTCGGCGACCCACTCCTCCCGGCGGCCGGGCACGAGGGAGGCGATGGCGGCCCGGGCCGGGGGCGGGCAGCTGGGCGCGGGCTCCTCGGGCGGCGGCGCCTCGTGGCCGTGGCTGACCATCGTGCGCTCCCCCTCGTACGCCATGGAGACGGTCACCGGGGAGTGCCAGCCGGGGATGGTGCGGGACAGCGACAGATCGATGCCCTCGCCACGCTCCAGCGCGTCCCGGCAGTAGTCGCCGTAGTGGTCGTCGCCGAAGGCGGCGGCGAGCGAGGTGCGCAGCCCCAGCCGGGCCAGCGCGGTGGCCATGTTGGCGACGCCGCCGGGGCTGGACCCCATGCCGCGGGCCCAGGACTCGGTGCCGCGGACGGGCGCGGAATCCAGGCCGGTGAAGATGATGTCGAGGAAGACGGTGCCGGTGAGATAGACGTCATAGCCCGGGTCGCCGGGGTCGCGGACGGCCGCCAGAGGGTCGAGCAGGGGGCGGCAGGGCGATGGCTGGTCAGCGTCGTGTGTCGTCACCGTGTGCTCCCAGGTAGGTCCGCTCTGTTCCGTTTCCGCCGTTCTGCGCCGCCGTTCCGTGCCGCCGTTCCGTGCCGCCGTTCCGTGCTGTGCCGCTGTCCGGTGCGACCGCGGCCGCCGGGACGGATGCGGCCAGTGTGCCCGATGGCACCCACCGCGCGGCGGGATGGCGGCCCTAACGCCGCTTCGGCACGGCCACGCTCATCAGGTCCTGGGCGACGGTCAGCTCCCCATCGAAGCCCGCCGCCCGCGCCTGGCGCTCGAACTCGGCCGGATCGCCGTAGCGCTGCGAGAAGTGCGTCAGCACCAGGTGGCGTACGCCCGCCCCGGCCGCGATCCGGGCCGCCTGCCCGGCCGTCAGATGGCCGTGCTCGGTGGCCAGCGGCTCGTCCTCGTCCAGGAACGTCGACTCGATCACCAGCAGATCGCAGCCCTGCGCCAGCCGTTCCGCCCCCTCGCACAGCCGGGTGTCCATGATGAACGCGAACCGCTGGCCGCGCCGGACCTCGCTGACCTCCTCCAGCGTGATGGTCCGCCCGTCCCGCAGAAACGCGCCCTCCCGCTGGAGCCTGCCGACCTCGGGCCCGCGCACCCCGTGCGCCGCGAGCCGCTCCGGCAGCATCCGGCGGCCGTCGGGCTCGACCAGGCGATAGCCGTAGGACTCGACCGGGTGCGAAAGCCGGACCGCCTCCAGGACGTACGCGGGGGTACGGGCGATCACCTCGCCGTCACCGCTGACCGGCCGCTCGGTCAGCCCCACCGTCTCGCGGTAGGCCGTGGCGTACCGCAGCCGGTCGAAGAAGCGCTGCCCGCTCGCCGGGTAGTGCGCGGTCACCGGATGGGGGACCCGGTCGAGGTTGATCCGCTGGATGACTCCGGCGAGCCCCAGCGAGTGGTCCCCATGGAAGTGGGTGACGCAGATCCGGTTGATGTCATGGGCGGCGACCCCGGCCCGCAGCATCTGCCGCTGCGTACCCTCGCCGGGGTCGAACAGCACGCCCTCGCCGTCCCAGCGCAGCAGATAGCCGTTGTGGTTGCGGTGCCGGGTCGGCACCTGGCTCGCGGTGCCGAGGACGACCAGTTCGCGCGCGGACAACGGGACTACCCGGGGGGCCAGTTGAGACCGCGGCCGCCCAGGACGTGGGCATGCGCGTGGAAGACGGTCTGACCGGCGCCCGAGCCCGTGTTGAACACCACCCGGAAACCGGTGCCGTCGATCTTCTCGTCGGCGGCGACCGCGCTCGTCTCGCACAGGATGTCCGCGGCGATCTGCGGCTCGGCGGCCGCCAGGGACGCGGCGTCCGGATAGTGCGCCTTGGGGATCACCAGGACATGCGTCGGGGCCTGGGGGTTGATGTCGCGGAAGGCGACGGTGGTGTCCGTCTCACGGACGACGGTCGCCGGCACCTCCCCCGAGACAATCTTGCAGAACAGGCAGTCGGCCTGCGGTTCTCCCGCCACCGGTGGCTCCTCACGGATCGTCGGCTGGATCATCGGCACTTACGGATCATCAAGGCTTTCGGACGGGATGCTACCGGGCCTCCCGCAGGGCGGCCCGCTCGAACCAGATGGTGATCAAGGGCGGCACCCATCCCGCGTGCGTGAGCACCTGGAGGACCACCCGGTCCGTCCACGGGACGGTCACGATCAGCACCGCGCACACCGTGCACCACACCGCCTCGTACAGCGAGACCTTCGCCCAGAACTCCCGCCGCACCAGCGACCAGACGCCCAGCTTGGCGCCCTGCGGCAGCTTGCGGTACGCGCGCCAGGCGCCCAGCGCCCAGACGACGCCCATCACGGCGAGCGCGTAGAGCCTGGTCCCGAGGGGCGCGGGCAGCGCGGACGGATCGTCCCCAGTGGGGAAGACCCGCGCGGCCAGCACGGCGATCAGCAGGCACAGCAGGGCGAGCCAGCGGGTGCCGCGCACCATCCTGAACAGCGTCCCCTCAAGTCCCTTGCGCAACCCCTGGTCGCCCGGGGCGGCGGCCAGCGCCCGGGCGTACCCCTCGGCGACCTCCGGAAGCTTGGCCTCCTTCGCGGCCGCCTTGCGGGTGGCCAGCTCCTGCAGCGCCCAGGCGTTGGACGGGTCGAGGCGCAGCACCTCGCGCACCGCCTGTTCGCACACATCGTGCCGCCCCATGGCCAGGGCGGCCTTCCACAGGGCGCGGTGCGTCGAGGTCTCCTCCGGGCCGAGCCGCACCGCGGTCACCGCCGCCTCGTACGACTGCGGCCAGCGGTCGGCCGGGTAGATGAGCGCCTCGGAAAGCGCCACGTACCCCATCCAGTGATCCGGGATGACGCGGATCGCCTCGCGGGCGGCGGCGACCGACTCGTCCGAGCGGCCGAGGCGGCGCAGGGCGAACGAGCGGAACCGGTGCGCGCTGAAGTCCTCCGGGGCGCGGCGCAGGGCCTCCTCGGTGGCGCGCAGGGCGTCCTCGAAGTCCCGGGTGCTGTTGTGGCACGCGGCCATCCGCACCCAGGCCCGGACGTCGTCCGGATCGGTGGCCAGACGGCGGGTCAGCAGCTCCTTGGCCTGATCGAACCGTTCGAGTTCGATCAGCGCGGCCGCCTGGGCCGTCAGCGGGTGCTCGGTGCCGGTCTCGCTCATGTACGTCCCCCGTTACGGGCCCTGTCGTTCCTGGCCCCGTCGTTCCTGGCCCCGTTGGGGGTCACAGCATGCGCTTCTGCTTGAGATAGGCCGGCAGATCGTCGTACGTACCGCCCTCGTTGGCGAACTGGGCCACGTTGCGCGCGGTGTCGAACCACGGGCGGGTCGAGGGCCGCACCTGCCCCAGCGCGGCCATCAGGTCGTCCTGGCCGATCATCCGGACCTGTCCGGTCCGTACGGAGTCCATCAGCGCCCGCTCGGCCGCCGTCTCGCACAGGTACTTCAGGTCCGCGCCGGAGAAGCCGTCGGTCCGCTTGGCCAGCTTGCGCACGTCGACGCCCGCGATCGGGCGGTCCTTCAGGTGGTGGCGGAGGATCGCCTCACGCGCGGGCTGGTCGGGCGGCAGCACCAGCAGGGTGCGGTCGAGGCGGCCGGGGCGGCGCAGCGCGCCGTCCACGTCCCAGGGGTGGTTGGTGGCGGCGAGCACGAACAGCCCCTCGTTGGCGTCCGCGTCGACCCCGTCCAGCTCGGCCAGGAGCTGATTGACGGTGGTGCGCAGCCCGCTGTGGCGGAGCTGGCTGCGCTTGGCGCCCAGGGCGTCCAGCTCGTCCAGGAAGAGCACGCAGGGGGCGCTGCGACGGGCGGTCTGGAACAGCTCGCGCATGTTCCGTTCGGAGTTCCCGATCCACATGTCGAGCACGTCGCTGATGCTGACCGACATGAAGTGGGCGCCCAGTTCGCCGGCCACGGCGCGCGCGATGTACGTCTTGCCGCAGCCGGGCGGCCCGTACATCAGCAGCCCGCCGCGCAGGCTCTTGCCGTACAGCTTGCGCAGCTCGGGGTTGCGCATGGGAGCGAGGAAGGCGGCGTCCAGGCGCTGTTTGACCTCGTCCATGCCGCCGATGTCGGCCAGGCGCACACCGGTGCGCTCCACCTCCCACGCGGAGGTTCCCCCGGGGTCGTCGGAGCCGTCGGCGGCCAGCGGCTGATGCGGCTCGGGGGCGTCAGGGGTGTCCGGCGTCTCGACGAAGCGTGGCGGGACGACATCCGCCAACTCGCCCTCGGCCCGCCGCCAGTCGTAGGAACCGCGCCCGGAGGAACCGCGCCCGGACGCGGGGCCGGGGGCGCCTCGCGGCGGCGCGGGCGGTGCCGCCGGGGCGGGAACGCGCGGGTCCGCCGGGGCGGGGGCGGGCGGGGTCGTGACGGCGCGCGCCATCAGGGCCTGCGCTTCGGCGTTCCCGGGGTCGCGCTGAAGGGCCGCCGCGGTCTGGGATATCGCGTCCTGCCCGAGCCCGCCCTCCAGCAACAGCCCGGCCAGGTGCAGCCGCAGGGGCACGTCGTCCGGGGCGGCGGCGACGGCCGCGCGGAGGCTCTGGATCAGCGGTGACTCGTCCGGTATGGCCCACAGCTTATGCGGGCCCTATTTACCGGGTGCGGTGGTCCTCCGGTCCCAGGGGTGGGTGGGCGTGGCCCCGTCCCCGGGGTGGGTGCGGGCCGGCGTGGGACTCCCGGTGTCGTCGCCGCCGTCGCACTCGCCGATGACGTTGGCCTCGAAGACCTTGGCTCCCGCGATCCTGCCGGTCAGATCGCCGCGCACACAGTGGTTCTTGCGCACATAGGTGACCCTGCCGCCGATGCCGATGGCCTTGTCGTCCTCGGTCCTGCCGCGGCAGTTCACGGTGGCGTCCGTGGTGCCCGAGTCACCGGTGCCGGAGGCCGAGGCCCCGGCGGTGGGGCGGGTCTTGAGGTCCGCGTTGCAGGTCAGCCAGCGCACCCCGACGCCGCCCCGCTCCAGGGCGGAGGTGCCGACCTTGTCCGTAGTGATCGATACGGCGATCGCGGTGACCCCGCCGTCCCTCGGCTCACAGCCCGTGGCCGCGACGGCCGCGGCCACCGCGGCCACGGCCGCCAGCAGCGGCCGTCCGCGCCGCACATGATGACTCAATACCCCCATAGGGGACAGGTTCCCATCGCGCGCGGCGAACCGGAAGACCATCGTCGGCCACGTGGCGGCACTAGCTCCAGCGGCCGGTGCGCCCCAAGAGCAGTGCGGCGGCGGCCGTTCCGGCCGTGGAGGTGCGCAGGACGCTCGGGCCCAGCCGGTACGGACGTGCGCCCGCCGCGGCGAAGGCGGCCAACTCCTCGGGCGAGACGCCCCCTTCGGGGCCCACGACGAGCACGATGTGGCCCTCGTGGGGCAGTCGGGCCGTGGCCAGGGGGTCGCTGCCCTCCTCGTGGAGGACGGCCGCGAGGTCGGCATCGGCGAGAAGTCGGGCAACCTCCTTGGTCGTCATCGCGTCCGCGACCTCCGGGAAGGTCAGCCGACGGGACTGCTTGCCCGCCTCGCGCGCGGTCGACCGCCACTTGCCGAGGGCCTTCTGCCCGCGCTCGCCCTTCCACTGGGTGATGCAGCGGGCGGCCGCCCACGGGACGATCGCGTCGACGCCCGTCTCGGTCATGGTCTCCACGGCCAGCTCGCCGCGGTCGCCCTTGGGCAGCGCCTGGACGACGGTGATCCGCGGGTTCGGCGCCGCCTCGTGGCGTACGCCGTCGACCTCGACCAGCAGCCGGTCCTTGCCCTCGACGGCCGCCACGGTGCCCGAGACGCCCGTACCGGCGCCGTCCGTGAGGACCACGGCCTCACCGGCCCGCAGCCGCTTCACCGACACCGCGTGCCGCCCCTCGGGGCCGTCGAGCGCGATACGGGCCCCTGTGGCCGCTCCCGCGAGGGAGTCGGCCACGAACACCGGCGCGGTCACGACACCACGCCTCGCGGGGCCTGGAGCCCGTGCGTGGCCCCCGCCGCGTCCAGTTCGACGGCCAGGGTCTCCACCAGCCGCGCGGCGGGCAGGTCGCGCGCCAGCCGGTGCCCCTGCCCGGCCCACAGCGCCATCGCCTGCTGATCGCCCTCCCGGGCCGCCGCCTTGCGCAGCCCGGAGGTGAGGTGGTGCAGCTGGGGGTAGGCGGCCGGGGCGTACGGGCCGTGGTCGCGGATGAACCGGTTGACCAGCCCGCGCGCCGGGCGGCCGGAGAAGGCCCGGGTCAGCTCGGTCCGGTCGAACCGCGGGTCGGTGATGGCCCCCTTGTGCAGCGCGTTCGCCCCCGACTCGGGGCAGACCAGGAACGCGGTGCCCAACTGCCCCGCGGCCGCGCCCGCCGCCAGCACCGCGGCGATCTGCGAACCGCGCATCAGCCCGCCCGCCGCGATGATCGGGATCCGCACCGTCTCGCGCACCAGCGCGACCAGCGACAGCAGTCCGAACACGGCTCCGGGGGCGTCGTCGGCCGGGTCGTTGCGGAAGCCGCCCTGGTGGCCACCGGCCTCCACGCCCTGGACGCAGACGGCGTCGGCGCCCGCCCACTGGGCGGTCTCCGCTTCCACGGCCGAGGTCACGGTGACGACGGTCCGGGTGCCCACCCGGGCGAACGCCTCCAGCACGGTGCGGGTGGGACAGCCGAAGGTGAACGAGACGACCGGGACCGGGTCGTTCAGCAGGATCGCCAGCTTGGCCTCGTACGCGTCGTCGGAGCCGGACTCGGGGTCGCCGAGCGCGGTCCGGTAGTGGGACGCCTCGCCCGCGAGGCGGTCGGCGTAGACCGCGACGGCGGCCGCGTCGCCGGGCGACTGCGGCATGAACAGGTTGACACCGAAGGGGCGGCCGGTCAGCCCGCGCAGCTGCTTGATCTCCTCGTGCATCGCCTCCGGTGTCTTGTAACCGGCGGCGAGGAAGCCGAGGCCTCCGGCCTCGCATACGGCGGCGGCGAGCTGCGGGCAGGAGGCCCCGCCCGCCATCGGAGCCTGCACGATCGGGTACCGGGCGAGATCGGTCAGCGCGGAGGACATGGCCACATGGTGCCATGTCCCCCGCGGCGATCCGTCACCGGATCAACGCCCGCCGAAAGCGTCGCGCGACGACGCCTGGCGTCCGTTGAACGCGTCCTTCAGGCGCGAGAACAGCCCCTGCTGCCCCGGCTTGGCTCCATCCCCCGGGGGACAACCCCCGGACCCCCGGCCGGGCGCCTAGCGTCCGTTGAACGCGTCCTTCAGGCGCGAGAACAGCCCCTGCTGCCCCGGCTTGAATTCCCCTGTCGGCCGCTCCTCACCGCGCAGCTTGGACAGCCGCCGCAGCAGCTCCTCCTGCTCCGGGTCGAGCTTGGTCGGCGTCGTCACCTCGACGTGCACGATCAGATCGCCCCGGCCGCCGCCGCGCAGATGGGTGACGCCGCGCTGGTGCAGCGGGACCGACTGGCCGGACTGGGTGCCGGGCCGGATGTCGATCTCCTCCATGCCGTCCAGCGTCTCCAGCGGCACCTTGGTGCCGAGGGCCGCCGCGGTCATCGGGATCGTCACCGTGCAGTGCATGTCGTCGCCGCGCCGCTGGAAGACCGGGTGCGGCACCTCGTGGATCTCCACGTACAGGTCTCCCGCCGGGCCGCCGCCCGGGCCGACCTCGCCCTCGCCCGCGAGCTGGATGCGGGTGCCGTTGTCCACACCGGCCGGGATCTTCACGGTCAGCGTGCGCCGCGAACGGATCCGGCCGTCGCCCGCGCACTCCGGGCACGGGGTCGGCACCACGGTGCCGAAGCCCTGGCACTGCGGGCACGGCCGCGAGGTCATGACCTGGCCGAGGAAGGACCGCGTCACCTGCGAGACCTCACCGCGGCCGCGGCACATGTCGCAGGTCTGCGCCGAGGTGCCCGGCGCCGCGCCCTCACCGCTACAGGTCGTGCACACCACGGCCGTGTCGACCTGGATGTCCTTGGTGGTGCCGAACGCGGCCTCGTTCAGCTCCACATCGAGGCGGATCATGGCGTCCTGGCCGCGCCGGGTCCGGGACCGCGGGCCGCGCTGCGAGGCGGTGCCGAAGAACGCGTCCATGATGTCGGAGAAGTTGCCGAAGCCCGCGCCGAACCCACCGGCGCCGCCGCCGGCCGAACCCGACGGGTCCCCGCCCAGGTCGTAGACCTGCTTCTTCTGCGGGTCCGACAAGACCTCGTAAGCGGCGTTGATCTCCTTGAACCGCTCCTGGGTCTTCGGATCCGGGTTCACGTCCGGGTGCAGCTCGCGTGCGAGCCGGCGGAATGCCTTCTTGATCTCGTCCTGCGAGGCATCGCGCTGCACGCCCAGGACTGCGTAGTAGTCCGTCGCCACTTACGACTCCGCCAGGATCTGTCCGACGTAACGTGCCACTGCGCGTACCGCTCCCATCGTTCCGGGGTAGTCCATGCGGGTCGGTCCGACCACGCCGAGTTTGGCGACGGCCTCGTCGCCCGAACCGTAGCCGACCGCGACGACCGAGGTGGAATTCAGCCCCTCGTGAGCATTCTCATGCCCGATGCGCACGGTCATACCCGAGTCTTTGGCCTCGCCGAGCAGCTTGAGGAGGACGACCTGCTCCTCAAGTGCCTCCAGCACGGGCCGGATCGTCAGGGGGAAATCATGCACGAAACGCGTGAGGTTCGCGGTGCCGCCGATCATCAGCCGCTCTTCGGTCTCCTCGACAAGCGTTTCGAGCAACGTCGCCAGCACGGTCGAGACCGTCCCCCGGTCCTCCTGCTCGAAGGACTCCGGAAGATCCTGCACCAATTGCGGCACATCCGCGAACCGCCGCCCCACCACCCGGCTGTTGAGCCGGGCCCGCAGGTCCGCCAGCGAGTCGTCGCTGATCGGAGCCGGGCAGTCCACCACGCGCTGCTCGACCCGCCCGGTGTCGGTGATCAGCACCAGCATCACCCGGGCCGTGGCCAGCGGCAGCAGCTCCACATGCCGCACCGTCGAACGGGTCAGCGACGGATACTGCACCACCGCGACCTGCCGGGTCAGCTGCGCCAGCAGCCGGACGGTGCGCCCCACCACGTCGTCGAGGTCGACGGCGCCGTCCAGGAAGTTCTGGATGGCGCGCCGCTCCGGGGTGGACAGCGGCTTCACTCCGGCCAGCTTGTCCACGAAGAGCCGGTAGCCCTTGTCCGTGGGGATGCGCCCGGCGCTGGTGTGCGGCTGGGCGATGAAGCCCTCGTCCTCCAGCGCGGCCATGTCGTTGCGCACCGTGGCCGGGGAGACCCCCAGCCGGTGCCGCTCGGTGAGCGCCTTGGAGCCCACCGGCTCCTCGGTGCCCACGTAGTCCTGGACAATGGCACGCAGCACCTCGAGTCTGCGTTCGCTGAGCACCCCGCGCACCTCCAGTCCAGCCGTGTCATCAGGTCGTCCGTCTGGCACTCAATGGTCACGAGTGCCAGAACCCCTCAGCCAGTGTACGGCGGGGTGCGGTGGCCACGGCAAGAGCCGCCCCCCGCCGGTGCCCCGGCCACACGTCACGCTATCGCTGTTGGAGCTAGCGTCTCGGTATGAAGACGTGTTGGGAAGAGGCCGGGTGGGAACAGCTCGCGCCCGATGTCGCCCGCCGCCGCCTGCCGGACTGGGACTGCACGGTCGGCGTGATCGTCGGCCGTACGGACGTCCTCGTGGTGGACACCGGCTCGACGCTGCGCGAGGGCGCGGCGCTGCGCGCCGAGATCACCCGGCTGACCGGCCGCCGGCCGACCCGGATCGCGCTCACCCACCCGCATTTCGACCATGTGCTGGGCACGGCCGCCTTCGCGGGCTGCGAGGGGTACGGGGCCACCGGTCTGGACGCCCTGCTGCGGCGCGACCGGGAGGTGCTGCGCGAGGACGCGGTACGGCACGGGGTGGCCCCCGGTGCCGCCACCGAGGCCGTCGATCACCTCGTACCGCCGCATCACGCGGTCTCCGGGGAGGTCAGCCTCGACCTGGGCGGCCGGTCCGTGCTGCTGGCGAACGTGGGCCCCGGGCACACCGCCCACGACCTGGCCGTTCTGGTGCCGGGCCGGCCGGAGGTGGTCTTCTGCGGCGATCTGGTCGAGGAGTCGGGCCCGCCGCAGGCCGGGCCCGACGCGATCCCCTCCCACTGGCCCGCCGCCCTCGACCGGCTGCTCGCCCTCGGCGGCGAGGACGCGCGGTACGTCCCCGGCCACGGGTCGGTCGTGGACGCGGCGTTCGTACGTGACCAACGCGACGAACTGGCCGCGCGCTTCGGCGTGTCACGCTGAGGCGCCGCGCTATCGTCATCCGGATGCACAGCCGACAGTACGACTCGGATCTGACCCCGCCCTGGAAGCGGCAGCAGCCCGCCCCCGAGGTCCCCGCCGACCCGGATCTGGTGGTCGAGGAGGTCACCACGGGGTTCTGTGGTGCCGTGATCCGCTGTGAGAAGACCGCCCAAGGGCCCACGGTCACCCTGGAGGACCGCTTCGGCAAGCATCGTGTCTTCCCCATGGAGCCGCGCGGCTTCCTGCTGGAGGGCCGCGTCGTCACCCTCGTACGCCCGCGCGCGACGGCCCCAGGCGCGCCGCGGCGCACGGCCTCCGGCTCGGTCGCCGTCCCGGGCGCCCGCGCACGGGTCGCCCGCGCCGGGCGCATCTACGTGGAGGGCCGCCACGACGCTGAGCTGGTGGAGCGGGTCTGGGGCGACGACCTGCGCATCGAGGGCGTCGTCGTGGAGTACCTGGCGGGCGTCGACGACCTGCCCGCCATCGTCCGCGACTTCTCCCCCGGCCCGGACGCCCGCCTCGGCGTCCTGGTGGACCATCTGGTGGCCGGGTCCAAGGAGTCCCGGATCGCCGAGCAGATCACCGACGAGAACGTCCTGGTCGTCGGGCACCCCTTCATCGACGTGTGGGAGGCCGTGAAGCCGTCCTCGCTCGGCATTCCGGCCTGGCCGTCGGTGCCGCGCGGCCAGGACTGGAAGACGGGCGTCTGCCGGGCGCTGGGCTGGCCGGAGAACACGGGCGCGGCGTGGCAGCGGATCCTGTCCGCGGTCCACTCCTACAAGGACCTGCGGCCGGAGCTGCTGGGCAGGGTCGAGGAACTGATCGACTTCGTCACGGCGCCGTGACCGCGCCCTGACGGGGTCTTTCAGTCCACCACGTCCCGCACCACCGCGTCGGCCAGCAGGCGGCCCCTGAGCGTGAGCACGGCCCGGCCCCGCCGGTAGGGCTCCGGCTCCAGCAGGCCGTCCTCCAGCGCCCGCGCCGCGGCCGCCGCGCCGGCCGGGCGCAGCAGCTCCAGCGGGCACCCCTCGGCCAGCCGCAGCTCCAGCAGGATCCGCTCCACCCGGCGCTCCTCGCCGGACAGCAGCTCCCGCCCGGCGCCCGGTGAGCGGCCCTCCCCGATCGCCTGGGCGTACGCGCCGGGGTGCTTGACGTTCCACCACCGCACCCCGCCGACGTGGCTGTGCGCGCCGGGTCCGGCGCCCCACCAGTCGGCGCCGCGCCAGTACAGCTCGTTGTGGCGGCACCGGCCCTCGGGCGAGGTCGCCCAGTTGGAGACCTCGTACCAGGCGAAGCCCGCCGCCGACAGCGTCTCCTCGGCGATCAGATACCGGTCCGCGTGCGCGTCGTCGTCGGTCATCGGCACCTCGCCGCGCCGGATCCGGCGCGCCAGCTGGGTGCCCTCCTCGACGATCAGCGCGTACGCCGACACATGGTCCGGGCCCGCGCCGAGCGCCGCCTCCAGGGAGGCCCGCCAGTCGTCGTCGCTCTCGCCGGGGGTTCCGTAGATCAGGTCCAGGTTCACATGGTCGAACCCGGCGGCCCGGGCCTCCGCGACGCAGGCCTCGGGGCGCCCGGGGGTGTGGGTGCGGTCCAGCACCTTGAGGACGTGCTGCCGGGCGCTCTGCATCCCGAAGGACACCCGGTTGAACCCGGCCTCCCGCAGCGCCTCCAGATAGCGCGGATCGACCGATTCCGGATTGGCCTCGGTGGTGATCTCGGCGCCGTCCGCGAGGCCGAACTCGTCCCGGATGGCCCCGAGCATCCGCCCGAGGTCCTCGGCCGCGAGCAGCGTCGGCGTGCCCCCGCCGACGAACACGGTCTCGACCGGCCGCGGATCGTCCCCCAGCACCTTCCGCGCGAGCCGCACCTCCTCCGCGACCTGCTCGGCGTAGGTGTCCCGGGAGGCGAGCACCCCGCCGGAACCGCGCAGCTCGGCGGCGGTGTACGTGTTGAAGTCGCAGTACCCGCAGCGGGTGGCGCAGTAGGGCACGTGCAGATAGAACCCCAGCGGCCGCGCCGCCGCGCCGGCCAGCGCGCCGGGGGGCAGCGCGCCGTCCTGGGGCATGGGGTCGCCGTCGGGCAGTACGGAAGGCATACGCCCCATTGTCCGCCATGCCGCGGCGCGCCCCCGCCAGGCGTCCTACAGCGCCCTGAGCACCAGCATCGCCAGGTCGTCGTCCGGCGGCTCCACCGCGAACTCGTCCACCGCCCGCCGCACCCGCTCGGCGACCTCCCGCGCGCTCATCCCGGCGCAGCCCCCGAGCACCGCCGCGAGGCCGTCCTCGTCGTCGAACTGGCGGCTGCCGGAGCGGTGCTCGGTCACGCCGTCCGTCACGCACAGCAGCGTCTCGCCGGGCGCCAGATCGAACGTTTCACTCTCGTACGCGGCCTCGTCCACCACGCCGAGGAGTATCTGCGGCACGGCGACGGTTCGTACCGTTCCATCGGGCTGGAGGAGCAGCGGCAGCGGGTGGCCCGCGCTCGCCAGCGTGCACCGCACCACCGCCTCGCCGCCCTGCCGCAGCGGCACCAGCTCGCCGTACAGGACCGACAGGAAGCGCGCCGAGCCGCCGCCCGGCGGCAGGCCCGCGCCGCCCGGGTCGACGCCACCGGCCGCCTCGACGGCCTCGCCGACGGCCTCCTCGCCCAGCAGCTGGTTGAGGCGGTCGAGGACCTCCCCCACGCCGTAGCCCTCGCGGGCCAGCAGCCGCAGCCAGGGCCGCACCAGGCCGGTCACCACGGCCGCTTCAGGACCGTTTCCGCAGACGTCGCCGAGCACGAAGCACCAGCGCCCGTCCCCGGCCGGGAAGACGTCGTAGAAGTCGCCTCCGGCCGAGATGTCGCCGGTCGGCTCGTACACGACGGCCGACTCGACGCCGGGGATCCGGGCGATCCCGGACGGCAGCAGCCCGCGCTGGAGCACCCGGCTGATGGTGGCCTGGCGGGTGTAGCGCCGGGCGGAGGCGAGGGCGAGCGCGACGCGGCGCGTGAAGTCCTCGATCAGGCCGACCACTTCGTCCGGCATGCGGACGAGCCCGGCCCGTCCGAGCAGCAGCGTGCCCAGCGCGCGCCCGCCCGCGATCAGCCGGCAGGCGAGCGCGGCGCCGCCGGGCCCGTACGCCGCGGGGTCGGCGGGCCACGGCCAGTCCAGCGCCCCGCCGCGCGCGGTGGCGGGCAGCTGGGGCGGTTCCTTCTCCAGCACCTGCCGCAGCCCCTCCATGCGGCTCTCGCTGGCGTGCCAGACCCGGGCCAGCCGCGGCGGCCCGCTGCCGGTGTCGAGCCAGATCGCGCACCAGTCGGCGAGCCGGGGCACCAGCAGCTGTCCGGCGAGGGAGGTGACCATCTCCTCGTCGAACTGCCCGGCGAGCAGGTCGGACGCCTCGGCGAGGAAGGACAGCGCCCCGTGCCGGGTCCACTCGGGATCGGCGCGGCGGGCGGGCGTCCGGCGGGGCGCGGGGGCGACGATCTCGGTCCCGCGCGAGGCCCACTGGGGCGCGAGGTCCCCGGCCGCGGGCTCCTCGGGCACCGGCGGCTCGGCGGCGGCCGAGACCGACACCTGGAACCACACGGTCTTGCTGGCCCGCCGGTACGTCGTCCCCCACGCTTCGGCGATCTCGGCCACCAGCCGCAGCCCGTGGCCGCCGGCGCACTCCGCGCCGTCCCCGTCGGGCGGCGGATCGCCGCGCAGCACCCGGGTGGGGTGGTGGTCGGTCACCTCCACGATGAGGGAGGGCGGTTCGCCCTCGTGGCTCGACACGTCGAGCGCGCAGCACACCTCGACCGCGGTGCCTGCGTGCACCACGGCGTTGGTGACCAGTTCGCTCACCAGCAGGACGGCCTCGTCCGCGACCCGGTCGGTGATCCGGTCCGCGGCCGGTACGTCGAGCGCGATCCACTCGGCGAGCGCGGCACGCACGAACCGGCGTGCCGCGGAGGCCGCGAGCGGACTGCCGGGCAGGCTCGCTCGGGCCGAGGCGCTGGTACGGACGGGGCCGAATCCCCCGACCGGCAGAGCCACCCCGCCTGCGGATGCAGACGGGGTGGAAGATGACGTCCCCACTGTGCGGCTCCTGAGAAGCTCCGTCATATGCGCCGTATCCGGCACGGACAGAGTGACAGACGGACCGCACTTATATGCACCGAGTCACGCAAGTTAACTGTGTTGAGGGGAAAAATCGTGCGTACGCCGGGCCTGTTCCGGTAAGGGACTCCCGGGCCGGACCCGGGGTGGGACCTCCGTCGGAGGCTGCCGTCGGGGACGTCCGTCAGGCCTCGCGCGTACCGGCGTACATGTCCTCGATCAGGGCCTTGTACTCCCGTTCCACCACCGGACGCTTCATCTTCAGACTGGGCGTCAGCTCGCCGTGCTCCACGTCCAGATCACGCGGCAGCAGCCGGAACTTCTTGATCGTCTGCCACCGTTGCAGTCCCTCGTTGAGCCGCCGCACATAGCCGTCGATCAACTCCCGCACCGCCTCGGTGTCCACGACCTCGGCGTAGGACTTCCCCGCCAGACCGTTCTCCTCCGCCCAGCCCATGATGGTCGGTTCGTCGAGGGCGATCAGCGCGGTGCAGTAGTTGCGGTCGGAGCCGTGCACCAGGATGTTGGAGACGAACGGGCACACGGCCTTGAACTGGCCCTCGACCTCCGCCGGGGCGACGTACTTCCCGCCCGAGGTCTTGATCAGGTCCTTCTTGCGGTCGGTGATCCGCAGATAGCCGTCGGGCGACAGCTCGCCGATGTCGCCGGTGTGGAACCAGCCGTCGGACTCCAGCGCCTGCGCGGTCAGCTCGGGCAGCCCGTGGTAGCCCTGCATGACGCCGGGGCCGCGCAGCAGCACCTCGCCGTCGTCGGCGAACCGCACCTCCGTGCCCGGGAACGCCTTGCCGACCGTACCGGTGCGGTAGTCCGGCGGGTTGAGGAAGCTGGCGGCGCTGGACTCGGTGAGCCCGTACCCCTCCAGGATGTTGATCCCGGCGCCCGCGAAGAAGTAGCCGATGTCGGGGGCCAGCGCGGCCGACCCGGACACCGCGGCGCGCAGCCGCCCGCCGAACGCCTCGCGCAGCTTGGCGTAGACGAGCTTGTCGGCGGCGGCGTGCTGGGCCTTGAGGCCGAACGGCACGGACGGGGTGCCGGTGCGGCGGAAGTTGTCCTGGGAGATCTTGGCGTACTCGCGGGCGACCCCGGCCGCCCACTGGAAGATCTTGTACTTGGCGGCGCCGCCCTCGCGGGCCTTCTGCGCCACCCCGTTGTAGACCTTCTCGAAGATCCGCGGCACCGCGCACATGTAGGTGGGCCGGACCACCGGCAGATTCTCGATGATCTTGTCGACCCGGCCGTCCACCGCGGTGGTGTGCCCGACGTAGATCTGCCCCGCCGTCAGCACCTTGCCGAAGACATGCGCGAGCGGCAGCCACAGGTACTGCATGTCGTCGGGGTAGAGCAGGCCCTCCTGGGTACCGATCGCGATGGCCATGTAGGACCAGGAGTCATGCGCCAGCCGTACGCCCTTGGGGCGGCCGGTCGTACCGGAGGTGTAGATGAGCGTCGCCAGCTGATCGGCGCGCAGCGCGTCGGTCCGCTCCCGTACGGCGTCGGGCTGCTCGTCCAGATGCGCCGCACCGCGCTTCTCCAGCTCGGCCAGGGACAGCACCCACCCCTCCGGGTCGTCCCCGGCGGGTGTCGCGTCCTCGGCCTCGATCACCACCACATGGGCGAGATCGGGCAGCTCGTCGCGCTTCTCGCGGACCTTGGCGAGCTGGGCGGCGTTCTCGGCGATCAGGACCCGGCTGCCGGAGTCGGCGAGGATGAAGGCGGTCTCCTCGGCGTTGGTGCTCGGGTAGACCGTGGTGGTCGCCGCGCCCGCGCACAGCACGCCGAGATCGCCGAGGATCCATTCGACGCGGGTCGAGGAGGCGAGCGCAACCCGCTCCTCGGGGCGGATGCCGAGGGCGATCAGCCCGGCGGCGATGGCGAAGACCCGGTCCGCGCTCTCGCGCCAGGTCAGCGGGCGCCACTCGTCGGGTCCCCGGCCGGAGGCGGGTGGCACGGGATAGCGGTACGCCTCCCGGTCCGGTGTCGCCTCGACGCGCTGGAGGAAGTGCGTCGCCAGGGACGGCGGCCGGTTCTGGAGCAGATTCTGGGTGTCGGTCACGGCATCCTCCGGGGCCCGCCTCAGTGCTTGGTGACTCGCGAGTAACCTTCGCGTGGCGATCAGCGTAAGGGCCGAAACCGTACTGCGTAAGGGGTTCCGGGCCACGTAGTTCAAATGAGGGGCGCGTTCAGAATCGAGCGTTCGGAATCGAGCGTCACACGACTACGGGCCCGGCGCCTCCTGCGCACCGGGCCCGCCGCTCACTCCTACTTCTTCCCCTTGCTGTCGCCGCCGCCCTCGTCGGAGGACAGCACGGCGATGAAGGCCTCCTGCGGCACCTCCACGCTGCCGACCATCTTCATCCGCTTCTTGCCCTCCTTCTGCTTCTCCAGCAGCTTCCGCTTACGGGAGATGTCACCGCCGTAGCACTTGGCGAGGACGTCCTTGCGGATGGCCCGGACGGTCTCGCGGGCGATGACCCGGGAGCCGATGGCGGCCTGGATCGGCACCTCGAAGCTCTGCCGCGGGATCAGCTCGCGCAGCTTGGCGACCAGCCGCACGCCGTACGCGTACGCCTTGTCCTTGTGGGTGATCGCGGAGAAGGCGTCGACCTTGTCGCCGTGCAGCAGGATGTCGACCTTGACCAGGTCGGAGGCCTGCTCGCCGGTGGGCTCGTAGTCCAGCGAGGCGTAGCCGCGGGTCTTGGACTTCAGCTGGTCGAAGAAGTCGAAGACGACCTCGGCGAGCGGGAGCGTGTAGCGGATCTCGACGCGGTCCTCGGAGAGGTAGTCCATGCCGAGCAGCACGCCCCGGCGGTTCTGGCACAGCTCCATGATCGCGCCGATGAACTCGCTGGGGGCGAGGATCGTGCCCCGCACGACCGGCTCGTGCACCTTGTCGACCTTGCCCACGGGGAACTCGCTGGGGTTGGTCACCGTGTGCACGGCGCCGTCCTCCATGTCCACCCGGTAGATCACGTTGGGCGCGGTGGCGATCAGGTCGAGGTTGAACTCGCGCTCCAGGCGCTCACGGATGACCTCCAGGTGCAGCAGCCCGAGGAAGCCGACCCGGAAGCCGAAGCCGAGGGCGGCGGAGGTCTCCGGCTCGTAGACCAGCGCGGCGTCGTTGAGCTGGAGCTTGTCCAGGGCCTCGCGCAGCACCGGGTAGTCCGAGCCGTCCAGCGGATACAGGCCCGAGAACACCATCGGCTTGGGGTCCTTGTAGCCGCCCAGCGCCTCCTCGGCGCCCTTGGTGAACTGGGTGATCGTATCGCCGACCTTGGACTGGCGGACGTCCTTCACACCGGTGATCAGATAGCCCACCTCGCCCACCGACAGCCCGTCGCAGACCGTCATCTCGGGTGAGTTGGTGCCGATCTCCAGCAGCTCGTGGGCGGCGCCGGTGGACATCATCCTGATGCGCTCACGCTTGCTGAGCGTGCCGTCCACGACCTTCACGTACGTCACGACACCGCGGTACGCGTCATAGACGGAGTCGAAGATCATCGCGCGGGCGGGCGCGTCCTTGACCCCGACCGGCGGCGGGACCAGCCGCACCACCGTGTCCAGCAGCTCGTCCACGCCCTCGCCGGTCTTGGCGGAGACCTTGAGCACGTCGGAGGTGTCGCAGCCGATCAGGTGCGCCAGCTCGGCGGCGTACTTCTCGGGCTGGGCGGCCGGGAGGTCGATCTTGTTGAGGACCGGGATGATCGTGAGGTCGTGCTCCATCGCCAGGTAGAGGTTGGCGAGGGTCTGGGCCTCGATGCCCTGGGCCGCGTCGACCAGCAGGATGCAGCCCTCACAGGCCGCCAGCGACCGCGAGACCTCATAGGTGAAGTCCACGTGGCCAGGGGTGTCGATCATGTTGAGCACATGGGTGACCGGCTCCGGCTTCCCCTGCTCCTCGGTCAGCGCCCAGGGCAGCCGGACCGCCTGGGACTTGATCGTGATGCCGCGCTCGCGCTCGATGTCCATGCGGTCGAGGTACTGCGCGCGCATCTGTCGCTGCTCGACCACACCGGTCAGCTGAAGCATGCGGTCGGCAAGCGTCGACTTGCCGTGGTCGATGTGCGCGATGATGCAGAAGTTACGGATCAGAGCCGGGTCGGTACGGCTCGGCTCCGGCACATTGGTAGGGGTCGCGGGCACGCAGCGTCCTGTGTCTAGGCGGGACTCGGTGTTCTCAGTTTCTCCATGGTCCCATGAACGGCGACCGCTTCCGGGTTTGGGAGGCCACCAGCGCTGCTGGTAATCTGGCGGACTGTGTCTTACGCGCTCCTCTCGCGCGGGGCACGAACGCACGACAGACAGCGAAAACCGACGAACCTGCGAAGGCTCTTTACGTGGCGAACATCAAGTCCCAGATCAAGCGGAACAAGACGAACGAGAAGGCGCGCCTGCGCAACAAGGCCGTCAAGTCCGAGCTGAAGACCGCCATCCGCCGGACCCGCGAGGCCGTGGCCGCCGGTGACGCCGAGAAGGCCACCGCTGCCGCCCGGACCGCCGCGCGCAAGCTCGACAAGGCCGTCAGCAAGGGCGTGCTCCACAAGAACAACGCCGCCAACAAGAAGTCGGCGCTCGCGCAGCAGCTCTCCGCCCTCAAGGGCTGACGCTTCCGGGCCGCCCGTACGGGTGACCCACCGGGGCGCTCCGTCGCCCCCACCCCACCGTGGGGAACATCCGAGCCCTCTACCTCGGATCACGGACAGCCTTCGTAGTACGCCACGCTACGTTCAATGCCCCCGGGCCCACTCCGGGGGCATTGCTGTATCCGGATCCCCCTGTGCGGCGGGGGGATTTCGGTGTTTCTTCGGGTATGTTCACGTCATGTCGATACCGGGGGAGACACCCAATCCGTACGGGCCGCCGCAGCCATCTCAGCCGCCGCTCCCGTCACAGCAGAACCCTCAGCCCCAGCCGTCGTCCGGCTCCTACGGGCAGCCGCCGCAGCCTCCGCCGCACGCCCCGGCGTACGCGCAGCCGACCATGCCGGGCGTGCAGGTGGGCGGCGGGTACGGGGCGTACGCCGCGCCCGCCCCGATACCGCCCGGCGGCGGTGGCGGAAACGGGAATGGGGGCGGGGGCGGGGGCGGAAAGGGCTGGCTGTGGGCGCTCGGCGGGGCCGTGGCCGCCTCGGCGGTCTGGGCGGGCGTGGTGTTCGCGACCGGAGGGTTCGGCGGCGAGCCGAAGGCCGACCTCGCGGGCTACGGCTACACGAGCAATCTGTGCTCCTCGACCGATCTCAAGGCCATCGAGGACGCCGGGTACGAGCAGAAGGACTCCAGCGGATCGACGAATCCGCGGCACAGCTCCACCCGGGACCCGGCGCTGGACTCGATGACCTGCCAGATCGACTTCGAGCCGAGCGACGCGTCCAGCGGCGACTACTCCTCGGCGTGGCTCTCCACGACGGCCGGTCTGCACCGCAAGTCCGACCCGGAGCCCGAGTTCGAGGCCCAGTACCGGCAGTACGAGGACCAGAAGACCTCCAGCTACACCTACAGGGTGAGCGAGGTGGACGGCCTCGGCGACGAGGCGTACGTCGTCACCCAGCAGAGCACCAGCAGCAGTGACACCGGGGCGTATGTGATCCTCGGCGTGCGGGAGGGCTGGACGACCTACCAGTCGACGTGGTCGGAGTACGTCTCCAGCTCATCGAGCGCCGACGCCATGTCGTCGTCGGAGGCCACCGAGATGCTGGAGAAGAGCGCCCGGGCGACCCTGGCGAAGCTGAAGGAGTAGGGCCGGGGTCCGCCGGCCGGAAACGCTAGGAACGACCCGCACGGGCGGCACGGGCAATGGTGACGACGGCCTTCTCCAGGGCGTATTCCGGATCGTCGCCGCCGCCCTTGACGCCCGCGTCGGCCTCGGCGACCGCGCGCAGCGCGATCGACACCCCGTCCGCGGACCAGCCGCGCATCTGCTGCCGCACCCGGTCGATCTTCCAGGGCGGCATGCCCAGCTCACGGGCCAGATCACCGGGGCGGGCTCCGCGCGGGGCGGAGGCGAGCTTGCCGATGGCGCGGACGCCCTGGGCCAGGGCGCTGGTGATCAGCACCGGAGCCACGCCGGTGGCCATGGCCCAGCGCAGCGCCTCCAGCGCCTCGGCCGCCCGCCCCTCGACGGCGCGGTCGGCGACGGTGAAGCTGGACGCCTCGGCGCGGCCCGTGTAGTAGCGGCCGACGACGGCCTCGTCGATCGTGCCCTCGACATCGGCGGTGAGCTGGGACACCGCGCTGGCCAGCTCGCGCAGATCGCTTCCGATGGCGTCCACCAGGGCCTGGCAGGCCTCCGGCGTGGCGGACCGGCCGCTGGTGCGGAACTCCGACCGGACGAACGCCAGCCGGTCGGCGGGCTTGGTCATCTTCGGGCACGCCACCTCGCGCGCCCCGGCCTTGCGGGCGGCGTCCAGCAGCCCCTTGCCCTTGGCCTGACCGGCGTGCAGCAGGACCAGGGTGATCTCCTCGGCGGGGGCACCGAGATAGCCCTTCACGTCCTTGATCGTGTCGGCCGACAGATCCTGGGCGCTGCGCACCACCACGACCTTGCGCTCCGCGAAGAGCGAGGGGCTGGTCAGCTCGGCGAGGGTGCCGGGCTGCAGCGCGTCGGGCGTGAGGTCGCGCACATCGGTGTCGGGGTCGGCCGCGCGCGCGGCCGCCACGACCTGCTGCACGGCGCGGTCGAGCAGCAGGTCCTCCTGGCCCACGGCAAGGGTCACCGGGGCGAGGGGATCGTCGGTCGTCGTCTTCCTGGCCATCGCGGTCCAGCATCCCACGGACCACCGACAGCCCGGTCTCCCGAGGCCCGGTCCCCGACGGTCCGGTCCCTCGACGGTCCGGGCCCCCGACGGTCCGGGCCCCCGACGGCCCGGTCTCGCGTATGGCCGACAATGTTCCGGTGATGGATGGAGGACCGAACGGCGTACGCCATGTGCTGGTGCTGCCCGACCGCGACGCGGCGGAGGAAGTGGCCGAGGCGCTGCCCGGGCGCTTCGGTGTCGCGGAGGAGCCCCAGCTGGTGCGGGACGCCCTGGCAGGTGAGGACGACGCCGAGGACGCCCAGTGGCTGGTGGTCGTGGAGGATCCGGCCGCGCGGCTGGACGGGGCCGCGCTGGACGCCTTCGCCGAGGAGTACGAGGGCTGGCTGGAGGCCGACTGAAGCCGGCCGTGGCCGCAACCGCCCGCCCCCCTCAACCGCTACCCGGTGACCAGCGCCAGCGCGAAGCCGTCGTACCCCTTCTCGCCGACCGTCTGCACCGCCGTCGCCGTCAGCCGCGGCTCCCGCGCGATCAGCTCCGTGAAGCGCCGTACGCCCTGGACGCGGGGGTCCGTGCTGGCGGGGTCGGCCACCTCCCCGTCCCGCACCACGTTGTCCCCGATGATGAGGCTGCCGGGCCGGGTGAGCCGCAGCGCCCAGGCCAGGTAGTCGGGGTTGCCGGGCTTGTCGGCGTCGATGAAGACCACGTCGAACGGGTCGTGCCCCTCCTCGGCCAGCCGGGGCAGCGACTCCAGCGCCCTGCCGGTGCGGATCTCGACGACGCCGCCCAGACCCGCCCGCTCCACATTGGCCCGCGCCACCTCCGCACACCGGGGGTCGGCCTCCAGCGAGACCAGCCGCCCGCCCTCGGGCAGCGCCCGGGCCAGCCAGATCGTGCTGTACCCGCCCAGGGTGCCGATCTCCAGGACGGTGCGCGCCCCCTGGATCCGGGCCAGCAGATGCAGCAGCTTCCCCTGATTGGGCGCCACCTGATGCGGCGGCAGCCCGGCGGCCGCGCTGTGCTCCAAGGCGGCGTCCAGGGCCGGATCCGACGGCGCCAGAAGGCCGTTGAAGTAGTCATCGACCTTGGTCCACTGTGCGAGCGACATGAGTGAGCTTCCCTTCGGAACCGACCGAGTCCGCTCCTGGAACCTACTGCCACCCTGCGAACCGGGCGTCTCCTTTTCCCACCGACCGCCGCCCGCAGCCGCGGGCCGGTCACCGCGATCGGCCCGTCCCGGTCGGTCCGCAGCACGGCGGTGCCCCGGGCCCTCAGGACCGCGACGGTGCGGGGTGACGGATGCCCGTACGGGTTGTCCGCGCCGCAGGAGATGAGGGCGAGACGCGGGCGCAGCCGCTGGATCAGCCGCGGGTCCTGGTAGGCCGAACCATGGTGCGCGACCTTGAGCACATCCACCGGGGGCAGGGCCGGATGTGCCGTCAGCAGGGCCTGCTGGGCGGGCGGTTCCAGGTCGCCGAGGAGCAGCAGGGTCAGCCCCGCCGTACGGACCAGAAGGGTCACACTCGCATCGTTCGGCCCCTCCTCGGCCGGGGTGGCGGCCGGGGCGCCGGGCCCGGGCCACAGCACCTCCCAGGACAGCGGGCCCAACCGGCGCCGCTCCCCGGGCCGGGCCGTCACCATGGGCACCCGTGCCGCCGCGGCCCCGCGCCGCACGGCCGCGGCCTGGCCGGGTGGCTCCGCCAGGCCGGTCGTCTCGATCGCCCCCACGGAGCGGCCGCGCAGCACCCCGGGCAGCCCGGCCACATGGTCGGCGTGGAAGTGGGTCAGGACGAGCAGCGGGATGCGGACCACACCCAGCGTCCGCAGACAGCGGTCCACGGCCCGTGGCTCGGGCCCGGCGTCCACGACGACGGCCGTGCCGGGCCCGGCGGCCAGGACCAGGGCGTCTCCCTGGCCCACGTCGCAGGCCACCATCCGCCAGCCGGGCGGGGGCCAGCCGGTGATGACCCGGGTCAGCGGCGCCGGGCGGACCACCGCGAGCAGCAGGAGCAGCGCACAGACCGCCCACAGCCACCGGTGCCGCAGCAGACGGCGCCCCAGGAGGACGGCGGCCAGAGTGACCGCCGCCAGCAGCAGCCCACCGGGCCAGCCACCCGGCCAGCCCGCCTCCGCGCCGGGAAGCCCCGCTCCGGTCCGGGCCACCCCGGCGATCCATTCGGCAGGCCAGCCCGCGGGCCAGGCGATCCACCGGGCGACCGGAAGCGCGAGCGGGGCCACCGCGAGCGCTGCGGAGCCGAGGACCATGGAGGGTCCCACCGCCGGCTCGGCGAGCAGATTGCAGGGGATCGCCACCAGGCTGACCCGCGCGGCCATCATCACCACCACCGGGGCGCACACCGCCTGCGCCGCCGCGGCGGCCGCCAGCATCTCCGCCGGACGGGGCGGCACCCCACGGCGCCGCAGGGCGGCGCTCCACCCCGGTGCGAAGGTGAGCAGCGCGCCGGTGGCCAGGACGGAGAGCAGGAACCCATAGCTCCGGGCCAGCCACGGGTCGTACAGCAGCAGCGCGAGGGCCGCGGCGGCCAGGGCCGGGAGCAGGGAGCGGCGGCGGCCGGTGCCGATGGCCAGCAGCGTGATCAGCCCGCAGACCGCCGCCCGCAGCACGCTGGGGTCGGGTCGGCAGACGATCACGAAGGCGAGCGTGAGCCCGCCGCCGAGCAGGGCCGTCGTGCGCAGCCGCATACCGAGCGCCGCGGCCAGCCCGCGCCGCTCGGCGCGCGCGGCGAGGTGCGGAGGGCCGGTCAGCAGAGCCAGCAGCAGGGTGAGGTTGCTGCCGGAGACGGCCAGCAGATGCGTCATGTCCGTGGCCCGGAACGCCTCGTCGAGGTCCGGCGGAACCCGTGAGGTGTCCCCCACGACCAGCCCCGGAAGCAGCGCCCGCGCGTCCGGGGACAACCCGTCGGTCGCCGTGCGGAGCCCGGCGCGCAACCGGCCCGCCAGCCGCTGGAGGGAGCTGGGCGCCCCGATGACGCGCGGTGGCCCGCCACCGCCGCGCACCACCGCTGCGATACGGTTCCCGTCGCGCAGCGGCGGCGCCAGACGGCCGTGCACCCGCAGCCGCGTGGACGGCAGCAGCCGCAGCCACACCGCCCGCTGGCGGGCCTCCGGACGGACCGTCACCAGCACCGGGGCCCAGGTGTCCGTCGTCGTGCCGTCAGGCCCGGTGATCCCGGTGGCCTCCGCCTCGACCACCACCGACACGGGCGCGAGCGCGGCCCCGCGCACCCGGGGGCGGCTGAGCCTCGGGTCCCCCGTGACCGTCACCTCGACGGTCGCCTCGGCGAACTCCCCGGCCAGCGCCGGGACCGGGCCCCGCCGCACATCCGCCGCGTGCAGCGCGGCGACCGCTCCCGCCGTGGCCCCGCACAGCAGGACCGCGGCCACGGCCCCCGCCGTCCGCCTCCGGTCCCGCCCCATGGCCGCCCGGCGCCGGCGGGTCACGAACAGCAGGACGGCCGCCGCCAGGCAGGCTCCCGCGCAGACCACGGCCACCGTGCGGCCCGGTGTGCCCAGAGCGATCGCCGCCGCGGCCCAGGCGGCCAGCGCGGGTGGCACCAGGCGGAGGTCCGCCGGGCCCTCCTGGCGGGGGTCGGACGCCCCGCGCGGTGAGGCGGCGGCCGCGTGCACCGGGGCGCGGGGACGCGCCGTCCGTACGGGCGTCATGGCTGAACCAGCGGGCGGAGATCGGCGAACCGGCGGTCGCCGATGCCGTTGACCTCGCGGAGTTCGTCGATGGAGCGGAAACCGCCGTGCTGGGTGCGGTAGTCGAGGATGTGCCGGGCCAGGACCGGGCCGACCCCCGGCAGGGTGTCGAGCTGTTCCGCGGTCGCCGAGTTGAGGCTGAGCACGCCGCCGCCCGGAGCGCCCGGTGCCCCGGGGCCGGGGCCGGATCCGGGGGCGGGTGCGGCGGCCGGACCGGCGGGGGCGGGTCCCGCGGGGGCCTGATGCGCCGGGGCGCCGACCACGATCTGCTCCCCGTCCACCAAGGGCCGGGCCCGGTTCAGTCCGCTCGTGTCCGCGCCCGGCCGCGCCCCGCCCGCCGCCTCGATCGCGTCGGCGACCCTCGCCCCGGGCGGCAGGTGACGCAGCCCCGGGCGGCGGACCTTGCCCGTCACATCGACCACGACCGAGCGGCCGGACGCACCGGCGGCCGGACGCGCCCCGGTCGTCGGTCCGGACATCGGACCGGACATCGGACCGGAGTGGGGGGCCGCCGCACGCGCCGGTTCGGGTTCGGGCGCCCGCACGGTCTGGGGGCGGCCGCTCCAGAAGTGGTGGACCGCGAAGGCCAGCGCGGCGACGAGGGCGACCGCCAGCGCGGCGACGGTCCGCAACTCCATGCCGCAGCGCAGTTGGAGCCACAGCGGAAGGCGTTCACGCAACGCCGGCAGCATCCGGTCGCGGCGGCGGAGCGCCTGGCCGCCGCCGGTGGCGGTCTTCTCCTCCGCGCCCCCTCCGTCCGCGGTCGCCTCCTCGTCCATGGCCTCGTCCACCGTCGTCTCGTGCTTGGCCACAGCCGGAGCCGCAGCCACAGTCACAGCCGCCGCCACAGCGGCAGCCGGAGTGGGGTCCGCCGGGGTCGGACTTCGCGGGGAGTGCGCGCCGGGGGCCGGGGCCCGGCTCCCGGGGACGGTGGGGGCGATGAGGGCGGTCGCCTCGCGCGGGAGGGGGAGGAGAGCGGCCGCGCGGGCATTGCGCGGAGACGGCGCGGGGCGGGCCTGACGGCAGGTGGCCCGGGGGTGATCGCCCGGGCGGGGCGCGGCGAGGCGGTGCCGGCCGCGGCCCGGCGGCCGGTTCGTAACGGTGCGTGATCGTGTCCTCATGCCACCCGACGGTAGGCACCTTCGCCCGACCCCGCTGATCAGTCCCGATTCCCGGGGATAACCCACGGAATGTGGAAAACCCCGTCACCCGGAAGAGTCAGCCACTGGACGAGCAGCCGCTACCGCGGAGAGACCACCGCACCCAACAACCCCGGTCCGGTGTGTGCCCCGATCACCGCGCCCACCTCGCTCACGTACAGCTCCGCGAGCCCCGGCACCCGCTCCCGCAGCCGCTCGGCGAGGGCGGTCGCGCGCTCTCCCGCCGCGAGGTGCTGGACGGCGATGTCGACCGGGCTCCGGCCCGCCCGCTCCACCACGATCTCCTCGAGCCGGGCGATGGCCTTGGACGCGGTGCGGACCTTCTCCCGCAGCTCGATCCGGCCCTCGTCGAGCTGGAGCAGCGGTTTGACCGCGAGCGCGGAGCCGAGGAGGGCCTGGGCCGCGCCGATGCGGCCGCCTCGACGCAGGTAGTCGAGGGTGTCGACGTAGAAGTAGGCGGAGGTGCCGTCGGCCCGCTTCTGGGCCGCCGCGACGGCCTCGTCCAGCGTGCCGCCGCCCTCCGCGGTCTCGGCCGCCGCCAGCGCGCAGAAGCCGAGCGCCATCGCGACCATGCCGCTGTCCACCACCCGTACCGGCACGGGCGCGTCCTGCGCGGCGAGCACCGCCGCGTCGTAGGTGCCGGAGATCTCGGCGGACAGATGCAGCGAGACGATGCCGGTCGCGCCCTCCGCCGCGGCCGCGCGGTAGGCGTCCGCGAAGGTCTCGGGGCTGGGCCGGGACGTGGTCACGGGCTTGCGCTTCTGCAGGGCCTCCGCGAGCGACAGGGCCGAGATCTCGGTCCCCTCCTCCAGCGCCCGGTCTCCGAGCACCACCGTCAGCGGCACGGCGGTGATGCGATGCCGCTCCATCGCCTCCTGCGGCAGGTAAGCCGTTGAATCGGTCACGATCGCGACATGGCGGGACATGACTGGGAGATTATCCGGGGAAGCCCCGGGCCGACAGCGCGACCCCACCGGTGATCACCGACCCTATCGGTAAGCCCGTGTTCAGGCGGTGTTCTCGGGGCGGGGGGACTCCTGCCAGGACTTCTGCCAGGAGTACGGCCGCGATCGGGGCGTGCTCTCCAGGGAGGGCGGTTCCGGCCGGGGCGCGGACTCGCCCACGGGCGCCGACTCCGGCTCCGGCTTCCGCTCCGGCTCCGGCGCCGATGAGGGCCGCGGGCTCGCCTCGGGCCGGGGCTCTTCCACCGTCCAGTGCCGCAGCGCCCCCGCCTCCATCTCGATCTCGCGCCCCAGCGCGTCCAGCTCGTCGTGGGCGAACCGCTGCGCCCGCTCCCGCACCGCCCAGCGCAGCGAGTCCGCGGAGTGCGTGATCCGCTCCGTACGCTCCCTCAGCTCGGGGAGCAGGGCGCCGAGGCGGGTCTTGTCCGGCTCCCGCTCCAGCCGCTTCAGATCGTCGTCCAGCTCGTGGCCGTGCGCGCTGAGCCGCTGGAACAGGTTCAACGACTCCGCCACGGAGCGGTCTTGGCCCGCGACCGCGCGCAGGGCCTGCTCGGTGGCGGACATCGACGTACGCAGCGACAGCCGCAGCTCGGCCAGCTCACCGGAGGCGCCCGGCCGGGCGAACTGGCGGGCCCGGAGCCGGGTGTCCTCGACCGTGCGGCGGGCCTGCTCCACGGTGCGGTCGAGGCCGCGCTTGGCCGTCCGCACCACCCGCACCGTGACATAGGTACCCGTCACGATGAACATGACGAAAAGCAGCAACAGGATCCAGATGGCTTCCATGTGCGCTCCTTCGGGCGGCGGTCACCGCGGTGGCTGCTGTCCTCCCAGCGTAAACGGACCGGGCGGGCCCGGGGTTCCTGACGAACCCCCAGCCCGCCCGCGCGGAAGCTCCCGGAGCCGTCAGGCCGGGACGATGTTCACCAGCTTCGGCGCCCGCACGATCACCTTGCGGATGCCCGCGCCGTTCAGCGCCGCGACCACCGCCGGGTCGCCCAGGGCCTGCGCCTCCAGCTCCTCGTCGGAGACCGACGGGGCGACCTCCAGCCGGGCCTTGACCTTGCCCTTGACCTGGACCACACAGGTCACCGTCTCGTCCACGACGTACGCCGGGTCGGCGACCGGGAAGGGCTCGTGGACGACCGAGGACTCGTGGCCCAGCTTGCGCCACAGCTCCTCGGCGATGTGCGGGGCCAGCGGCGCGATCAGCAGCACCAGCCGCTCGGCGACCGAGCGCGGCACCTCGCGCACCTTGGTGACGTGGTTGTTCAGCTCGGTGATCTTGGCGATGGCGGTGTTGAAGCGCAGGCCCACCATGTCCTGCCGGACCCCGTCGATCGCCTTGTGCAGGGCGCGCAGCGTGTCCTCGTCGGGCTCCGCGTCCACGACGGTGACCTCGCCGGTCGCCTCGTCCACGACGTTGCGCCACAGCCGCTGCAGCAGCCGGTACTGGCCGACGACCGCGCGGGTGTCCCAGGGGCGCGAGACGTCCAGCGGGCCCATGGCCATCTCGTACAGGCGCAGCGTGTCGGCCCCGTACTCGGCGCAGATCTCGTCCGGCGTGACGGCGTTCTTCAGGGACTTGCCCATCTTGCCCAGCAGCCGGGTGACCTTCTCGCCCTGGTACCAGTACGCCCCGTCGCGCTCCTCGACCTCGGCGGCCGGGACGGCGATGCCGCGGCTGTCCCGGTAGACGTACGCCTGGATCATGCCCTGGTTGTAGAGCTTGTGGAACGGCTCGACCGACGAGACGTGGCCCAGGTCGAACAGCACCTTGGACCAGAAGCGGGCGTACAGCAGGTGCAGCACGGCGTGCTCGGCGCCGCCGACGTACAGGTCGACGCCGCCGTGCGGCTGACCGTCGCGCGGGCCCATCCAGTAGCGCTCGGTGCCGGGGTCGACCAGCCGCTCGCCGTTGTGCGGGTCCAGGTAGCGCAGCTCGTACCAGCAGGAGCCGGCCCAGTTGGGCATGGTGTTGGTCTCGCGGCGGAACGGGCGCGGGCCGCGTCCGTCGCCCAGGTCCAGCACCACGTTGACCCACTCCTCGTTCCGGGACAGCGGGGTCTCCGGGGAGGTGTCGGCGTCGTCGGGGTCGAAGGTGCGCGGCGAGTAGTCCTCGACCTCGGGCAGCTCCAGCGGCAGCATCGACTCGGGCAGCGCGTGCGCCACGCCGTCCTCGTCGTAGATGATCGGGAAGGGCTCGCCCCAGTAGCGCTGACGGCTGAACAGCCAGTCGCGCAAGCGGAAGTTGACGGTGCCCTCGCCGATGGAGCGGGCCTCCAGCCATGCGGTGATCCGGGCCTTGGCCTCGGTCACGCCCAGGCCGTCCAGGGAGACGCCCTCACCCGCCGAATTGACGATCTTGGCGTCGTACGAGCTGAACGCGTCGTCCCAGGTCGACGGGTCGGTGCCGCGGCCGTCCGAGGGCTCGACGACGCAGCGCATCGGCAGCTCGAAGGCGCGGGCGAAGGCGAAGTCACGGCTGTCGTGCGCCGGAACTGCCATGATCGCGCCGGTGCCGTAGCCCATCAGGACGTAGTCGGCGATGAAGACCGGCACCCGGTCGCCGCTGACCGGGTTGACCGCGTACGCACCGGTGAAGACGCCGGTCTTGTCCTTGGCCTCGGCCTGCCGCTCGACATCCGACTTGGCCGCGGCCTGCTTGCGGTACGCGGCGACGGCCTCGGCCGGGGTGGCGTGCCCGCCGGTCCACACGTCGTGGGCGCCCTCGGGCCAGGCGGCCGGGACGATGGAGTCGACCAGGTCGTGCTCGGGCGCCAGCACCATGTAGGTCGCGCCGAACAGGGTGTCCTGGCGGGTGGTGAAGACCGTGATCTTCGCGTCGGGGTGGTCCTGCACCGGGAAGTCGACCCGGGCGCCCTCGCTGCGGCCGATCCAGTTGCGCTGCTGCAGCTTGATGGCCTCGGGCCAGTCCAGCGCGTCCAGGTCCTCCAGCAGCCGGTCCGCGTAGGCGGTGATCCGCATGTTCCACTGGCGCAGCTTGGCCTTGAAGACCGGGAAGTTGCCGCGCTCGGAGCGGCCGTCGGCGGTGACCTCCTCGTTGGCCAGCACGGTGCCCAGGCCGGGACACCAGTTGACGGGCGCGTCCGAGGCGTACGCCAGGCGGTAGCCGCCCAGGACATCCGCCCGCTCGGGCTCGGTCAGCTCGCCCCAGGGGCGCCCGTCGGGGGTGGCGCGCTCACCGGAGGCGAACTGCTCGACCAGGGTGTCGATCGGGCGCGCCTTGTCCGCCTGCGGGTCGTACCAGGAGTTGAAGATCTGCAGGAAGATCCACTGGGTCCACTTGTAGTAGTCCGGGTCGATCGTGGCGAAGGAGCGGCGCGGGTCGTGTCCCAGGCCCAGGCGGCGCAGCTGGCGCCGCATGTTGTCGATGTTGGCCTCGGTGCTGACCCGGGGGTGGGTGCCGGTCTGCACCGCGTACTGCTCGGCGGGCAGGCCGAAGGCGTCGAAGCCCAGGGTGTGCAGGACGTTGTGGCCCGTCATGCGGTGGTAGCGGGCGTACACGTCGGTGGCGATGTAGCCCAGCGGATGGCCCACGTGCAGCCCCGCCCCCGAGGGGTACGGGAACATGTCCATGACGAACTTCTTCGGCCGGGCGACGACCTCGGCGTCACCGGTCAGGTCGCCGCCCGGGTTGGGCGCGTCATACGTGCCGTTCGCGTCCCAGAAATCCTGCCAGCGGGCCTCGATGTCAGCGGCCAGCGCGGCCGTGTAGCGGTGCGGCGCGGCCACCTCGGCCGCGGCATTGGTCTCGCTCATGATCCTCAAAGCTCCATTGGTCGTCTCTGCCCGCGGTACAGGCCGATTCCCTCTTGTCCGGTGAAACAAAAAGGCCCCTCGCACAGGAGGGGACGCCGCGCCGATGCCGACCGGAGATGATCGCGGTCGGTACTGATCAGCGCGGCCCGCTAAGCAGAAGGCGTACGGCACGCATGGGGTCAGGTTACCGCAGGGCACCGACGGGCCGCAGCGAGGTGACTCGGGAGCGGGGAAACGAGAAACGGGCCGTCCGTATCGGACGACCCGCTCTCGCGATTGTGGAGCTAAGGAGAATTGAACTCCTGACCTCCTGCATGCCATGCAGGCGCTCTACCAACTGAGCTATAGCCCCAGGTCTTGCTCCGCCCGGTTCCCCTCGGCGGCATCGCCTACATTACACGGACGCCCCGGGCTTTAGCCAAATCGATTGCCGCGGCCCCCGTGACCGGCCCGTCCTCATGCCGCTTCACGCCGTCGCGAACGAGTAGAAACGCTTCAGCGTGCAGTGCTCTTCGAGGAGCCGACCGTAGATCGGCTCGCCCTCCAGCTCCCGGTACGTCTCGATCGGGTCGCCCTTGATGATCAGCGCCTGGGCGCACTCCGCGCACCAGTACTGGTAGTCGGAGTTGAGGGGCTCCATGTCGCGGACGATGGGCGTGCCACCGCCGCACCAGTCACATTTCCGGCTGTGTGCTCCCATGTCACTCAGCTCCAGCTGTGGCCGCAGGCCGTACACACGTAGGAAACACCGCCGTTGTCGCCGAGTACCTGAGCCACATTGCCGGAACCGCAGGACGGGCATTCGATGCCCTCCCGAGCCGTCTCGGAAAGGTCCTCGAACGCGTCGAGGATGCTGGTCGGCATCCCACCCGTCCCTCCCCATCGGACTATCGGCCCTGCGCCCCCGCCGGCTGTCCGATTCTGCCACGGGGCGACACCCAGGTCAGCGGAGATGCAACAGACGCCTCACCAGACTCACAAGCGCCCCGCGCGCACCGCCACTTCCGCCGAGGCTCGCGCGCTCGGTGCGGTGTCGTCCAACCTACCCAGGAAGATCGCACCGAACCCAGCCGCCCCGGGGACGGGCCGAGTTGAGCCGACGTCAACAGGGGGCGGGCACCGGAGGTTTGGACCGTGCGAAAAAGCGGCGATCCCGCCTCCCGGTGAGGGAGACGGGATCGCCGCCATCTGTGGAGCTAAGGAGAATTGAACTCCTGACCTCCTGCATGCCATGCAGGCGCTCTACCAACTGAGCTATAGCCCCGCTGCTCTCCGCGCCGCTGCGCTTCGAACAAGTAGGAGCTTAGCCGGTGACCAGCCGGAAAAGGAAATCGAGCCGGGAGGTGACCCCGGGGCCGGGCCGGAAGGCCCTTCCCGGCCGTCCTGACCGGCAAGCCACCCCCTAGGCGTCGTCGCCGAGGACGGGCTCGGGGAGGGATCCGGCGTTGTGCTCCAGCAGCCGCCAGCCGCGCGCGCCCTCGCCCAGCACCGACCAGCAGCAGTTCGAGAGGCCGCCCAGGGCCTCCCAGGTGTGCGGCTCCAGGCCGAGCAGCCGCCCGATGGTGGTGCGGATCGTGCCGCCGTGACTGACCACCACGAGCGTGCCGCCGTCGGGCAGCTTCTCGGCGGCCTCCAGCACGACCGGCGCCGCCCGGTCGGCGACCTCGGACTCCAGCTCGCCGCCGCCGCGCCGCACCGGCTCGCCGCGCTTCCACGCCGCGTACTGCTCGCCGAACCGCTCGATGATCTCTTCGTGCGTGAGCCCCTGCCACTCACCGGCAAAGGTCTCCCGCAGCCCCGCGTAGTGGTCGACCGTGAGCCCGGTCACGGCCGCCAGCTCGGCGGCGGTCGCCATGACCCGCTTGAGGTCGGAGGCGACGATCGCGTCCGGCCGCAGCCCGGCCAGCAGCCGGGCCGCGCGGTGGGCCTGCGCGACACCGGTGTCGGTCAGCTCGATGTCCAGGGAGCCCTGGAAGCGGCGCTCGATGTTCCAGGCCGTCTGGCCGTGCCGCCACAGGACTATGCGGCGGCCGCGGCCGCTCATGGTGCCGTTCAGCTCAGCTCACCCCCCGCACCGCCGTCCGGGCCCTGCGCCTGCGCGTACTCCTCCGCCTTGCCGCGGGTGGCCTCGGCGTCGGCCGGCAGCTCCAGCTGCGGGCAGTCCTTCCACAGCCGCTCCAGGGCGTAGAAGACCCGCTCCTCGCTGTGCTGGACGTGCACCACGATGTCCACGTAGTCCAGGAGCACCCAGCGGGCCTCACGGTCGCCCTCGCGGCGCACCGGCTTGGCGCCGAGGTCCTTGTTCAGCCGCTCCTCGATCTCGTCGACGATCGACTTGACCTGGCGGTCGTTGGGCGCCGAGGCCAGCAGGAAGGCGTCGGTGATCGAGAGCACGTCGCTGACGTCGTACGCGATGATGTCGTGCGCGAGCTTGTCGGCGGCCGCCTGGGCGGCGGCGTTGATGAGCTCGATGGAGCGGTCCGTGGCGGTCACAGGCGAGGCTTTCCGGTCGGTGGGGACCCTCAGGGTCTGGGCAACCCCAAGGGTCTCACGCCCCACCGTCACGACTCCCGGCCATTCCCCCCATGACCGCGGTGACTCTCCCGACTCTCGCGCGGCCGCGCTGCGGCGGCCGCGGTCAGCCCTGGGGGTCGTAGTCCGCGCCGAGGACCACCGTCACATCCGCGTTGGCGGCGCCCTTGCCCTTGGTGACCGAGGTCGCGGGCAGTCCGAGGGTCTTGGCGACCTCCTTCGCCTGCCCGGCCTGCCCGGCGTCCGCGTACGTCACCCGGGAGGTCTGCCGCGGAGCGCCGCCCTCGGTGGCGGCGACGACCGTGAAACCGCCGTTGACCAGCGCGACCCGGGCGGCACCCGAGGCGTCCTTGCCGCCGCCGGCGCTGGTCACGCTCACCCGTGCCGCGGAGCCCGGGTCGGTGTTCTTGACCGTGCCGCCGAGGACGTCCTTGACCACCCGGTCCGTCGCGCGGGCGCTGAGCGTGCCGTCGCCCTGGACCGGCAGCATCATCGTGTCGTAGTCGCCGCCCTTGGCCTGCCCGGCGAGCCGCGCCAGCGAGGCGCCGAGCTGCTGCTCGGACAGCGACGGGTCGGGGATCTGCGCCAGCTGCTCGACGGTCTTGGTGGCGCCGCCCGTATCGCTGGAGACCTTCTTCAAGGTGGCGTCCATGACCTGGCCGAACCGCGCGAGCTGCTTGGTCTGCGCCTCGCCCGGGGCCCGGTAGGTGGCGTACGCCACGGCCGCCTGACCGCTCAGGATCTGCTCCTTGCCCCGCTTGACCAGCGGGTCCTCGCCCTTCCGGGTGGCCGGCACCGTGGTGTCGGTGTCCAGGGTGATGCTGCCGACCAGCTCGACGAGGTTCTCCAGATAGGGCGTGTCCAGCCGCCAGGTGCCCTGGATCTTCGAGCCCAGCAGCGTGGACAGGGAGTCCCGGGTGGCGTCGGAGCCCTCGTCGGTCACCGACTTGCCGAGCGTGGTGGAGCCGCCGTCCTCGGTGGAGACGGACAGCGCGTTCGGCAGCAGGACGGTGGTGCCCTTCTTGGTGGTCTCGTTGTCCACCAGCAGCGCGGTGGAGGTACGGCCGCCCTTCAGCTCGCGCAGATGGACGACGATCACGTCCCGCTTCTGCGGGCCCGCGGCCGTCTGGGCGTCGCCGTCGGCGGAGAGCCCGGGCAGCATGCCCGCGTACCAGAGGTAGCCGGCCCCGCCCACGGCGGCGAGGACCAGCACCACGATGAGCGCGACGAACCGGTTGCGCCCCTTGCGGCGGCGCTCGTCGCGCCGCTCGGAGCGGGTCTCGGCGAACTTCAGCCAGTCGATGACGTCTTCGGAGTCCTCGTCGGGCTCCTCCACGAAGGAGAACTGCTCGGTGCGGTACTCCTCGCCCTTCGCGTCCGGGCCGGGCTTGCCCTTGCCGGGCCCCTCCGGGGCACCGGCCGGGGCGCCATGGGGCGGCTCCTCCCGGCCCAGCTCGGCCAGCTCCTCGTACGGGTTCGGCTCGTCGTCCTGAGCCGGAGCGGCCGGAGCCGCGGGCGCGGCCGGGGCGGGCGCGGCGTAGTCATAGCCCTGCTGCCCGTACTGCTCCTGCTGCGGATAGTGCTGCTGCTGTCCGTAGTACGGGTCGTACTGCTGCGCCTGCGGATACTGCGCCGGGGCCTGCCGCGCCTGCTGGACCTGGCCGTACGGGTCGTAGCCGTAGCCGTACCCGTCCTGCTGCTGTCCCTGCTGCTGCCCGTAGTACGACGACGGGTCGTAACCCTGCTGCGCCCCCTGGGACTGGTACACCGGCTGCCCATAGGCGTCGTAGCCGACGATCTGCGGCTCCTGGGCGTACGGATCCCGCGCGTACGGGTCGTACGGGTCCTGTCCGTCGTTCACCGGTACCCCTTCAGCAGTCGTGCCGGTACAGCTCTCGCTTGTCGATGTACCGCACCACACCGTCCGGCACCAGGTACCAGACGGGCTCGCCGTGTGCGACACGCGCGCGGCAGTCCGACGACGAGATCGCCAGCGCCGGAACCTCGACCAGCGACACCCCGCCCTCCGGCAGCCCGGGGTCGGCCAGTATGTGCCCGGGCCTGGTCACCCCGATGAAGTGGGCGAGCGAGAACAGCACTTCGGCATCGCGCCAGGTGAGGATCTGGGCGAGCGCGTCCGCTCCGGTGATGAAGAACAGGTCCGCGTCACCGTTGAGCGCGCGCAGGTCCCGGAGCGTATCGGTCGTGTACGTCGCACCGCCGCGGTCGATGTCGATGCGGCTGACCGAGAACTGCGGGTTCGACGCGGTCGCGATGACCGTCATCAGATAGCGGTCCTCGGCCGGGGAAACCTTTTTGTGGCTCTTCTGCCACGGCTCCCCGGTCGGTACGAACACGACCTCGTCCAGGTGGAACTGCGACGCCACCTCGCTCGCCGCGACCAAGTGACCGTGGTGGATCGGGTCGAACGTCCCGCCCATCACACCGAGCCGCCGCTTGGCCGGCCCCTTCTCCTCTTCCATGCGTGCAGACCCTACTGGGCCCGGCCCGAAACCGGGGCCCGAAGAGGCAACGGCCCCGGTCAGCGGTCCCGGTTGAAGCGGGTGGTGATCCACAGCAGCAGGAACAGGATGACGAGAGCCGCGCCGCCGGTCATGAAGGGGCTGATGCTCGGGTGGGTGTCGACATGCTCACCGCCCTCGGCCGCGAGGGTGGTGAGGGCAGCATGTGCGGTGCTGAAAGCGCTCATCGCAGGCGTTACCTATCCGGGTCTCGGCGTCACGTCACGTCCGCCACATCGTATGCGAGCCGGATCGCGGGCCTGCTGCCAGTCCGCCCTTGGGCCCGCGGTCAGTCCTGTTTGTACCCGCGCAGCAGGAACCACGCGACCAGGATGGATCCCACGATGCCGACGACGATGACGGTGCGCAGCAGCGCTCCCGGTCCCTGGTCCTTGGAAGTGGCGGCGAGCACGGCGGTGAGTCCAGTCATATCGGGCATGTCTCCACGCTAGCCCCTCGCCGGGCAGGGCCTAAGGTGGGGTCCGCCAGGGGGACGGGCACCACCGGGTAGTACCGGGACGGTTCGGGGAAACAGTCCGTACGAGGGGGACAGATGAGCGACAGCCATACGCAGGGCACCGGTGGCGACGGGAGCGGCGCCGGAGAGGGACGTGAGCATGTGCCCAGCCGCGAGAGGCGGCGGTTTCCGGGCATTTCCTCGCGCGCGTACGAACATCCGGCCGACCGCTCGGCGCTGGTCGCGCTGCGCAAGCTGACCGGCTTCGACACCGTCTTCAAGGCGCTGAGCGGGCTGCTGCCCGAGCGCAGTCTGCGGCTGCTGTACCTGTCCGATTCGGTGCGGGTGAGCGACCGGCAGTTCGCGCACCTCCACGACATGCTGCGGGACGCCTGCTACATCCTGGACCTGGAGCGGGTCCCGGCGATGTACGTCACCCAGGACCCGAAGCCGAACGCGATGTGCATCGGCATGGACGCGCCGATCATCGTGCTGACCACCGGGCTGGTCGAGCTGCTCGACGAGCAGGAGATGCGGGCGGTCATCGGCCATGAGGTGGGCCACGCGCTGTCGGGGCACTCCGTCTACCGGACCATACTGCTGTTCCTGACCAACCTCGCGCTGAAGGTCGCCTGGATCCCGCTCGGCAATGTGGCGGTGCTGGCCCTGGTGACGGCGCTGCGCGAGTGGTTCCGCAAGTCGGAGCTGTCGGCGGACCGGGCGGGGCTGCTGGTCGGGCAGGATCCGCGGGCCTCGATGCGCGGGCTGATGAAGCTCGCGGGCGGCCACCATCTGCACGAGATGAACGTGGACGCCTTCCTGGAGCAGGCCGAGGAGTACGAGAACAGCGGTGATCTGCGGGACTCCGTCCTCAAGATCCTGAACATGCTGCCGCGCAGCCACCCGTTCACCACCGTGCGCGCCGCCGAGCTGAAGAAGTGGGCCGCGAGCCGGGACTTCCAGCGGCTCATGGACGGCCACTACCCGCGCCGCGACGAGGACAAGGACACCTCGGTCGGCGACTCCTTCCGGCAGTCCGCGGACCACTACGCGGAGTCGATCCGCACCAGCAAGGACCCGCTGATCGCGTTCGTACGGGACGTGGCGGGCGGTGCCGGGGACCTGGGCGGCAAGCTGCGCGACCGGTTCAGCGGCGGCGGCAGGCCCGGCGGGGACACCACCGAGGGCACGCCCCCGCGGGACGCCCAGGAGGGCCCCGGCGGGGATTCCGGCGGGGACTCCCGGGGGGACGGGCCGCCCACCCGCTAGGGGGTGTCTTGCCGATCAGGCCGGATCAGCGAGCGGCGTCTGGTGCGGTAGCTCGCAACCCGCGTGAGGAGAGCGCAGCGGCGCTGCGTGTGACGAGCGCGGGGCCGCGAGGTGCCGCCCGCCGCGGCAGCGGCTGATGTCACAGCGGCGTCGGGAGCCCGGCATGATCGGCGAGACACCCCCTAAGGGATGGTGTGCGTGCCCGGGGAGAGCACGCCGCAGAGGGAGACCGGGGTGCGGCCCGGGGCGTACGGGTCGGTGCCGGCCGGGGCGTCGTTCCGGACGCTCTGCCCGGCCGCCAGCGGCCGCAGATAGCCGGAGGCGTTCGCGGAGCACGCCTGCGGGCCCGCCAGCACCGAGCTGTGCACCAGCTCCACCCGGTGGTCGCGCAGATCCCCGCGGTCGAAGCGGAACCGGGTCTCACGGCGGACCGTGTACAGCGAGGCGTGGTCCGGGGCCCGCTCGTGGGCCCGCTGGACCGCGTAGACGAAGACGTGGTCGGCGCTGACCTCCAGGGTCGAGGGGGTGCGCTCGACGACCGTCAGCGAGCCGCGCACCCTCACCGGCGCGTCGGCCAGCGTCACCTCGGCCGGGTTGAAGCGGGTCAGCCAGCCGGTGGCCGCGTGGCGGCCGTCGTCGACCGGGTGTTCGAAGCTCTGGTCGAACTGGATCTGCTGGGCGGGATCGAGCAGCAGCCGCACCGCCTGCACCGGTCCGCCGGTGAGCACGGCCGGGTCGAGGGTGGACTTCACCACGTAGTCCTTGGCCGTGGTGAGCGCCGTCATCACCTGGCTCTCGGAGAAGCCCTGGGTGCGCCGGGCGGCGGGCAGGGTGATCCCCTCGGCACCGGTGCGGAACTCGGCGGCCGGGCTCTTCCGGAACAGCTCCGCGGGCCGCCCGCCGGGCACCTCACCGCGCGGCGAGAGCGGCACCACGCTGCTGCGCAGCGGCTCGACGGCCTGCGGCTCCGGCGGCTGGTACGGGTGGCGTACGCCCATGTAGACGGCCGCCGCGAAGGCGAAGGCGATCAGCAGGACGAGGACGACGGCCTGCCGCGACGCCCCGGCACGGGTCCAGGCGTGGCGGCTGCGCACCGCGCGCGAGTGATCGTCCATGCGCTCCTCGGCGGAGAGCTCCTGGAGCCGGGCAGCACGAACGAAGGACTCGTCGAATACGACGGAGCGGTACTCGTCCTCACCACCTCCCGGGACGCCCTCGGGTGTCCCCTCGGGAGGGTCTCCACGCCCGGTCATACCTCAAGAGTAGGTCGCCGGGGGCAGCGGTAAACGCGGTGGTACTCCACAACTTCACGCACCGTACGGAGGAAACGCCGCATACGGCGCGACGTGCTACGGGTACGCGACCGGGGAGGTGAGGGATGCCGGCACGAGGGACGGTGACGTCACGGGGAGCGCGGCACGACGGAGGCGGGCGGCACCTCGCGCTCGGCCGCCGTGGACGGCACACTGCCCGGCCGCCCCGCGGTCGTGCCGTCGACGCCGCTGGTGGCGGGCGGCGGGGCGGGGTCCTGGCGGTTGCCCGAGGTGCCCCGGTAGACCGCCGTGAAGGCCAGCGCGACCACCCCGATGCCCATCAGGACGGCCAGCAGCCAGGCCACCGGGCGGTGCCAGCGGGCATGGCCGCGATAGGGCCGCCCGGCGCTCCCGTAGCGCCCGTACGGGCCGTAGGCGCCGTCCAGCTCCCGGCGCGGGCCGAAGCGGCCGTCCGGGTCGGCATAGTCGTCGTACGGACCGTCCCCGAACTCGCCCTCCGGACCGTACGCGTCGTCGAACAGCTCGTCCTCGGGGGACATCCCGGCCCTGCCGCGCCGGGACGCCTCGGCCTCGGCACGGGCCTGCGCGGCGGCCAGCATCCGTTCGATGGCGGTGGGCTCATGGATGACGGCGGACCGCACGAAGTCCTCGTCGAAGACCACGGTGGCGAACTCGTCGTTCGCCTCTCCGTGGCTGCGCTCGTCGGGCTCGTCGCCGTCCGGGAACGGCTTGCCCCCCACGTCGTCCGGCACCCGTTCAGAGTAGACCGGACGGGTCAATTTGGGCAGGGTGAAATGGTATTCGGGGGAAGATCCGTCCGTTGACCTCCGGGTTCGGTCATCCCCCGAACGGGTGACTCAGCGGGTGTGTCCGTCGCCGGTGACGATGTACTTGGTCGACGTCAGCTCGGGCAGCCCCATCGGTCCCCGGGCGTGGAGCTTCTGGGTGGAGATGCCGATCTCGGCGCCGAAGCCGAACTGGCTGCCGTCCGTGAAGCGGGTGGAGGCGTTCACCGCGACGGTGGTGGAGTCCACCAATTGGGTGAAGCGGCGGGCGGCCGCCTGTGACGTCGTGACGATGGCCTCGGTGTGACCGGAGGACCACAGGCCGATGTGGGCCACCGCGGCCTCCAGGGAGTCCACGACCGCCGCGGCGATGTCGTACGACAGGTACTCGGTCTCCCAGTCCTCCATCGCCGCCGGGACGACCGTGGCCTTCGTCCCCTCGGCCTCGGCCAGCGCCAGCACCCGCTCGTCGGCGTGCACCGTGACCCCGGCCGCCGCCAGCGCGTCCAGGGCGCGCGGCAGGAACTCGGCGGCGATGTCCTGGTGCACCAGCAGCGTCTCCGCCGCGTTGCACACGCTCGGGCGCTGGGCCTTGGAGTTCACCAGGATGTCCACGGCCATGTCCAGGTCTGCCTGGGCGTCCACGTAGACGTGGCAGTTGCCGGTGCCGGTCTCGATGACCGGAACCGTCGACTCCTCGACCACCGTACGGATGAGCGAGGCGCCGCCGCGCGGAATCAGCACGTCCACCAGGCCGCGGGCGCGCATCAGCTCGCGCACCGACTCCCGGCTCTCCCCCGGCACCAGCTGAACGGCGTCCGCGGGCAGTCCGGCGCCGCCGACGGCGTCGCGCAGCACCTTCACCAGCGCGCTGTTCGAGTGGTACGCCGACGAAGAGCCGCGCAGCAGGACGGCGTTGCCCGACTTCAGGCACAGCGCGGCGGCGTCCACGGTGACGTTCGGGCGGGCCTCGTAGATGATGCCGACGACGCCCAGCGGGACGCGCACCTGGCGCAGGTCGATACCGTTGGGAAGCGTCGAACCGCGCACCACCTCGCCGACCGGATCGGGCAGCGCGACCACGTCGCGGACATCGGAGGCGATGGCCCGCACCCGCTCCGGGGTGAGGGTCAGCCGGTCGACGATCGCCTCGCTCGTGCCCGCCTCCCGGGCCCGCTCCACATCGACGGCGTTGGCCTCGACGATCTCCTTCGTCCGCACCTCCAGCGCGTCGGCCATCGCCAGCAGCGCGTCGTCCTTCAGGGCGCGCGGCAGCGGGGCGAGGTCGACGGCCGCGGCGCGCGCCCGATAGGCGGTCTGGAGGACCGGGGACTTCGGCCAGGGGTCGGTGAGCGGCGACGTGGGTGCGCTGGTCATGCAGGCAGCCTACTGAGCCGAGCGCGGCGATCCCTCCGGTATTCCGCTCTTCGAGATGGCCTTCTCACATCTCGGCGGCTCACCCGCCCCTTCAGAACGGGTGCACACCCACCGGGGACGCCGGTGGCGGCCCGTATCCCTCGGCGATCCGCTGGTGATACGTATCACGGTCGATGACCTCGAGCCCGACGATCTCCCAGGGCGGCAGCTTGGCCGTCGAACGGTGCTCACCCCACAGCCGCAGCGCCACCGCCGCGGCGTCGTGCAGATCGCGCGCCTCCTCCCAGTACCGGATCTCGGCGTGGTCGTTGGCGTAGCGACTGGTCAGCAGGAAGGGATGGTCGTGGGCCAGCTGCTCCAGCGCCCGCCGGACCTCCCGCAGCGGCGCCTCGGCACCCGAGACGCTCAGCGTGATGTGCCACAGCCGGGACACCTCGACCCGCTTGCCCTGCGCCGTCGCGTCCTCCGTCCCGGCATCGCCCGTCCCGGCGCCGGTCGCGCCGGCACCGTTCAACCCGACACTGGTCAGGGTGCGCTCCGCCGCCCCTCGGGGCGGCGCCCCCGGGCGCCCTCGTCTCACCGGCGGCCTCCTGTAGCTCGCTGCTCCGCTCACGCGCGGGCGGAGCACTGTGGTGCGGTGGTGCCATGGCCGGCGGTGCCGATCCGGACCCGCCGCGTTCCCACCGCGGGCCCGCTGCCCGCGCGACCCCGTTGAACAAAGTTGACCAGTCCTCGCGCGGCCGCGGGGCGTTTTTGCGGAAGGTAAGCCCCCCTTTTTTTGAGGCCCGGCTCACCTTTGGGGCCCCACCCGGCCGGTCGGGCGGGGCCGCCCCGGTCCGTGCGGGCCCCGAGGGGGCGGCTCATCCGTGGCGGTGCAGCACCACCAGGTCGTCCCGGTGCACGACCTCCCGCTCGTACGCGGGGCCCAGCTCACGCGCGAGGTCGCGGGTCGAGCGGCCGATCAGCCGCGGGATCTCCTTGGCGTCGAAGTTCACCAGTCCGCGGGCCACCGCGCGGCCCTCGGTGTCGCGCAGCTCGACCGGGTCCCCGGCGGTGAACTCGCCCTCCACCGCCGCGATGCCCGCGGGCAGCAGCGAGGTGCGGCGCTCCACGACGGCCCGCACCGCCCCGTCGTCCAGGGTGAGCGCGCCGCGGGGCTCCGAGGCGTGGGCGAGCCACAGCAGCCGGTCGGCCGAGCGGCGGCCGGTGCGGTGGAAGTACGTACCGGTGGGGCGGCCCAGCAGGGCGTCCCCGGCCTGGCTGGCGGAGGTGAGCACCACCGGGACCCCGGCCGCGGCGGCGATCCGGGCCGCCTCGACCTTGGTGACCATGCCGCCCGTACCGACTCCGGAGCGCCCCGCGCTGCCGATCGAGACCCCGGCGAGGTCCTGGGGGCCCTTGACCTCGTCGATCCGCGAGGTGCCGGGGGACCTGGGGTCGCCGTCGTAGAGCCCGTCCACATCGGAGAGCAGCACCAGCAGATCGGCCCGTACGAGATGGGCGACCAGGGCCGCGAGGCGGTCGTTGTCCCCGAACCGGATCTCGTCGGTGGCCACGGTGTCGTTCTCGTTGACGATCGGCAGGGCGCCCATGGCCAGCAGCTGGTCCAGGGTCCGGGTGGCGTTGCGGTAGTGGGCGCGGCGGCTGGTGTCGTCCGTGGTCAGCAGCACCTGGCCGACCCGGCGCCCGTAGCGCGCGAAGGAGGCGGTGTAGCGGGCCACCAGCAGGCCCTGTCCGACGCTCGCGGCGGCCTGCTGGCGGGCGAGGTCGCGGGGACGCCGGTCCAGGCCCAGGGGGGCGAGTCCGGCGGCGATGGCCCCGGAGGAGACCAGGACTATCTCCTTGCCGACCGCGCCGCCGTCCCCGCCCGCGTCCTGGCCGAGCACCTTCGCGAGCACGTCCACCAGCGCGTCAACCCGGTCCGCGTCCAGCCCCCCTGCCGCGGTGGTGAGGGAAGACGAACCGATCTTCACCACGATCCTGCGGGCCGCGGCCACCTCGTCCCGTACCGCCGACCCGTCCTGCTTCGCCACGCCTCTCCCCTGCTCGTCCCGGGCTCGTCCCCGGCTCTCACGCGCACCTCGCAGAAAGCGGAAACGCGTGTCCTGCACACTCACATCATGACAAGGGGGCAATCTACGTGAGCCGGTCCCCTGGCCGCCCGGCCATTTCGCCGCCGCTTCACCCCCGCGACGGCCGCCCGGACCGCTCCGCGGAGCGTTTGGGCCCGTTTCGGGGCGGTTGGCACCTGCGCGGATTGTCACCGGGCCAGACGGCGGCATACGGTCAGGGGTCCCCCCACTCGTCCACCGCCCTCCCGCCAGGAGCCCAACCCGTGCCCTCCGCCGGATTCGCCCCACGCCGGGTCGTACAGCTCACGGCGCTGCTCGCCATGGTGGTGTTCTTCACCACACAGCTCGTCGGCGCCGTGCTCCCGAACGTACCGCTCTTCATCGCCTCCTCGGCGTGCGGCCTCGCCCTCGATCTTTTCCTGCAGCACAAGCAGCCCGGTCTGCTGTCGCTGCTGGGCAAGGTCCGCTTCGACATCACGGTGCGCCAGCTGTTCCGCGACATGCTCATCATGGTCGGGCTGCTGCGGATCGAGGGAATAAATCCGCTGCACGAGCAGGCGCCGCTGACCGTCGGGCTGCTGCTCTTCTACGTCGTGCACTTCGCCTGCCAGGCGGCCGCCATAATGGTGCGCCGCACGCGGCAGCTGCCCTTCGTCACGCGCAACATCGACGCCTCCGCGCTGCGCCTGAGCGAGGCTCCGCCGCGGCTGTTCGCCCGCCAGCACGGCCGCCGGATGCTGCGGCTCGCCGCCCCGGCCACCGCCGGACTGCTGCTGACCGCCGGCACCAAGAACGGTGTCTGGGGGGCCGTCGGCCTCTCGATCGCCCTGCTGATCGGCATCGTCGGCACCGCCCACCTGGCCACCTGGCTGCTGCCGCGCAAGCGGGCGGTGAGCGAGGCGAAGGCCCTGGAGTGGCTCGACACCTGGCTGGCCGAGTACCAGCCGACCGTCGGCATGTACTTCTCGGGCGGCACCAGCTCCGCCTACCAGGCGAACATGTGGCTCTCCACCCTCGCCGCGCTCGACGGCAACCCCATCATCGTGCTGCGCGAGCGGTTCATGGTGCAGAAGATCGACGCGACGGACGTCCCGATCGTCTGCCTCCCCAAGGTCGCCCATCTGATGCGGCTGGAGCACTCGACGCTCAAGGTGCTGCTGCACCCGGCCAACTCGGGCAAGACCTCGCAGGTGCTGCGCATCCCCTCGATCAAGCACGCGTTCATCAACCACGGCGAGAGCGACAAGCTCTCCAGCTGCAACCCGTACGCCAAGGCGTACGACGAGGTGTGGGTCGCGGGCCCGGCCGCGCGCGACCGCTACCAGCTCGCCGACATCGGCGTCGAGGACAAGGACGTCGTGGAGGTCGGCCGCCCGCAGCTGGCGCCGATCCGCCCCTACGCGGGCGCCCCGACCGGTGAGTACACCACCGTGCTGTACGCGCCGACCTGGGAGGGCTGGGACGGCAACCCCGGCAACACCTCGGTCATCCTGGCCGGCGAGAACATCGTCCGCGAACTGCTCGCCGACCCCAAGGTGCGGCTGCTGTACAAGCCGCACCCGATGACCGGCTCCGTCGACCGGCGGGCCGGCCAGGCCAACGACCGCGTCAAGACGATGATCGCCGAGGCGAACGCCAAGCGTGGCGGGGCCCGTCCGCCCGCCGAGGCCGCGGCCGAGCTGAACCGGCGCGCCGAGGAGCTGAACCAGCTCACCAGCACCTCCTTCCGCAGCAGCGCGGACGAGATTGAGCGCATGAAGCTCCAGGGCACCCCGGACGACAACCGCGCCGCGGGCGTGGCGGCGGCCACCGCCGCCTGGGAGAGTGCCTACTGGACGTCGCTGCCGGACTGGGAGCACCAGGTCGTCACCGGGCCGCGGCCGGCCATCTTCACCTGCTTCAACCAGGCCGACGTGCTGATCAGCGATGTGTCGAGCGTCGTCTCGGACTACCTGACGAGCGAGAAGCCGTACGCGGTGGCGAACACCAGCGGGCTGAGCGAGGAGGAGTTCCGGGCGAACTTCCCGACCGTGCGCGCCGCCACGATCCTCACCCCCGAGGCGACGGAGGTCCCGGAGCTGCTGGAGGCCGTCCGCGACCCCGAGAAGGACACCCTCGCGGCCGCCCGCGCCGAGCTGAAGGTGCACCTGCTCGGGCCGTCCGACCCGCCGTCGCTGGTGCGCTTCGACCAGGCCGCGCAGACGCTGTGCCGGAAGGCCGACGAGCGCCGGGCGCGGATGGCCACGCGGCTGGCCGACGAGATCCCCGCGCAGCGGGAGGCCCGGGACGCGGCCGAGGAGACGGAGCTGGAGGCCGGATCGTCGGAGCCGGAGGAGACGGCGACGGTCTGAGCCGCCGCCGGCCACGCGCAAGGGCCCGGGAGCATCGCTCCCGGGCCCTTTGCCGTGCCACCGGTCCGTCGCGGCCGAGAGCCGCTGTCAGGGCCCGGGGCGGGGGCCGCCCGCCCCCGCCACGGCCCGCCTAGGGGGTGTCGTGTGGATCATGCCGGGCTCCCGACGCCGCTGTGACATCAGCCGCTGCCGCGGCGGGCGGCACCTCGCGGCCCCGCGCTCGTC